>JAKLKW010000033.1 GCA_023150455.1 Alphaproteobacteria bacterium | reverse complement strand
TAGCGGGTGACGGCGAGGCGCAGCGGCGCGCGCGGCTGCGGACTCGCCGGCGGTTCCGCCACCGCGACGATAGCCGCGGCGGCACGGTAGCGCTGCATGATGGCCGCGAGCTTCCCCTCGTCGCCCGCCAGCGCCGCGGCGGCGTCGATCGTCTCGCCGTCGGTCAGGTCGCCGATCGGCACGATGATCGGCACCAGCCCGTCGGGCGCCGGCATCTCGGCCCAGACGCGGCGCCAGCGGTTCGTCTCCTCCCACAGCAGCGCATTGTCTCCCTCGCGCAGCACGGGCAGCACGAGCACCGGCCGGCTGCGCGTCTCGGCGAAGCGCAGGCCGGCCTGCTGCAGCAGGCCGCGCACCTCGTCCGGCTTGAGGCGGATGGTGAGCTCCGCCAGGTAGCGCACCGCCGACGTGCGCTCCTTGTCGACCTCGAGCGCGCGCACCAAGCCTTCGATTGCGCGGTCGTTGAGGCGGGGCAGGCGCGCCATGTCCTCGGTCAGCACGATCCGCTCGAACACGCGGCGCAGCGCGCGGCGCTGGCCGTCCGCCAGCGCCTGCGCGCGCGCATTGGCCGCGGTGTTGGCGGTGGTGTCGACCGGCACGCGCACCGTGAACACGTCGTCCGCCTGGCCGAGGCCTTGGGCACGCAGCGGCGCGGCCGGTGCGCCCAGCCACAGCGCGACCGCCAGGGCGGCGAAGGCGGCGATCGCGCCGCGTCTTGACTGCCCGGCCCGAGCCAGCCCGGCCATTGCAAACCGTCCCGGAAACAGTATTGTCGGCGCGCCCGTCGCCGGCTCCGCCACAAGCGGCGGCCCTGCGCGAGCGGGCGCGGTGTCTTCTTAACGGAACCCGACCGAGGATACCATAGTCAGCCGGAGCTACAGGGATTCAGGCGTCGACATCGACGCCGGCGAGGCGCTGGTCCAGGCGATCAAGCCCTTGGCGCGTTCCACCGCGCGACCCGGCGCCGATGCCCGGCTCGGCGGATTCGGCGCGTTCTTCGACCCGAAAGCCGCTGGTTTCAAGGATCCGCTGCTCGTCTCGACCACCGACGGCGTCGGCACCAAGCTCAAGGTCGCCATCGCCGCCGGCAAGCACGACACGGTCGGGATCGACCTGGTGGCGATGAACGTCAACGACCTGGTCGTGCAGGGTGCCGAGCCGCTGTTCTTCCTCGACTACTTCGCCTCCGGCAGGCTCGAGCTGGATGTGGCCACTTCGGTGCTGCACGGCATCGCCGAGGGCTGCCGCATCGCCGGCTGCGCTTTGGTCGGCGGCGAGACCGCCGAGATGCCGGGCATGTACGCGGCGGGCGACTACGACCTCGCCGGCTTCGCCGTCGGCGCGGTCGAGCGCGACAGGGCGCTCACCGGCGCCGCCGTGCGCGCGGGCGACGCCGTGCTGGGACTCGCGTCCTCGGGCGTGCATTCCAACGGCTTCTCGCTGGTGCGCCGCATCGTCGCCGACACGCATCTCGGCTACGACTCGCCGGCTCCGTTCGCCGCCGGCACGACGCTCGGCCATGCCCTGCTCGAGCCGACGCGCATCTACGTGAAGCCGCTGCTCAAGGCCCTGCGCCTCGACGGCTTGAAGGTCGGCGGCATCAAGGCGATGGCGCACATCACCGGCGGCGGCATCGTCGAGAACCTGCCGCGCGTCCTGCCGAAGACGGCGCGCGCCGAGATCGACGCGGCGGGCTGGCCCCTGCCGCCGGTGTTCCAGTGGCTGAGGCGCAGCGGCAACGTCGCCGACGCCGAGATGCTGCGCACGTTCAATTGCGGCATCGGCATGGTGCTGGTCGTGGCCGAGGCCGACGTCGCGGCGGTGACGCGCTCGCTCGAGGCCGACGGCGAGCGCGTGCATCGCATCGGCAGCATCGTGCCGCACGCGGGCGACGCCGCGGCCGTTTCCGTGACCGGGCTCGACAGGTCCTGGGGCCGCTAGCATGGCAAGCGCCTGACATGTCGGTGCGGCGCCGCGTGGGCGTGCTGATCTCGGGCCGCGGCAGCAACATGAAGGCGCTGGTCGAGGCGGCGCGCGGCAGGGACTTCCCGGCCGAGATCGCGCTCGTGCTGAGCAACCGCGCCGACGCGGCCGGGCTCGGCGTCGCCGCCGCCGCCGGGATCGCGACCCGCGTCGTGCGGCATCGCGACTTCCCCGACCGGGCCGCGTTCGATGCCGCCCTCGACGCGTGCCTGCGCGGGGCCGGCGTCGACCTCGTCTGCCTGGCGGGCTTCATGCGCCTGCTCACGGCGGGTCTCGTCGCGGCCTGGCGCGACCGCATGATCAACATCCATCCGTCCCTGCTGCCCGCCTTTCCCGGGCTCGACACGCATGCGCGCGCGCTCGCGGCCGGCGTGCGCTTCACCGGCTGCACGGTGCATTTCGTGCGGGCCGAGATGGACAGCGGGCCGATCATCGCCCAGGCCGCCGTACCGGTCCAGCCGGGCGATACGGAAGACGTGCTGGCCGAGCGCGTGCTCCAGGCCGAGCACCGGCTCTACCCGCTGGCGCTCGGCCTGGTGGCGGCCGGCAAGGTGCGGGTCGTTGGCGAGCGCGCGGTCGTCGAGGGCCATCGTGCGCCGGAAATGGCCGTGCTGAACCCGCTCGAGCCAGGTTGATCCGCCCTTGGCGGCGGCCCGCCCTCATATTATTTTGCCGGCAACGACCGTAGACCCGGGGGAGAAGAAGATCATGGCGGCGGAACGGCACGGCGGCGCGTCCGAGTTCGACATGTCGCAGCACCAGCAGACCTGGAGCGGGTTCTGCAAGCTGCTGCTCTACAGCGTCATCGCGATCGCGGTCGTCCTCTTGCTGATGGCGTATTTCCTGACGTGAGCGACGCGTCGGGTCCCGGCGACGAACCCGGCCTGCGCGCGCTCTATCCGCAGGTCTCCGAGCTCGCCCGGCTGAAGCAGCTCGACCGGCTGGACCGGCACTGCCGCAATTTCATCGCCCGCTCGCCGTTCCTGGTGATCGGGTCGACGCGGCCCGCGGTCGACGGATCACGGGGCGGCACCGACGTCAGCCCGCGCGGCGACGCGCCCGGCTTCGTGCAGGTGATCGACGACGCCACGCTCGTGATCCCCGACCGTCCCGGCAACAACCGGCTGGACACGATGTCCAACCTGCTGCACGCGCCCGAGGTGGGGCTGATCTTCTTCATCCCCGGCATCGACGAGACGCTGCGCGTCAACGGCACGGCGTCGCTGACGCGCGACGAAGCCCTGCTCGCGCGCGCCGAGGTCAACGGCAAGCGCCCCAAGCTCGCGATCCGCGTGGCCGTGCGCGAGGCGTTCCTGCATTGCGGCAAGGCGCTGAAGCGCGCACGCTTGTGGCACGACGACTACCGCGTCGACGCCAAGACCTTCCCTTCGCTCGGCCGCATGATCGTCGAGCAGGTCCGCCCGGAGGGCGTGACCGTGGAGGAAGCCGAAAAGCGCGTCGACGAGTCGTACAAGACCCGCCTCTATTAGCCCGACGGGCGCGAGCGCGACACGTTCCCGGGCGTCTGAGCGACGGCGTCCGCTACAGCAACCCCGCTACGCCGAGCGCCGCTGCCGCCGCCATCGCCCAGATCGGATTGACCGGCGTCGCGGCCGCAAGCGCGGCGGTGCCGAGGGTGACCGCCACGGTTCCCCAGCCGGTCTGGGTCGAGCGCGTCAGCAGCAGCGCGCTGGCGGAGACCAGGCCGACCATGATCGGCGCCAGCCCATCTTGCACCGCGGTGCGCCACGGCCGCGCCTTGAAGCGGTCCCACAAACGCAGCACCAGGAAGGTCAGCAGCGTGGTCGGCGCGCACATCGCCGCCGTCGCGACCAGGCCGCCGGCGACGCCCGCCACGTGCCAGCCGACCAGCGTCACCACCAGCATGTTCGGGCCGGGCGCGGCCTGGGCGATCGCGAACAGGCTGGCGAACTCGCCGTCGGTCATCCAGCCGCGCAACTCGACCGCCTCGCGATGCATCTCCGGCAGCACGGCCATGACGCCACCGACCGTCAGGAGCGATAGCTGGGCGAATTGCTGCGCAACGGCGAGGATCGGGCTCTGCTCGTTCATGCGCGCCACCGCCAATGGACGACGACGCTCAGTGGGCACAGCGCCAGCACCACCCATTCGAGCGGCCAGCGCAGCAGGCCGACGGCGACGAAGGCCGCCAGGATGAACGGCACCGCCTGTACGGGCCGCTTGCGCAGCAGTGGCGCCGCCATCTTCACGGCCATGGCGATCACCAGCCCTGCCGCGGCGGCGCCGATGCCGGTCAGCGCCCCGCGAACGGTCTCGATGCCGCCCCAGCGCGCATAGGCTGCGGCGGCGGCCATCGCGACCGCGACGGGCACGGCGAGCATCCCGGTGGTCGCTGCGATCGCGCCTCGCAGCCCGCCGAAGCGCGCGCCGACGGCAACGGCCAGATTGACCACGTTCGACCCGGGCAGGAACTGGCACAGCGCCAGCAGGTCGTTGAACTCTTCCGCCGTGAGCCAGCTCCGGCGCTCCACCAGCATGCGGCGCAGCCACGGCATGACGCCGCCGAACCCGACGGCGGCAACCGACAGGAACCCGACGAAGAGCTTGCCGAGCGAAGGATGCGCCGGCGCGGACCCGGGCGGGGCCTCCGCGCCGCGCATGGATCAGGTCAGCCGACGATCTCGATGCCAGAGAAGAAGAACGCGATCTCGGTACGGGCGTTCTCGGCGCTGTCGGAACCGTGCACCGAGTTGGCCTCGATCGACTGGGCGAACTCCTTGCGGATCGTCCCCGGCGCCGCATTGGCCGGATTGGTCGCGCCCATGACGTCGCGGTTCTTCGTCACCGCGTTCTCGCCCTCGAGCACCTGGACGACCACGGGACCCGAGATCATGAAGGCGCACAGGTCGTTGAAGAACGGACGCTGCTTGTGCACGGCGTAGAAGCCCTCGGCCTGCTCGCGCGACAGGCGCAGCCGCTTCTGGGCGACGATGCGCAGGCCCGCCTCCTCCAGCCTGGCGTTGATCTTGCCGGTCAGGTTCCGGCGCGTGGCGTCCGGCTTGATGATCGACAGCGTGCGCTCGACGGCCATGGCGGCAGCTTCCCTCGCAAGGACACGGGTTTCCGCGGCGTCTGCCCGCCGCGGGGTGCGGTCTTATAGTCGCCCGCAACCGGGCTGGCAACCTTGCCGGCGGCTTGCTATCACCCCGGCATGCTGTCGATCTCCAACCTGACGTTTCGCTACGGCGGCCGCGCGATTTTCGATCGCGCCGGCGTGGCCGTCGCGGCGGGCCACCGCTGCGGGCTGATCGGCCGCAACGGCAGCGGCAAGTCGACCCTGCTGAAGCTGATCCTGGGCGAGCTTCATCCCGACGAAGGTGCGATCGACCTGCCGACCCGCGCGCGCGTCGGGCACCTGTCGCAGCAGGCGCCGGAGGGCGTCACCGCGCTGATCGACTTCGTGCTCGCCGCCGACATCGAGCGCGCGGCGCTGCTCGGCGAGGCCGAAACCGCGACCGACCCGGGCCGCATCGCCGAGATCCACGACCGGCTGGCGACGATCCGGGCGCATTCGGCGCCGGCGCGCGCCGCGGCGATCCTCGCCGGCCTCGGCTTCGACCACGAGGCGCAGCAGCGGCCGCTCGACGACTATTCGGGCGGCTGGCGCATGCGCGTGGCGCTGGCGGCCACGCTGTTCGCCAATCCCGACCTGATGCTGCTGGACGAGCCCAGCAACCATCTCGACCTCGAGGCGCGGCTGTGGCTCGAAGCCTTCCTCGCGCAATACCCCGGCACGCTGATCCTGGTCAGCCACGACCGCGACCTGCTGAACGCCGTGGTCGAGGAGATCGTGCACATCGACGGCGGCAAGCTGGTGATGTACCGCGGCGACTACGACAACTACGAGCGCACGCGCGCCGAGCGCCAGGCGCTGCGCGCGGCCGAGGCGGCCAAGCAGCTGGCGCAGCGCCGCCACATCCAGTCCTTCATCGACCGCTTCCGCTACAAGGCCAGCAAGGCGCGCCAGGCGCAGAGCCGCATCAAGATGCTGGAGCGCATGGGCTCGTTGGCGCCGGTCGCGCGCGACGAGGAGATCGCCTTCGATTTCCCCAGTCCCGAGAAGCTGGCGCCGCCGATCCTGACGCTCGAGCGCGTCGAGGCCGGCTATGTGCCGGGCAAGCCCGTGCTGCGTCGGCTGGACCTGCGCATCGACATGGACGACCGCATCGCGCTTCTGGGCCAGAACGGCAACGGCAAGTCGACGCTGCTCAAGCTGCTGACGCGCCGGCTGGAGCCGATGGGCGGCAGCATGCGCCGCGCGCAGAAGCTGCGCGTCGGCTATTTCGACCAGGAGCAGGCCCAGGCCTTCTCGGCCGACCGTACCGCCTATCATCACCTCGCCGAGCTCATGCCCGACCGGCCCGAGGTCAAGCTGCGCGCCCATCTCGGCCGGTTCGGCTTCGCGCAGGACCGCGCCGACCGCAGGGTCGGCGAGCTGTCGGGTGGCGAGCGCGCGCGGCTGCTGTTCGCGCTGATCACGCGCGACGCGCCGCACCTGCTGCTGCTGGACGAGCCGACCAACCATCTCGACATCGAGGCGCGCGACGCGCTGGTGACGGCGCTCAACGCCTATGACGGCGCCGTCGTGCTGGTAAGCCACGATCCCCGGCTGGTGGCGGCGACCGCCGACCGGCTGTGGCTGGTCGCGGACGGCACCTGCCGCCCGTTCGATGGGGACCTCGACGACTACCGCCGGCACGTGACCGGGGAGCGGCGCGCGGCCGAGCGAAACGGGGCCCAGCGCCCCGACGCGCCGGCGAAACCGCGCGCCGCCAACCGGCGCGACGACCGCCGCGCCGCGGCCGAGGCGCGCGAGCGGATGAAGCCGCTCCGGCGCGCGGTGCAGGCGGCGGAAGTGAAAATGCAGAGCCTGCACCGCGAGAAGGAGGAGCTCGAGCGGCGGCTCGCGGACCCGGCCTCCTATAGCGGCGCGCCCGCCGGCCTGGCGCAGATCAACCGCAGCCTCGCGGCCACGCGCGCCGCGCTCGACGCGGCCGAGGCGGAATGGCTGGCCGCCCACGAAGCTCTTGATTCAGCGGAAGAATCTGCGCGCAGCCCGATTCCCTGAGCACCTGGATCGATACAATTTTAGCGGTGTAGCTGTGGATATTCACCGTTAATTAATGATACCGGCGCCATGTTCCCGCCCGCGAGGTACGCAGGGGACGCGGGGAATGCCAGCGCAGGAGCGCCAGATGGCGCGCGGCCGGGATGCGGCCGAACGGCCGTTCTTACCGGCGGGCGAGGTATCCGCGGCATTCGATTGCCTGCGCATCGCGCTCGCCGTGTTCGACCGCAGCGATCGCCTGATCTACGCCAACGAGCACTTCCGCTATCTCTATCGCAGCTTCGATGCCGTCGCCGAGCTGATCGGCATGACGTTCGAAGAGATCATGCGTCTGATCGTGGCGAACGGCGAGATCGCCGGCGAGACCGCCGCCACCGATCCCGCGGCCTGGGTCGCCGAGCGCCTGCAGGAGCATCGCTCGCACCCGTTCCATGCCTTCGACCAGCGCCTGTCCGACGGCCGCTACCTGCAGATCAAGGAACGGCCCACGCGCGACGGCGGCAGCGTGCTGGTGTGGATCGACGTCACCGACATGATGCGCCAGCGCATCCGCCTGGAAGACGCGATGCGCAGCGCCAGCGAGGGCTTCGCGCTGTGGAACCAGGCCGACCGTCTGGTCGGCTGCACCGAGCGCTTCGCGCGGCTGTTCGGCGACGAGGAGCAGAAGCTTCGGCCCGGCGTGGTCTACGCGCGCATGATCCGCGCCGCGGTGGAGTCCGGGCGCCTGGTGCCGCCGGGCGACCCGGCGGCCTGGGTCGCCGACCGGCTCGCCAGCCGGCGGCTGACCATGAGCCGCACCGAGATCCACGCCCGCGACGGGCGCTGGTTCCAGCTCGCCGAGTGCCGCACACGCGACGGCGGCATGGCGAGCGTGCTCAGCGACATCACGGTGCTCAAGGAAAGCGAGCTCGAGCTCCGCCGGCGCGGCAAGTCGCTGGAGCGCACCGTGCACGAACTCGAGATGGTGCAGGTCAAGACCGAGGAGCAGGCGGCGATGCTGGCCGCCATGGCCGAGGAGCTCGACGGCGCGCGGCGCGACGCCGAGCGCGCCAACGCCTACAAGACGGCCTTCCTGCGCAGCATCACGCACGAGCTGCGCACGCCGCTCAACGCCATCATCGGCTTCTCGGAGTTCCTGCAATCCGAGGCGCTGGGCAAGCTCGGCAGCCCGAAATACGCCGAGTACGTCGAGATCATCCGCGCCAGCGGCATGCACCTTCTGTCGCTGATCAACCAGTTGCTCGACCTCTCGCGCATCGAGGCCGGCCGGCTGGAGCTGAAGCGCGACATCCACGACCTCGGCGACATCCTGCGCTACTGCGTGGCGATGGTGCGCGAGAGCGCGGCGCGCGGCGGGCTGAAGCTCGCGATCCACATCCCGGAAGAGCCGGTCGCGGTCGACGTCGACCTGCTGGCCACGCGCCAGGTCGTGCTGAACCTGCTGTCGAACGCGATCAAGTTCACCGAGCCCGGCGGCACGGTCGCGCTGCACACCGCGATCGACGGCGCCATGGTCAAGGTCGCGGTTGCCGACACGGGCGTCGGCATCGCCGACGAGGACCTGCCGCGCCTGATGCAGCCGTTCACGCAGGCCGGCGACGTCATGACCCGCCGCGCCCAGGGCAGCGGCCTCGGCCTCGCCATCGCCCGGGCGCTGACCGAGCTGCACGGCGGACGGATCGCGCTGGAAAGCCGCCTCGGCGTGGGGACCACCGTCAGCGCGACGCTGCCGCTCGCGCCCGATCCCGTGGAGCAGGCGGTGGCCTGAGGGCGCATCGCGGAATCGGCCGGCTTCGCCTCCGCGAGGAAGACGATCGGCCGGTCGGCACTGCCGCCGGCCTGCCCGTTGAGCTTCCTGTCCGGCTCCGCCGCCGGGGCCGGACCTCCCGCGATGCCGCTCCTACCCCTCGGCTTCCTTCTGCCAGCCCTTGTCGGACTGGCGCCAGTAGGTCAGCGCATGGCCGGCGGCCTTGTAGGCGCGCCAGCGCTCGCGCGCGGCCCGGACCGCGGCGTCGTCGGCGCCGTCGAACAGCTCGACGCACATCTTGTAGAGGGTGACGTCGGCGGCGCGCGCGCCGTCGGCGAGGAACAGGACGTCGGCCTTGTTGGGTCCGGGCGCGGCCGGCGCGGTTTCCTCCGCCGCCAGCAGGATCGGCTGCTCCTCGGGAAATCCGTCGGCCGGCGTGCCGTGCGGCAGGAACGAGTCGGGCCGGTAGGTCCACAAGTGCGCATTGAGCGCCTCGGCCCGCTCGGGCGAGCCGAGCAGCACGAGCGCGCGCTGCCCGCGCTCCAGCACGCGCTCGAGCATCGTGGCCAGGGCGCGCTCGAGGGTCGAGCGCTCGAGATGGTAGAAGCGGATCTCCGTCACGAAGATTCGTAGTTGTCGGCGACGAGGCGGTCGAGCAGGCGCACGCCGAAGGCGGTGGCGCCCTTCGGCACGGTGCCCTGGTCCTTCTTCGACCAGGCCATGCCGGCGATGTCGAGATGGGCCCAGGGCGCGTTGTTGACGAACCGCTGCAGGAACTGCGCGCCGATGATGCCGCCGCCGCCGCGACCGCCGCTGATGTTCTTGACGTCCGCGACGTCGCTGTCGATCTCCTGGTCGTAGGCCTCGGACAGCGGCATGCGCCACAGCAGCTCGCCGGTCGACTTGCCGGCAGCCAAGAGCTTCTCCGCCAGCTCGTCGTTGTTGGAGAACAGGCCCGCGTGCTCGCTGCCGAGCGCGACGACGATCGCGCCGGTCAGCGTGGCGAGGTCGACCATGAAGCGCGGCTTGAAGCGGTCCTGGCAGTACCAAAGCACGTCGGCCAGCACCAGCCTTCCCTCGGCGTCGGTGTTGAGCACCTCGATCGTCTGCCCGGACATCGACTTGACGATGTCGCTCGGCCGCTGCGCGGTCGCCGACGGCATGTTCTCGACCATGCCGACGATGCCGACGGCATTGACGCGCGCGCGGCGCCCGGCAAGGGTCTTCATCAGGCCGACCACCGCGCCGGAGCCGGCCATGTCCCACTTCATGTCCTCCATGCCGGCGGCGGGCTTCAGCGAGATGCCGCCGGTGTCGAAGGTGACGCCCTTGCCGCAGAACGCCACCGGCTTGCGGTCGCGCCCCTTGGGATCGCCGCTCCAGCGCATCACGACCACGTGCGGCTCGTGCGCGCTGCCCTGGGCCACGCCGATCAGCGCGCCCATGCCGAGCTTCTTCAGGTCCTTCAGCCCCAGCACCTCGACGTCGACGCCGAGCTTCGCGAGCGTACGCGCGTGCTCGGCCATGCCCGGCGGATGCAGGACGTTGGGCGGCTCCGACACGAGATCGCGGGTCATGAAGACGCCGTCGGCGATCTTTTCGCGCGTCATGAACGAGCGCTGCGCGGCCGAGGCGCCGGTCACGGCCACGGTCAGCTTCTTCAGGCTCGGCTTCTTCTCCGGCTTCTCGCGCGTGCGGTACTTGTCGAAGCGGTAGGAGCGCAGCAGCGCGCCGTAGGCGAGCTCGACCGCGCGCTGCGCCGCGGTGCCCGTCGCGCCGCCGAGGCGGCCGACCGAGACGGTCGCCTCGGACTCGCCGGCCTGGTTCAGATGCGCGAGGATCGCCGCGCCCACGCCCTGCAGGCGCAGATCCGACAGCTCCTCGGCCTTGCCGACGCCGTAAAGCAGCACGCGCTGCACGCTCAGGTCGTGCGGGCTCAGGACCGCCAGCACCTCGTCGCGCTTGCCGGTGAAGCGGCTGGCATTCATCGCCCGCCTGAGTGCGCCACCGAGCTTCTTGTCGAGCTCGAGCCCCTCCGGCGACAACGTGCGGTCGGCCGAGACGGCGACGGCATAGGTACCGGCGGTCGGCAGCTTGGGCTCGGCGAAGGCGATCTTCAGCATAAGACCTCTGATGCACTGGATTGAGACGAAACGTCTTGTTGAAGGCGGAGCACGTCGGCAGGCCCCTTGCCGCAACCATAGCAGGGCGCCACGGCCGCGTCAGCCGGAGCCGCCGAAATAGCGGTATACCCCTTCTGCATCGCGGCGTTGCCGCACCGCCTCGGCCAGCGCGTCCGCCAGACGGTCGGCGATGGCCGTGGTGAAGTGCAGCGGGTCCCAATAGTTCTCGTCGCGCGTGGTGATCGGCGATTCGATCATGAAATCCACCAGATGCGCGTTGGGGCGCGCGGCGGCCATGGCGGCCAGGCGGCGCTTGCACTCGGCCCAGACCGCGGCCTGCTCGGTACGGTCGACCGGCTGGCCGAAGATGTGGTATGGAACTACCGCCATGAGCTTCAGCGTCGCCGGCGGAAGCGCGTCGAGCATGCCCGTCAGCAGCGGATGCATGGGGAATCGCCACCCGGCGGCCTGGTCCGCGGGAACGTTTACGTTTGATTGTGGAACCGTGCGCGGCCGCGGCCCCTCGGGCCCGTAGATGCGCAGCCGCGCCCGCTGCACGTCGTAGGCGCTGTCCGGCGGCAGGAAGTTGGTGTAGCCGTCCTTGCCGTATTTCGGCTTGCGCAGGCCGGTCAGGTAGAAGAGCTGGCGCCCGGTCTCCTCGACCGCCGGCAGGTTGAACAGGTGCAAGAGGTCGTTCCAGCGGCTGTCGTCGTACATCCAGGCGGGGAACGGGCGCGGCGTCAGGCGGCGGAAGTCGTCGCCGACCGCGCACCACACGGCGTCGATGCCGAAGATCGCCGTCCGCGGCGCCGGATGATGGCGGCGAAACACGTCGAACAGCCGCGCCTGCTCCCAGGCGGTGGCGTCGTTCATGGACAGGTTCACGAACCGCGCCTGGAACAAGGGGTTCAGCTTCTCGGGCCGGAACAGGCGCGTGGTCGACGTGCCGATGATGGCGCTGTCGAAGCGGGCTTTCCGCGCAAGCGCGGGGAAGGAGAAGCGCTGGTTCGACGTCACCGGCTCGCGGTCGAAGGGCGGCGAGAACCACACCGTGTCGTAGCCGTCGACGACGAGCAGCAGGGCATAGAGGAGCAGGCCGAGCCCGAGCCCGGCGCCGAGCAACGCGGCGAGGAACCGCCGCCAGCGCCGTTGGGCCGCGTGGTTCGTCGCCTGGGTGGATGTCATGCGCCCGCTGCCCACCCTAGAACTGGAAATAGATGAACTCGGTGTTGCGCCCGCCGCCGATCTCGAGCAGCAGATAGACGAAACCGAGCCCGGCCGCGACCGCCACCCACGGTTGCGGCGTGAGCCGCTCCAGCGCGACCTGGTGCGCCGCCGGCCCGACCACGGCGACGAGGCCCGCGGCCAGAATCAGCGACCAGGCGTTCGCTCCCAGGGCGGGGCCCAGTCCGCTGAAGCCCGCCATGCCGGCGAGCACGGCGGCAGCGGCGCCGAAGCCGGTCGCGCGGAACAGCACGAAGCCGACGACCACGACCAGGATGGTCATGAGCCAGCCGAGCAGGGCCGGGCAGCGCCGCCCGGTCTCCGACCAGCGCTGGTTGACCGCGAGCGCGAGCCCGTGCAGCCCGCCCCAGGCGACGAACGTCCAGCCCGCCCCGTGCCACAGGCCGCCCAGCAGCATGGTCGCGATCGTGGCCGCGGCGCGCCGGCGCGGGCCGGCGCGGTTGCCGCCGAGCGGGATGTACAGGTAGTCGCGCAGGAAGCGCGACAGGGTGATATGCCAGCGCCGCCAGAACGCGCGGATCGACGTCGCGCGGTAGGGCGCCAGGAAATTGACCGGCAGCATCAGCCCGAGCAGCAGGCCGATGCCCATTGCCATGTCGGAATAGCCGGAGAAATCGAAGAATATCTGCAGCGAGAAGGCGAGACCGGCGGCCCAGCCGTCGACCAGCCCGACCGCCTTGCCTTGCGCCGCGGCCAGGAACACCGGGTCGGCGATCGCCGCCAGGGGATCGGCGATCATGACCTTCTTGGCGATGCCGAGCGTCAGCAGCACGAGGCCGCGGGCGATCCGCTCGGCCAGGCCCGGCCGCAGGGGATCGAGCGCAAACTGGTCGATGATCTCGTGATGGCGGATGATCGGCCCGGCGATCAGGTGGGGGAACAGCACGACCCACAACGCGTAGTCGGCGAAGCGATAGCGCGGTGCCTGGCCGCGGCCGAGATCGACGAGGTAGGAGATCTGCTGGAACGTGAAGAAGCTGATGCCCAGCGGCAGCACGATGCCGTACGGGTCGTGCTTCAGGCCGATGAGCGCCTCGACGTTGCCGACCAGGAAATCGGCGTACTTGAACAGCCCGAGCACGAGCAGGTTGGCGGCAACGCCGAGGGCGACGATACGGCCGAGCGGCAGGCGCGGCGGCAGGCGCGAAAGCCCCCAGTTGAGCACGACCGACCCGACCAGCAGCGGCACGAGCCGCCAGTCCCAGTAGCCGTAGAAAACCAGCGAGGCCGCGATCATGGCCCAGCGCCGCCCCTGCGGCCGCGCGGCCAGCCCGTAATACGCGGCCACCGTCAACGGCAGGAAAGCCAAGAGGAATGCTTGGGTATGGAACAACATGGGAACGAAAGGGCTGCAGACGCCGCGCCGGAACCGAGGGCGGCGACACTACCAGCCCCGCCCCGGGCTTGCACGCCGCTTTCCCCGCCGCGAACGGCCACAGGACGGTCACAATCCGGCGCTCAAATGGCCGCCGATCCAGGCCGGCCGCTTCGCCGATATTGCGCCGCAGCGAATCAGTTCACCGGCTGTGGGCTACAGGCAACAGATCAGAGTTTTCCAAGGGTTATCGGCCAAAAGCCTAGGATTTACATTAACCGGGCGATATAGTCGGCACGGGATGATGGACGGCATCACCAAGTACGTGTTCCGCCAGGTGGCGAGCGTGATGATCTTCATCACGCTCTGCCTCACCCTGGCCATCTGGCTGACCCAATCGCTCCGCTTCGTCGACCTGATCGTCAACCGCGGCCTGCCGCTGGCGACCTTCCTCTATCTCGCCCTGCTGCTGCTGCCCCGGTTCCTGGTGATCGTGCTGCCGGTCGCGCTCTTCGCCGCCGTGCTGTTCACCTACAACCGCCTGACCATGGACAGCGAGCTCATCGTCTGCCGCGCGGTCGGATTCAGCCAGGCCGCGCTGGCGCGACCGGCGCTCTACCTCGCCGCCGTGGTCATGGCCGTCATCTACGTGATCAACATCTATCTCCTGCCGGCCTCGTACCGCGCCTTCAAGGACCTGCAGTGGGAGATCCGCCACGCCTATTCCAACCTGCTGCTGCAGGAAGGCGCGTTCAACGAGGTCGCCGACAACGTCATCGTCTATGTGCGCCATCGCGAGGGCGACGGCGACCTGCGCGGCATCATGGTGCACGACATGCGCCGGCCGCAGAGCCCGGTCACGCTGATGGCGGAGTCGGGCGCGCTGCTCCGGACCGACGAGGGGCCGCGCGTCGTGCTGATGAACGGCAACCGCCAGGAAGTCGACCGCGACAGCAAGCGCCTGTCCCTGCTCTATTTCGACCGCTACACGGTCGAGCTCAGCAGCGACACGGTCAGGATCGAGGACCGCTGGCGCGAGCCGCGCGAGCGCTTCCTGCCCGGGCTGTTCTTCCCGGACGATTCGCTGGCCGACCGGCGTTACCGGCTGCAGATCATCTCCGAAGGCCACAGCCGGCTCGCCTCGCCGCTCCTGACGCTCGCCTTCGTCATGGTCGCGGTTTCGGCGCTGCTCTACGGCGACTTCAACCGCCGCGGCCAGTCGATGCGCGTGCTGGTCGCCTGCGGCGTCGTGGTCGTGATCCAGGCCGGCGCCATGGGGCTGGTGAGCCTGGGCGCGCATTCGCGCCTGGCCTGGCCCGCCATGTACCTGGTGCCGGTCGCGACGATCGCCGTCGCGGCCTGGGCGATGCACCGCCGGCCGCGGCCGGTCGGCGCCCGCCCCGCCACGGCGCAGTAGGGAGGCGGGCGGCACATGCGCATGTCCGGCACCCTGTTCGCGTATATCGCGCGACAGTTCTTCTACGCCGTCGCCGGCGTCTTCGGCGGCCTGCTCGCGGTCATCTTCATGTTCGACATCATCGAGCTGATGCGGCGGTCGACCGGCAAGGAGCTGGTGACGATCTGGGTGATCCTGCAGATGGCCGTCTACAAGCTGCCGAAGATGGAGCAGGAGGTGATGCCCTTCGCCATCCTGTTCGGCAGCATGTTCGCGTTCTGGCGGCTGACGCGCAGCAACGAGCTCGTGGTGGCGCGCGCGGCCGGCATCTCGGTGTGGCAGTTCCTGCTGCCGGGGCTTTCGATCGCGGCCGCGATCGGGGTGATCCAGGTCGGCCTGTTCAGCCCGATCTCCTCCGCCCTGCTGCAGCGCTTCGAGCAGCTCGAGGGCATGTACTTCAAGGGGCAGATCAGCCAGCTGTCGGTGTCGTCGATGGGGCTGTGGCTGCGCCAGGGCGACAACAGCGGCCAGGCGGTGATCCACGCCACGCGCATGGACCAGGCGACGCTCGAGCTGCAGGACGTCGTGGTCTTCCTCTACCAGGGCCGCGACAAGTTCGTCGGCCGCCTCGACGCCGCCTCGGCCAAGCTCAAGGAAGGCTACTGGCTGCTCGAAAGGGTCCACGTCTCGCTGCCCGACCAGCCGACGCAGACGGCGGCGACCTACGAATTGCCGACGGACCTCACGATCGAGCGCATCCAGGACAATTTCGCCTCGCCCGACACGATGTCGTTCTGGGACCTGCAGGGCTTCATCACGACGCTGGAGAAGGCCGGGTTCTCGGCCCATCGCCACCGCCTCCATTTCCACGCCCAGCTCGCCGTGCCGCTCCTGCTCTGCGCCATGGTGCTGATCGCCGCCACCTTCTCGCTCCGGCCGACGCGCCGCGGCGGCACGGCCTACATGGTGGCCGGCGGCGTCGTCGCGGGGTTCCTGCTGTTCTTCATCTCGGACATCGTGCTGGCGCTGGGCCTCTCCGCCACCATTCCGGCGATCCTGGCCGCCTGGACGCCGGCGGGCGTGAGCTCGATGCTGGGCGCGGCCATGCTGCTGCATCTCGAGGACGGCTGATGCGCGCGCCGCTCCGCCTCGCGCCGGCCCTCGCCCTCCTCGCGGCGCTGCTGCTCGCGGCCTTTGCCGGCGCGCCTGCGCGCGCCCAGATGGGCATGCCGCCGCCACCTTCGACCAGCGAGGAGGCCCTGCTGACGGCGGACGAGATCACCTACGACAACGAGCTCGGCGTCGTCGTCGCGCGCGGCAACGTCGAGGTCACCCAGGGCGAGCGCTCCCTGCTCGCCGACACCGTGACCTACAACGAGCGGGTCGGATCGGTGATCGCCTCGGGCAGCGTCAGCCTGATCGAGGCCAACGGCGAGGTGCTGTTCGCCGACTACATGGAGCTGACCGATGCGATGCGCGAGGGCGTGATCCGCGACATCCGCATCCTCCTGGTCGACAACTCGCGCTTCGCCGCCAACGGCGCCAGGCGCACGGGCGGCAACCGCACCGAGATGACCAAGGGCGTGTTCAGCCCCTGCAAACCCTGCGAGGAGGACCCCTCGCGCGCGCCGCTGTGGCAGCTCAAGGCGCGCCGCGTGGTGCACGACCAGCAGGCGCAGCAGGTGCGCTACAACGACGCGTACATGGAGATGTTCGGCATCCCGGTCGCCTACACGCCGTATTTCCAGCATCCCGATCCGACCGTGAAGCGCCAAAGCGGCTTCCTGGCCCCGACCTACATCACCGGCAGCAGCGTCGGGTTCTTGAGCGGCCCCACCTACTACTGGGTCATCGACGACGACAAGGACCTCACCATCTCGCCCATGTACAGCACGAAGAAGGGGCCGCTGGGGCGCTTGGAGTACCGGCAGGTCTACACGAACGGCGACGTGATCTTCGACGGCAGCGTGTCGCGCACCGACCGCGAGTTCTTCCCGGTGCTGAGCGACACCGATGCCCCTTCGACCGACGAGAACGCGCTGCGCGGCCACGTGTTCGGACACGGGCGCTGGAACATCGACGATACGTGGCGTACCGGTTTCGACCTGCAGCGCGCCAGCGACAAGACCTATCTGAGCCTGTACCGCATCACCAACCCGGCACTGTTCAAGGACCCGCAGCTGCTGACCTCGAACGCCTATGTCGAGGGTTTCATGGGCCGCAACTACGCCGCCGCGAACGCCTACGCCTTCCAGGGCCTGCGCTCGTTCGACACCGGCCGTACCACGCCCTACGTGCCGATGTTCTGGAACTACAACTACCTGAGCGAGGCGGCGTCGTACGGCGGGCGTTGGAGCCTGGACGCCAACAGCATGATCCTGGAGCGCAACGACGGCGCCGACAGCCGGCGCGTGTCGCTGATCGGCGGCTACCAGGTGCCGCTCATCTCGCCGCTCGGCGACGTGTACCGCTTCTCCGCGTCGCTGCAGGGCGACGTCTACTCGGTCAACAACGTGCGCGACCCCGGCCGCCCGGACCAGGAGCACGACGGCGTGACCGGCCGCCTCTTCCCGCAGCTCGGCGCGCAGTGGAGCTATCCGTTCGTGCGGCAGGGCGGAGAATACCGCCAGCTGATCGAGCCGGTGCTGGGCGCCTTCGCGGCCCCCAACGGCAAGAACCCCGCCGCGATCCCCAACGAGGACAGCGTCGACATCGAGTTCGACGATACGCGCCTGTTCAGTCCCAACCGCTTCACCGGGACGGACCGCGTCGACGGCGGCGTGCGCGGCATCTACGGCCTGCGCTCCGGCGTCTATCACGCCGGCGGCGGCTACGCGACGACGTTCTTCGGCCAGAGCTACAACCTGCGCGAAAACGAGCTGTTCAACGACGGCTCCGGCCTGGACGGGCATCGCTCCGACTACGTGGCGCGCCTCGAGGTGTCGCCCCATCCCTGGGTCGACGTGATCGGCCGCGTGCGCCTGAACAAGGACGATTTCAGCGTCGAGCGCACCGAAGCGATCACGGTCGTCGGCCCGCCCATCCTGCAGGTGTCCGGCACCTACCTGCGCGCGCCTTCGACCACCTTCTCGAACGGCCGGGTGCAGCAGGCGAGCGCGCAGGTCTCCTCGCGCATCGACGCGAACTGGTCGGTCTACGTGCACGGGCTGCGGGACCTGAACGACGGCAACGACCTGGGCTGGGTCAACTACGGCGCCGGCGCGCTGTACGAGGACGAGTGCTTCACGGTCCGCGCCAACTGGATCCGGTCCTTCACCCAGAACCAGGAAGTCGAGCCGGGCGACACGTTCTACGTCCAGGTCAACTTCCGGCTGCTCGGGACCTTGGCCGGCGGCTTCGATCGGCCTACATTCGGATCCAGCAGCACCTCGACGAGCAACTAGACGATGCGAGGTTTGCGACAGCGTCAGCTTCGGTCGGCAGGCTGGGTCAAGGGCGCGGCCCTCGGCCTCGCCATGGCGGCCGCGATGCCTGCGGCCATGGCGCAGCAGGACCTGCAGCGCATCGCCGCCGTGGTCAACGACGACATCATCTCGATGTTCGACCTGAACGCGCGCATCCAGTTCGGGCTGGTGTCCTCCGGTGCGCCCGACAACCCGGAAAACCGCAAGCGCTTCCAGCAGCAGGTGCTGAAGGGCCTGATCGACGAGCGGCTGCAGAAGCAGGAAGCCAACAAGCAGAACATCAAGGTCTCGGAGCAGGAGATCAAGCGGGCGCTCGCCGACATCGAGAAGCAGAACAACATGCCGGTGGGCGGGCTCGATGCCTATCTTGCCCAGAACAAGGTGCCGCGCTCGACGCTGGTGCAGCAGGTGGAGGCCTCGATCGCCTGGCAGCGCCTGATCAGCCGCAGGCTCCGGCCCAAGGTCGAGATCGGCGACGACGAAATCGACGAGACGCTGAAGCGCATGGAGGAAAGCCGCGGCTCGGCCGAGATGCACGTGGCCGAGATCTTCCTGGCCGTCGACCAGCCGGACCAGGAGGACGAGGTCCTGCGCAACATGGAGCGGCTGATCGAGCAGCTCCAGCGCGGCGCCCGGTTCTCGGCCATTGCGCGCCAGTTCTCGCAGAACGCCAGCGCCGCCGCCGGCGGCGACCTTGGCTGGGTGCAGGAGGGCCAGCTCGACGAGCAGATCGAGCAGGTGCTGAAGCAGATGCCGAGCGGCACCATCTCCAAGCCGATCCGCACCATCGGCGGCTACCACCTGCTGGCGCTGATCGAGCGACGCGGCCCCGGCGGCATCACCGAGGCGCCGAAGCTCGACCTACAGCAGGCGCTGCTGCCGGTGCCCCGTGGGGCGCCGGCCGCCGAGGTCGAGGCGCTGAAGGCCCAGCTCGCCGCCGCGGCGAAGGACGCGAAGGACTGCAAGGCCTTCGACAGCGCGGTCAAGCAGATCAACCGCTCGCGCTCGATCTCGCTCGGCAAGGTCTCGATGACCGAGCTGCCGCCGCCGTTGCAGACCGTGGTCGGTCCCTTGAACCCGGGCCAGACCACGCCGCCGCTGCAGCCCGATCCCGGCACGCTCATGATGCTGATGGTCTGCGACCGCCAGAACCCCGAGCCGACGCCCTTGCCCGGTCGCGAGGACATCCGCGAGCGGCTGACGCAGCAGAGGCTGAACCTGATGTCGCGGCGCTACCTGCGCGACCTGCGCCGCGCCGCCTTCGTCGACCTCAGGGTCTAGACGCCTGTCCGACCGGGCAGCGCTGCCGCCGCTGCGCGAGGTCATCGCGCGTCACGGGCTCAGCGCGCTGAAGTCGCTCGGACAGCACTTCCTGCTCGATCTCAACCTCACGCGACGGATCGCGCGGGCCGCGGGCGACCTCGACGGCGCCGGCGTCGTCGAGGTCGGACCCGGGCCGGGCGGGTTGACCCGCGCGCTGCTCGAGACCGGCGCGGCGCGCGTCGTGGCGGTCGAGCGCGACCGGCGCGCCGTGGCGGCGCTGGCGGAGCTGGCCGCCATCGATCCCGAGCGCCTCGCGATCGTCGAGGCCGACGCGCTCGAGATCGATCCCGCGGCGCTCGTGTCGCCGCCGCGCCATATCGTCGCCAACCTGCCCTACAACATCGCCACCGCGCTCCTGATCCGCTGGCTCAAGCGCGCCGACGACTATGCCGCCATGACGCTGATGTTCCAGAAGGAGGTCGCCGAGCGCCTGGTCGCCCGCCCGCGCAGCAAGGATTACGGACGGCTGAGCGTGCTGACGCAGTGGGCATGCGAGGCCAAGGCGCTGTTCGACATCCCCGCGCGCGCCTTCACCCCGCCGCCCAAGGTGACCTCGACCCTCGTGCGCCTGACGCCGCGCGCCGCGCGCGAGAAGGTGCCGGTCGAGGCGCTGGAGCGGGTGACCGCCGCCGCCTTCGGCCAGCGCCGCAAGATGCTGCGCCAGAGCCTGAAACCGCTGGGCGGCGACACCGCCGCACTGCTCGCCGAGGCCGGCATCGACCCGCAGGCCCGCGCCGAGGAGCTGGACGTCGCCGCGTTCTGCCGCCTCGCGGCGGCGGCATCCCGATGAGATCCGCCGGAAAGGCCGGACCTACTGCCCCTCGCGCAGGCCCTTGACGAACTCGTTCAAGCCGATCTGGCGATGGCGGCGGTGGCGCTCGGCGCGCAGGATCGCCTCGACGGCCGCGGTGCTTTCCTCGAGGTCGCGGTTGACGATGATGTAGTCGTAGGCTTCGTAGTGCGTCATCTCGTCGGCAGCCTTGGCCATGCGCTCGGCCACGACATCGGCGGAATCCTGTGCCCGCGTCTTCAGGCGGCGCTCGAGCTCCGCCGTGGACGGCGGCAGCACGAAGACGCTGACCAGGTCGTCGCGCGCCGATTCCTCGAGCTGCTGCGTGCCCTGCCAGTCGATGTCGAACAGCACGTCGCGGCCCTTGGACAACGCCTGCTCCACCGCCTGGCGCGGCGTGCCGTAGTAGTTGCCGAAGACCTTGGCCCATTCCAGGAGCTCGCGCCGCGCGCGCATCGCCTCGAAGCGCTGCAGGTCGATGAAGTGGTAGTCGCGTCCCTGCACTTCGCCCGGCCGCTTCGCACGCGTGGTGACCGAGACGGACATGGCGAGATCGGCGTCGCGCTCGAGCAGCTTGCGCGAGATCGTGGTCTTCCCCGCGCCCGAGGGCGAGGACAGGACCAGCATCAGGCCGCGGCGGCTCGGCACGAAGGGCTGCATCGACGCCCGCTCACTCCACGTTCTGCGCCTGCTCGCGCAGCTGCTCGATGGCGGTCTTGAGCTCGAGGCCGATGCGGGTCAGCTCGATGTCGGCCGACTTCGAGCAGAGCGTGTTGGCCTCGCGGTTGAACTCCTGGCACAGGAAATCGAGCTGGCGGCCCACGGCGCCGCCGCGCTTCAAGAGCTCGCGCGCGGCCTGCACGTGGGCGCCGAGCCGGTCGAGCTCCTCGCGCACGTCGGCGCGGCCGGCCACGAGCGCGGCCTCCTGCAGCAGCCGCTCCTCGGGCAGGGCGGGCTGCGCTTCCAGGAGCTCGGCCACCAGCTGGCGGATGCGCGCCCTGATGGCCTCGGGCTGCGCCGCGGCCGTGGCGGCGGCGCGCGCCGCCAGCGCCTCGATCTCGTCGAGCCGCTGCAGCAGCACGGCCTCGAGCCGCCTTCCCTCGGCCAGGCGCGCGCTCCCAAGCGCCGCCAGCGCCTCGGCGAGGCTCGCGAGCACCGCCGCCTGGCGCTGCTCGCGCTCGGCCTCGCTCTCCTGCTCGTCGATCGGCTCGACCACGCCCCTTATCGCCAGCAGCGCGTCCAGCCGCGGCGCGGCGGCATCGACGCGGCCCCGGTAGCTGCCCGCCAGCGCCAGGACCTGGTCCAGCATGTCGGTGTTGATGCGGTACCGGCCCGGCTCGGCGCTTTCCGCGAGCTGCAGCGCCAGCGCGACCGAGCCGCGCTTCAGCCTGTCGGCGACGGCGGCGCGCGCCGGCCCCTCCAGCGCCTCGAAGCCGGGCGGCAGGCGCAGCCGCAGGTCGAGTCCGCGGGCATTGACGCTGCGCAGCTCCCAGGTCCAGCTGCGCGCACCGTGGCGGCCGGCGGCGCGGGCGAATCCGGTCATGCTCGCGATCGGCAAAGGGCGGATCTCCTGGTAGGGCCGGCGGCGGCGGGTGCGGGCGGACGCGACACGGGTTCTTGGCGGGCGGCGCCCCCTCTATACTCGGGTCGCCCGCAAGCAACAACCGGCCAGGCCCGGCCGCCCCCTCGGGATCCCCGACCATGCAGCCACGATCGATCCTGATTACCGGCGCCAGCAGCGGCATCGGCGCGGCCCTGGCGGCGGCCTACGCGCGCCCGGGCATGGTGCTGCACCTGGGCGGGCGCAACCGCAGCCGGTTGTCGCTCGTGGTGGAACGCTGCCGCATGCTCGGCGCCGCCGCGCACGGCCGCATCCAGGACGTGACCGAGGCCGACGGCATGTCGCGCTGGATCGACGACGCCGACGCGCGCGCGCCGCTCGACCTCGTCATCGCCAACGCCGGCATCTCGGCCGGCGGCGCCGCCGGCGTCGCGACCGAGGCAAGCCTGGCGCCCGAGGATTCGAGCGCCACGACGCGGCGCATCTTCGCCACCAACGTCGATGGCGTCGCCAACACGGTGCTGCCGGCACTCGAGCGCATGCGTGCGCGGCCCTGGGGCGGCGCGGCGGGGCCGCGCTGGCGCGGGCAGATCGCCATCGTCTCGTCGCTCGCCGGCATGCGCGGCATGCCGAGCGCGCCGGCCTACGCCGCCAGCAAGGCGGCCGAGAAGGCCTGGGGCGAGGCGCTGGCGCCGCGCCTGAAGGCCGAGGGCATCCTGGTCTCGGTCGTGCTGCCGGGCTTCGTCGACACGCCGATGACGCGCAACAACCCTTTCCCCATGCCCATGATGATGTCGGCCGAGCGCTGCGCCGCCATCGTCATGCGCCGCCTTGGCTGGCGCCAGCCGCGCATCGCCTTCCCGTTCCCGATGTATCTCGGCGCCTGGTTGCTGGCGACCCTGCCGCCCGGCCTGGTCGATCCGTTCCTGGCCGCGCTGCCGGTGAAGTCGCGCTACTAGCCCCCCAAGCGGCAGCGGCGCCGCGCGCGGCGCCGGGGACATCGCCACCGCGACGCCCGGCCGGCCGTGATCGCTAGTTCTCCGCCGCGGTCGCCGGCCGCTTGTCCTCTTCCGACTGCCTTGCCTGGTTGCGCTGCTGCTCGATCCGGCGCCAGCGCTGCACGTTCTTCTGGTGCTCGGCGAGCGTCTTGGCGAACAGGTGCCCGCCCTGCCCGTCGGCGACGAAGAACAGCTCTTCGTGCCGGTCGGGATCGAGCACGGCCGCGAGCGCCGCGCGCCCGGGATTGCCGATCGGGCCCGGCGGCAGGCCGGGGAACTGGTAGGTGTTGTACGGATGCTTCATCGCGAGGTCCGCGCGCGTGATCGCGCGCTCGAGCCTGCCCTGGCCGCTGGCCGCGACGTAGGCGACGGTCGGGTCCGCTTCGAGCTTCATGCCGCGCCTGAGGCGGTTGATGAACACGCCGGCGATCCGCGCGCGCTCCGATGCGCGGCTGGTCTCCTTCTCGACGATCGAGGCGAGGATCACGGCCTCGCGCGGCGAGGAGAACGGCAGGCCCGGGGCGCGCCTGTCCCACAGCTCTTGCAGGACCTGGCGCATCTCCTCGCGCATGCGCCGGATCATCCAGGGCCGCGCGTCGCCGTATTTGTAGTAGTAGGTCGCCGGGTACAGCTCGCCCTCGCCCGGCGGCGCGACGGCGCCGGTGAAGCCGGCCTGGTCGGTCATCAAGCGGAGGATCTCGGCCGTGGTCCATCCTTCGGGCACCACCAGGCGGCGGTCGATCGTCTTGCCGCTCTGCAGCAGGCGCGAGACGTCTTCCATCGGGATGCGCGCGGAGAACAGGTACTCGCCGGCCTTGAGCCGGCCGGCGGCGCCGGTCAGCCGCACGGCGAGCGCGAAAACCAGCGGATGCTCGATGACGCCGGCGTCGGCCAGCTGGCGCGTGATCTGCTCGACGCCGCCGCGCTCGACCACGAGCGCCGTGTCGCGCTCCAGCGGCCCCTGCCGCGTGAACTGGGCGAAGCCCCAGAAGACGGCCGCGAACAACCCGCCGAAGACGGCCAGGCTGACGGCGGACAGGAGGTAGACGCGGCGGCGCATGGCCGCCTGGATACTAGCAAAATGTGGTCAGGGCGGGGCGGAGAAGATCAAGGTCGCGTTGGTGCCGCCGAATCCGAAGGAATTGGACAAGACGTTGCGAATCTTGCGTTTTTTCGCCTGCCTCGGCACCAGGTCGATGTCGCAGCCGTCGGACGGGTTGTCGAGGTTGAGCGTCGGCGGCGCGGTCTGCTCGCGCAGCGCGAGAATGGAGTAGATCGCCTCGACGCTGCCGGCGGCGCCGAGCAGGTGGCCGATCGCCGACTTGGTCGAGGACATGGACAGCTTGTAGGCCGCCGGCCCGAACAGGCGCTTGACCGCACCGAGCTCGATCTCGTCGCCGAGCGGCGTCGAGGTGCCGTGCGCGTTGATGTAGTCGATGTCGTCGGGATCGAGCCGGGCGCGCTTGAGCGCGGCGCGCATCGAACGCAAGCCGCCGTTGCCGTCCTCGGCGGGCGCCGTGATGTGGTAGGCGTCGCCCGACATGCCGTAGCCGACGATCTCGGCGTAGATCCTCGCACCGCGCCGCTTCGCGTGCTCGAGCTCTTCCAGCACCACGATGCCCGAGCCCTCGCCCATCACGAACCCGTCGCGGTCCTTGTCCCAGGGGCGGGAGGCGCGCTCCGGCGTGTCGTTGAACCCGGTCGAGAGCGCGCGCGCCGCCGCGAAGCCGGCCACGCCGACCCGGCAGATCGCCGCCTCGGCGCCGCCGGCGACCATCACGTCGGCGTCGTCCAGCGCGATCATGCGCGCGGCATCGCCGATCGCGTGCGCGCCGGTCGAGCAGGCCGTGACCACGGCATGGTTCGGGCCCTTGAAGCCGTGGCGAATCGATACCTGGCCGGATGCCAGGTTGATCAGCGAGGCCGGGATGAAGAACGGGCTGACGCGGCGCGGGCCCTTCTCGTGCAGCGTGATCGACGTGTCGGTGATCTCGGGCAGGCCGCCGATGCCCGAGCCGATCAGCACGCCGGTGCGCTCGCGCTGCTCGTCCTGCGCGGGCTTCCATCCGGAGTCCTCCACCGCCATCTCCGCCGCCGCCATGGCGTAGAGGATGAAGGTGTCCATCTTCTTCTGGTCCTTCGGCGCCACCCAGCGGTTGGGATCGAGCGAGCCCGACGCGGTGTCGCCGCGCGGCACCTGGCCGGCGATCTTGGCCGGCAGGTCCGACACGTCGAAGGACTGGATGGCGCGGATGCCGGATTGGCCCGCGACGAGGCGCGACCAGTTGTGCTGCAGGCCCACGCCCAGCGGCGTCACCAGGCCCATGCCGGTGACGACGACGCGCCGCAGCTCGGTCATGACGTTGCGATGACGTAGGGCAGGTACCGCCGCCCGCGGATCAGGCGGCGCGCTTCTCGATGAACGCGATGGCGTCCTTGACGGTCAGGATCTTCTCGGCGGCGTCGTCCGGGATCTCCAGGCCGAACTCCTCCTCGAACGCCATGACCAGTTCGACCGTGTCCAGGCTGTCGGCGCCCAGGTCGTCGATGAAGCTCGCGTTGTCGGTCACCTTGGCTTCTTCCACGCCCAGATGCTCGACGACGATCTTCTTCACGCGCTCGGCGACATCGCTCATTGCTGATGGTCCCTCAACCTATTCTTATCCAAAGGAAAACGCACCGTGCGCGCGGGCGGCACCGGGCGCTCCGTCGGGCGAAAGCGCGGTTTCCTAACATAGTTCCCCGGCCTTGACCAGAAGGGCTTGACCAGAAGCTTGCCCGGCGGCAACGCCGGGGCGACGGACAGGGGGATCATGGCCATTCCGCCGTTGCCGTGCAAGGTCTGGCGGCCCGACGTCCCCCGATCATGGCATCGCCATGCCGCCATTGACATGCAGGGTCTGCCCGGTGACGTACGAGGCCTCGTCGCTGGCCAGGAACACCACGCAGTTCGCCACCTCGACCGGCTCGCCGAAGCGCGCGACCGGGACGCGGAACAGGATCTTCCCGCGTTGCTCCTCGGTCAGCCTGTCGGTCATGGCGGTACGGATCAGGCCGGGCGACACGACGTTGGCGGTGATGTTTCGCGTGGCCACTTCGGCGGCGATCGATTTCATCAGGGCGACCAGGCCCGCCTTCGCGGCGGCATAGTTCGCCTGGCCGGAATTGCCGATCAGCCCGACCACCGAGCCGATGCCGATGATGCGCCCCCAGCGTCGCTTGACCATGCCGCGCAAGGCGGTGCGCGACAGGCGGAAGGCGGCGGTCAGGTCGACGTCGAGCACGGCCTGCCAGTCCTGGTCGCTGAGACGCATGGTGAGCATGTCGCGGTTCATGCCGGCGTTGTTCACGAGGATGTCGACGGCTCCCATCGCCTCCTCGGCGGCCTTGACCAGCGCCTCGGCCGCTTCGGGCCTGGCGAGGTCAGCCAGCGCGACATGGGCCTTGTCGCCCAGCTCGGCCTTCAGCGCCTGCAGCGGGGCTTCGCGCGTGCCGCTCAAGGTGACGCCGGCGCCGGCACGCACCAGCGCCCGCGCGATCGCGCCGCCGATGCCGCCCGACGCACCCGTAACGAGCGCCGAGCGCCCTGTCAGATCGAACATCACCTCTTACTCCCATCCCCTGCCGAGCCCGACTCAAAGCGTCTTCAAGAACGCCTCGACCTCCGGCGGCGTGCCGACCGAGACCGCCTGCATATCCTTGTCGATGCGCCGCGCCAGGCCCGACAGCACGCGGCCGGCGCCGCATTCGACCAGGGTCGCGGCGCCGCCTGCCTTCATCGCGGCGACGCATTCGCGCCAGCGCACCGTGGCGGTGACCTGCTCCACCAGCTTGCGGCGGATCTCGTCCGGGTCGTCGACCGGCGTGGCCGACACGTTGGCGACGACCGGCACGACCGGCGCCGCGATCGCAACCTCCGCCAGCGCCTTCTCCATCTCCTCCGCGGCCGGTTGCATCAGCCGGCAATGGAAGGGCGCGCTGACCGGCAGCTTGATGCTGCGCCGCCCGCCCTTGGCCGCCGCCAGCTCGATCGCCTTGTCGACGGCCGCCGCCGCGCCGCTCACCACGACCTGGCCCGGCGCATTGTCGTTGGCGACGTCGCAGACCAGGCCGGTTTGCCCGCTCGCCGCCGCGGCGACCTCGCGCGCCGCATCGAGCTCCATGCCCATCAGCGCGGCCATCGCGCCCGCGCCGACCGGCACGGCCGTCTGCATCGCGCGCCCGCGCCGCTTCAAGAGTCGCGCCGTGTCGGCGAGCCCGAGCGCGCCGGCGGCGCACAGCGCCGAGTACTCGCCGAGCGAATGCCCGGCGACCATCGTCGCCAGCTTCGCCAGCGACGTGCTGCCTTCGCGCTCGATCGTCCGCAGCGCCGCCAGGCTGACCGCCATCAGCGCCGGCTGGGCGTTCTCGGTCAGGGTCAGCTCCGACTCGGGGCCCTCCGCCATCAGCCTGCTCAGGCGCTGGTTGAGCGCGTCGTCGACCTCCTCGAACACCTCGCGGGCAGGCGGGAAGGCCTTGGCGAGCTCTACTCCCATGCCGACGGCCTGGGACCCCTGGCCGGGAAACACGAAGGCGCGGGTCATTGGTTAACGGCGTCCCCTCGGGCAAAGCGGGGAAAGAAGCCGTCGCGACCCCGGCTGTCAAGCAACTCGCGGCGCCGGCCGCGGCCGGGCTAAGCTTCGCCGCGCGGAGGTGATGCATGGGATTCTCGATCGACCGGATCGACCACGTGGTCGTCAATTGCCGCGACGTTGCGGCCAGGGCGGCCTGGTACGAGCGCGTCCTGGGCCTCGAGCGCGAGCAGTTCGGCCCGGACGGGCGGATCGCACTGAAATTCGGGTCGCAGAAGCTGAACCTGCGCCCCACCGGCGCGCGGAACTGGGAAACCGGGGCGGTCGATGCGCCGGGATCGCTGGATTTCTGCTTCATCACGACGGCGAGCCCCGACGCGGTCGTTAAGCATTTCAGGGCGTGCGCCGTGGCGGTCACCGAGGGCCCGGTCGCCAAGACCGGGGCGCTGGGGCCCATGACGTCGGTCTACTGCCGCGATCCGGACGGGAACCTGGTCGAGGTCGCCAGCTATTCCCAAGGGTAGACAAGCCCCGCCGGTTCGGGCATAACCCCGCGCCTTGCATAGCTCCTTGCCGGGGGACCAGGTGCCCTCGGCTAGGCCCGGGCGGCCGGTCAAAGACCGGCGCCGGGCCATGGAACAGCCGGAAGGAGATCGTTTGCGATGCCGTTCTACGAGAACGTGTTCGTCGTGCGCCAGGACGTGGCGAGCGCCCAGGTCGAGCAGCTGACCGAGACCTACGAGACGCTCATCAAGGACAATGGCGGCGCCGTCACCAAGAAGGAATTCTGGGGCCTGAAGGGCCTCGCCTACCGGATCCGCAAGAACCGGAAGGGCCACTTCGTGCTCATGAACATCGACAGCCCGCCGGCCGCCGTGCAGGAGCTGGAGCGCAACATGCGCATCAACGAGGACGTGCTGCGCTACATCACCGTGCGCGTCGACGCACTCGAGGAAGGCCCGTCGGCGATGATGCAGAAGCGCGACGAGCGCGACGAGCGCGGCCCGCGCGGCGACCGTCCGCGCCGCGGCCGCAGCTTCGGCGGCTTCGACCGTGACAGCGGTCCCGCCCCGCAAGGCGATGCCCCAGCGATCGAAGGAGACCGCGCATGACCGGTTCGGCTGCACCGCGCACCGGCGGTGGCGGCGGAGGCGGCGGCGGACGCCGCCCGTTCTTCCGTCGGCGCAAGAGCTGCCCCTTCTCCGGCCCGAACGCGCCGAAGATCGACTTCAAGGACATCAGGCTGCTGCAGCGCTTCATCTCGGAGCGCGGCAAGATCGTGCCGAGCCGCATCACCGCGGTGTCGGCCAAGAAGCAGCGCCTGCTGGCCCAGGCGATCAAGCGCGCGCGTTTCCTGGGCCTGCTGCCCTACATCCTGCGCTAGGGCCCTCGGGGCCCCGGGCTTCAGGCAGGCGGAACGGCACGATGTCCCCGAAGGCGCGGTTCTGGACCGTGGCGCTGGGCGGCGGCGCGCTCAGCGCGGTCCTCTACCTGACGCTCACCATCGGCTCGCTCGGCGCGATGGTGTTCGCCTATGTCGCGCAGCTGCCCTTGTTCCTGGTCGGCCTGTCGCTCGGCGCCGGCGCATCGGCGGTCGCCGCCGGCGTGGCCGCGGCCGTGATGCTGATGCGCGGCGGCGTCGAGTTCGCCGTGATCTTCGCGCTCCTGTTCCTGCTGCCGGTCGTGCTGCTGGTGCGCCAGGCGCTGCTGGCCCGCACCGCCGCCGACGGATCGACCGAGTGGTATCCGCCGGGCCTCTTGACCGGATGGCTGACCGGAATCGGGGCGACGCTGCTGGCGGCGGGCGCGCTGTTCATGGAGCTCTACGGCGGGCTCGAGAGCCTGGCGCGCGCGGTCGCGGGCCAGTTCTACGACGTGATGGTGTCGGCCTCGTCGACGAAACCGTCGGTCGCCGACCGCGCCGGCGCGGTCGAGCGCATGTCGGCGCTCATGCCGGGCACCGCGATCGCCTCGCTGCTCGCCATGACCGTGGTGAACGGCAGCCTGGCGCAGGGCGTGCTGCAGCGCTTCGGCTGGAATGTGCGGCCCCGCGTCGACATTGCCGAGCTCGACCTGCCGGTCCATGTCGTCGGCGGCTTCGCCCTCGCGCTCGTCGCCGGAATGCTGCTGCCGGGCGATTTCGGATACCTGGCGCGCAACATCGCCGTGGTGCTGCTGATCGGCGGGTTCCTGGCGGGACTCGGCGTCGCGCATTGCGCGGTGCGCAAGCTCGGCGGCAGGCCGTGGGTGCTGGTGCTGCTCTATGTGGCGGCGCTGATCCTGTTCTGGCCCACGCTCGTGCTGGCGGCGATCGGCCTGGCCGAGCCGTTCGTGGGATTGAAGCGGCGCCTGGCGCGCCAAGCCTGAGGTTGGAGTGGTCAAGATGAGTGCGATGGAAGTGATCCTGCTGGAGCGCGTCGAGAAGCTCGGGCAGATGGGCGACGTGGTCCGCGTGAAGCCGGGCTACGCGCGCAATTTCCTGCTGCCGCAGAAGAAGGCGCTGCGCGCGACCAAGGAGAACCGCGAGCGCTTCGAGAAGCAGCGCGCGCAGCTCGAGGCGACCAACCTGAAGCAGCGCCAGGAGGCCGAGGCGATCGCCAAGAAGATGGAGGGCCTGAGCGTGGTGCTGGTGCGCCAGGCCGGCGAGACCGGTCAGCTCTACGGCTCCGTGACGGCGCGCGACATCGCCGACGCCGTGGTCGCGGCGGGCTTCACCGTGACGCATCGCCAGGTCCGCATCGACCGTCCGATCAAGGCGCTGGGCCTGGTGCAGACGCGCGTCATGCTGCACCCGGAGGTCGACGTCGCCGTCACCGTCAACGTGGCGAAGTCGGAGGAAGAGGCGGAGCGCCAGGCGGCCGGCGAGCCGGTCGCCGCCGAGGCGTTCTTCGAGGCGCCGGCCGCCCCGGCCGAGGCGCCCGCCGCCGACGCCGGGGCGAAGCCCGAAGCGGCGGCGGACGAGGCCAAGCCGAAGAAGGCCAGGGCCAAGAAGGCGGAGACCGCCGGCGAGGAAGGTGAGGCCAAGCCGAAGGCGCGCAAGGCCAAGGGCAAGGCCAAGGCCGACGAGCACGACGAGGACGACTGATCTCGGCCGGAGCGCGTCGTGCCCAAGCGCGCATTCCAACCCTCGCCCGCCGCAGGCGGGAGAGGGGATTGCGGACGCCTGCTCGAAGCACCGAGCTGGGCCTTCCGCCGCCGACGCGCTAATTGCCGTACCGGCGCAGGTCGACGTACTCGAACAGGTCCCGCTCGCTCCGCCTGCCGCGCACGCCCTCGGCGATCAGACGCTGGAAGCGGACGGCGGCCTCTGCGGTCAGATGCACCTGGTCCCAGTAGTTGCCGTCGTGGCGCGTGATGTCGGAATCGAACGCGAAGTCGAGCGTCGCCACGTTCGGGTAGCGCGCGTCGATGGCGAAGAGGCGGCGCTTGCATTCCGCCAGGCGCAGCGCGACGCGGCCGCCGGGGCGGCCATGGGCGATGCGGTGCGTCGGCATGACGACGACGATCTTCATCGTCTCCGGCGGCATGCGCTCGAGCATGCGCGCGTGCCATTCGATATGCACGAAGCGCCACGAGGCACGATCGGCCGGCAGGTCGTCGGCGGCGCGGTCGAGCTCCGGGTCGGGCGGCGCGCCGGGCGGGCCGTACAGGTACCGGCGCGCGCGCGCCGGATCGTAGCGTTCGGGCGGCAGCCAGGCCGTGTAGCCGTCCTTGCCCCATTTCTGCGGGCCCAGGCCGGCGAGGTAGACGAATTCCTCCCAGGCATGGACGAGCACGCGACGGCTCAACAGATGCGCCAGGTCGTTCCAGCGGTCGTCGTCGTAGAGCGTGTCGGGCAGCTTTCGCCGCAGCTTCTGGGGATCCTGGTCGTGCTCGCGGCACCACATCGTGTGGTCGAGGCCGATCAGCACGATTTTCGGCCGCACATGATGGCGCAGGAACACCGCGAGCAGCCGGTCCTGCTCGAACGGCAGGGCGTTGTCGACCGACAGGTTGACGAACGCGGCCCCGAACGCGCCGTCGAGCAGCGCCGGCTGCATGAGCCGGGTCGTGGACGTGCCGAGGATCGCGCTGTCGTAGCGCGCCTTGCGCGCCAGGGCCGGCGCCGAGTAGCGCTGGTCGCGCGCGATCGGCTGGCGGTCGAGGGCGGGCGAGACGGCGACGGCGTCATAGGGGTCGACGACCAGGATCGCCGCGTATACCGCCGCCGTCAGCAGCACGGCCGCGCCAAGGCCCGCGCGCCAGGTGCTGCGCCAGGTCATGACCGCCGGCCGCACGCGGAGCGATCCGCCGGATCGACGTAGCGAAAGAGGTCGTCCCGGCCGGCCCGGCGGCGCACCGCCTCGACCAGGTACGCCTGCACGCGCTCGGCGACCTCGAGCGTGACGTGGGTCGAGTCCCAGAAATTGTGGTCGTGCCGCGTGATGTCCGAGTCGAACGCGAAATCGACGACATGCGCGTTCGGGCGGCATGCCGCCATCTGCGCGATCCGCCGCTTGCATTCGGCGAGGCGCAGGTCCGCCGGCGAGCCGGGCGGCGACAGCGCCACGACATGCGCCGGCGGAAACATGACGATGGTCAGCGTCGCGGACGGTATGGAACCCAGCATCTGTTCGCCCCAGGCCGCCAGGTTGCCATAGCGCCATGCCGCCCGATCCGCCGGGAGCGCGCCGCCGGGCGCGATCGGGTTGGGCAGCCGCACGTCGCGGCCCAGCGGATAAAGAAGCCGCTCCGCGCGCACCGGATCGTAGCGGCCGCCCTGCGGCCCCAGCGTATAGCCGTCCCTGCCCCATCGCTGCCCGGTCAGCCCGGCGAGATACAGCGCCTGCTCGCCCGCCTGGCGCAGCACGCTCCAGCTCATGAGGTGCGGCAGCTCGTTCCACCTGTTGTCGTCGTAGAGCAGGTCCGGCAGCGCGCGCGGCCGTGGTCCGGGCTGGCGTTCCTCCTGGCACCAGGATCCCGGGTCCATGCCCACGATCACCGCCTTGGGGCGCGGATGATGCGCCAGGAAGAAGGCCAGCGCGCGGACGTGCTCGGCCAGCAGCGAGCCGTCGAGCGAGAGGTTGACGAAGGAGGCGCCGAACGCCTGGTCGAGGAACCCGGGCCGCAGCAGGCGGGCGGTGGAGCTGCCGATCACCGCGCTGTCGAACCGCTGGTGGCGCGCGAGCGCGGGCAGGGCGAAGCGCTTGTCGCGCCCCATGGGCTGGCGGTCGAACCAGGGCGTCAGCCCGACCGTCTCGAACGGGTCGACCACCAGGATCGCCGCATAGATGAGGCCGAGTCCGACCGCCGCGGCCGCGATCGTCGTCGTCCAATAGCGCCGCCACGTCATCGCCGCGCCCTAGAACTGGAAGTAGACGAAGGGCACTTCGACCTCGCTGCCCGATTCGATCGCCACGAGGATGAGGATCGCGGCCACGAGCGCCGCGATCTTGCGGCCGGGCTGCAGGCGTTGCAAGGCGAGCGTCTGGCTGTTCGGCGCCAGGAAGGCGATCGCCGCCGCGCCGAGGAGCAATGCCGGCGCCGCCCAGTCGAACGGCTGCGCCGCCGTCGCGCCGAGGCCGCCCAGGCCCGCGAACATGCGCCCCGCGGTCGCCAGATCGGGGGCGCGGAACAGCACCGAGGACAGGCACAGGAACAGCGTCGTCGCCGGCCAGCTGAACCAGGTGGGCAAGGTCCGGCCGCTCCTGGCCCAGATCTGCTCGACGATCAGCGCCAGCCCATGCGCCGCACCGAAGGCGACGAAGGTCCAGGCGGCGCCGTGCCACAGGCCGATCAGGGCCATGGTGACCAGAGTGGTGACGCCCTCGTTGGTCGCGCGCCACGCGGGGAAGCGGCGATTGAGCCCGAGCCCGATCCGCACATAAAGATAGTCGCGCATGAAGCGCGTCAGCGTCATGTGCCAGCGCCGCCAGAAGTCGCGCACCGAGGTCGCCTGATAGGGCGAGTCGAAGTTGAGCGGCAGGGTGAAGCCGAGCAGCAAGCCGATCCCGATCGCCATGTCGGAATAGGCCGAGAAGTCGAAATAGACCTGGAAGAAGAAGGCGGGCACGGCGATCCAGGCGTCGGCGAGCGCGACCGCCTCGCCGCGCGTCGCGACCGCGTAGATCGGATCGGCGATGCGGCCGAGCGGATCGGCGATGAACAGCTTCTTCACCAGGCCGATCGCCAGCATGGCAAGCCCCCGGCCGAGGCGCTCGTCGAGCCCCTCGCGGCGCGGGTCGAGCGGAAACTGCGGCACCAGCTCGTGGTGCCGCACGATCGGCCCGGCGATCAGCTGCGGGAACAGCGCCACGTAAGTGGCGAAATCGCGCAGGCCGTAGAGCGGCGTCGACTTCCGGCGCAGGTCGACGAGATACGACAGCTGCTGGAAGGTGAAGAAGCTGATGCCGAGCGGCAGCACGATGTTCCACGGGCTGTGCGCCCCGCCGGCCAGCCCGACGGCGAT
>JAKLKW010000032.1 GCA_023150455.1 Alphaproteobacteria bacterium | reverse complement strand
TGCGCCGAGCGTATCGCCCTGCCGGTACTCGGGCCGGGCGGGGTCCTGCGGGATGATGTCGAATGCAAGCTTCGCGATGGCCGCAAGTCGCTTCGCCGCGTTCTTGCGTCTGTATCCGGCCGGATCCCTGGCGCGCGCCTTCTCGACCTCGGCGATCAGGCGCTCGAGCTGGTCGATGAAGCAGGGATGGGCGAAGATCGACCAGCCTCGGACAACGAGTGGCGGGGGTTCACTCGTCATCCGGCGCGAGCGCCGCGTCGAGGTCGACCGCGACATCGGCGATCAGCGGCCGGATGCGCTCCAGCAATCCGGAGTCGATCGCCCGCACATGCTCCGGATGGGTGCGAATATCCTGTGCCAGGAAGTCGAGGAACCGGCCCACGACCGGATCGCGGCGCGCGCCCTTTTCCTTCCGCTCCAGAACGACCGTGCCATCGGCGAGAAGGCGGTAGACGATTCGGTCGCGCTTGCGCAGCCTCAACGCGCGCCGCACGGCGTCGGGCACCGTCGTCTGGTACCGCTCGGTCAGCGTGGACTCGATTTCAAGCAACGGCATAGCCATTCTCCTCCGCCCTTAGGTAATGCATTTGCATTACCTTGTCCAGTCGCCGGTACCGGGCCCGATGCCGGCCATGGCGGGTCTGCGACGCTCCCGCCCTCGGCGGTGACGAGTGGAGGCGGATGATCGCGCGACGCTGCCGCCGTGCCGACCGCATCGAGCGCCGCCGGCCGGCAGCACAGGTGCCTTCGGGTGGGGGACGTGCCCCGCGATCCGCCACATCGCGTGATGACGCGCTGACGGGCACCACGCCCGGGCGCGCCCGAAGTGCAACAACCCGCAGAGCATTCAACGTTGTGACTCCTATTTCGTGTCTCACCGAGGGGTTCAGTCCACGCGGTGATGAACGATGACGGATTGACCTGCGTTTTCTCCCGGCTGCGCGCGTCCGGCTATGGCCTGCCGGCTTAACCGGTTCTCGACATGGCGTGATGACGCATTTGCGGGTTCGCGTCTGGGCACGCGATCGGCCGTTTCGATGCCGTGCCAAGGGTTTGCTCGGCCATCGCGCTGCGAGGTGATGACGGATGACGCATTGACCCGTGAATTCGCACGCGGCGCGAGCCCGCCTTCGCCCTTGCGGGCTCCGGCGCGGCAGCCTCCACTCGCTCCGCGAGCGAAGGCTGGCGACGGATGCTCCGCCCCCCTCGTCACGCGCGACGACCGCTCGACATGCGTCGTCGTCCCGCGCGACTCGCGATCTTGGAGGATGGTGGAAATCGTGCGTTCGACCGCGCGGCAAGTCAAGCGCGATCGCCGCCGCGAACGCGGCCGGCCGGCTTGACCCTGGGGGCGCGGAGGGCTACATCCTCCCGCGCTGATGGCGGGCTTAGCTCAGTTGGTAGAGCGCCAGGTTGTGGTCCTGGATGTCACGGGTTCGAGTCCCGTAGCTCGCCCCAATCCTTTCAGTGTCTTACTTCCCATCGCCGCAGGGGCGATCGCCGCCTTGAACGCGGCGCGCGCCCGCCGGACGCGCTTCCGTGGCCCGGGGCCACGATCCCGCAGCCGTTTGCCATGCCGGGATATCCATCCTATATACCGAGATATCCCAGGCTCGCGAAAGGGGGGCACATGGCTCTCTACGTCAAGGACCCCGAAGTGGCCAGGCTGGCCGACAAGCTCGTGAAGATCCGCAAGGTGTCCAAGACCGAAGCGGTCCGCCGGGCGCTCCAGCATGAGCTCGAACGCGAGCAGGGCAAGCCGTCCCTCGTGGAATTCGGGGTCGCCTTCTGCCGGGCTCTGCGCACCAAGGGCAATCCCAGGAAGGGCAAGCCGGCGGACAAGGCCTTCATCGACAGCCTCTACGAATAGGAGGCGCTCCGTCGCCCGGGAGGCACCCCATGTTCGTCGACGCCTCGGCGCTTGCTGCAATTCTGACCGACGAGCGGGACGCCCGCGACCTCCTCGCCCGCCTGGATGAGGCAGAGAAGCGCCTTACGTCACCACTCGCGATCTGGGAAACGGCCATCGCCGTGGCCCGCATCCTGAAGATGGAGCTCTCCGACGCCCAGCATGAGGTCGAGGCATTCCTGAAAGGAGCCGCGATCACCGTGGTCCCCGTAGCCCCCGAGGCAACGTCCATCGCGATCGCCGCCTACGCCCGATACGGCAAGAAGCGCCACGGGGCCGGATTGAATCTCGGCGACTGCTTCGCCTATGCCTGTGCGCGTCACGCGCGCGTGAAGCTGCTCTACAAGGGCGACGACTTCGCCCATACCGACATCGAATCCGGCTGAGGCATATCGCCTCGGGCGAAGTGGACCCCATGGAATGCGATCCGGTCGCAGACGCCGGCGCGCGCGCTTCTCCCGCCGGCGGCGTGCCCGGGAAGCCACAGCGTCGGCGATCCGGATCCCGGGCGGGGGTGCGGCTTGACGACCGTGCACCTGTCGGGTTTTCTACGCTCTAAGGTTGACAACGCTCGTGCGGAGCGGTGGGGGAGCGATGGGGGCGATGTTGCGGTTGCTGGCGGCGGCCGGAACCGCCTTCGTGCTGGCGGCGGCGGCGGCGGGGACGGCGCGGGCGCAATCGGGGCTGCCGGCAGCGGGATCGTCGTTCCGCGACTGCCCGGAATGCCCCGAGATGGTGGTGGTGCCGGCGGGGGGCTTTACCATGGGCGCGGCGCCGGGCGAGGAGAAGCGCGAGGGCATTCCGTCCGAATATCGCGGCCGGGCGCAGCCGCAGCACCGCGTAGCGGTCGCGCGGCCCTTCGCCATCGGCCGGTTCGAGGTGACGCTCGGCGAGTTCGCGGCCTTCGTGCGCGAGACGGGCCATGCGGCTGGCGGCCCTTGCTATCGCCTCCACGTCGAGGCCGGAGGCTTCAAGTTGAAACCCGATAACGCGGCCAACTGGCGCAATCCAGGCTTCCGGCAGACCGACCGCAGCCCGGTGGTATGCGTGAGCTGGGACGACGCTAAGGCCTATGTGGCGTGGCTCGGCCGCAAGACCGGCCGGCGCTATGCGCTGCCGAGCGAGGCGCAGTGGGAATACGCAGCGCGGGCGGGCAGTCCGCACGCGCGGTTCTGGGGCGACGATCCGGGCCCGGCCTGCCTCTATGCGAACGTGCGGGACCAGGCTTTTCTGCGGCGGCTGAACGACGATGCCAAGACCAACAACCGCGAATACGAGAACGATCCGAGCTTCTGGTTCCAGTGCAACGATGGTCAAGTGTTCACGACGCCGGTGGGCGGGTTCCGCGCCAACGCCTACGGTCTTTACGACATGCTGGGCAACGTCTGGGAGTGGGTGGAGGACTGCTGGAATGAGAACTACAACGGCGCGCCGGCCGATGGGTCTGCCTGGGTGGCCGGCGATTGCTCGCAGCGCGTTGCTCGCGGCGGTTCCTGGAACTACGGCCCGAGGATCCTCCGTTCTGCGGACCGCTTCAGGGAAACCGCCGGCTACCGGCTCGACAGCTCGGGCTTCCGCGTCGCCCGGGCCGATTAGTGCCTGAATCCTTACCTCCTTACCCCTGGGGGTCCAGGGGGCGAAGCCCCCTGGCGAATCCGGTTCGGTCGACTCCGGCATGACCGACGGCGCGCGCGACCGGTTCGGCGCCGGAGGCGATGTACCGCTTCCTGCTGTGGCTGGTGCCCGCGGTCGAGAAGTTTCCGCGCAGCCAGAAGTTCCTGCTCGGCGACCGCATCCAGGCGACGGCCCTGGACGTGCTGGAGCGGCTGATCGAGGCGCCGAACCTCGTGGCGACGACCCAATCCATACGCAGGCGCAGCGTGAGCCGTCTGAACGCTTGTGGTGTTCCACCGCAGCGCTGCGATAAAAGTATCCCCGCCGCTTCGATCGACCCCGGTATCGGACAAGGGCGCGCCTGCCGACGGCGCGCTCCGCCGACCAAGTTCGCGAGACAGACATGCCGAAACGCTCCACCGTGCCCGTTCCCCCCGACGCCGCCGAGCGGCGCCGCAAGCCCCTGACCGTGTGCTACCCCGTCGAGACGCTGCCGCAGCCCGATCTCGATCTGCTGAACGCGGCGCGGCGGAACCTGGCGAAGGTCGGCGAGACCGTCGTCCCGCCGCGCGAGGGGCGCTGTTTCCGCGTGCCCCGGGGGCATTTCTTCCGCATCGTCAGCATCGAGGGGCCGCAGGTCGGCGACCTCAACCTGTGGAACGCCGAGGACCTGTCCGAGCGCTTCTTCAGCGGCAAGACCCGGGCGCTGCACGCGACGCATGTCGGCGTCGGGGACCGCCTGTGGAGCAGCCTGCCGCATCTCCGGCCGATGGCGACCATCACCCACGACACGCTCGGCTGGTACGGCTGGGACGAGGACGGCGCCGGCGTCCACGACGTCATCGGCACGCGCTGCGATCCCTACACCAACCGGCTGCTGACCGGCGGCGACTATCATCATTGCTGCCACTCGAACCTGTCGCGGGCGCTGGCGGCGGAACGGAACATCCCGGTGCAAGAGGCCGAAGCCCACGTGCACGACGTCATGAACGTCTTCATGTGCACCGGCTTCACGCGCGACACGCACCGCTACTTCATGAAGGCCAGCCCCGTGCGGCCGGGCGATTTCATCGAGCTCTTCGCCGAGATCGACCTGCTGGGTGCGCTATCGGCGTGTCCGGGCGGCGATTGCGGCTCCACCCACTCCAGCGACACCGCCGCGTGCCATCCGCTCAAGGTCGAAGTGTGGCGGGCCGACCCGCGCGATCTCGCCGGCTGGACGCCGCCAGGACGCAACGCCTATCCGCGCACCCATGGCTGACGGGGAGCCGGCACGGGACCGCGGCTTGGCGTGAATCCTCGCCTCAAGCCTCCACGTCCTCGGGCTCGCCCTGCGCGTCGGCGGGTGCCGGCGCGCGTGCCGCGCGGAGCTGGTCGCGCGGGTCGGGCAGGCCGGCCTTGAGGAACTCGAGCAGGTGCCGGAGGATCGGGTCGTCGGCCGCGCCGCGGGCGAAGCGCGCGACGTAGATCCGGCTGGACGGCATCGCGGCCGTCCCGAAGGGCCGCACGAGCTGGCCCGAGGCGAGCTCGCGGTCGTTCAGCGGCGAGCGGCCCAGCGCCACGCCCTGGCCCTCGAGCGCGGCCGTGATCGCCATGCCGAAATGGCTGAACCGCGGTCCCCGCAGCGGGCCGGCCTGCGGCGCGCCGAGGTACTCGAGCCAGACGCTCCAGTCGAACTCGGGCGAGGTGAACTGCTCCTCGTGCAGCAGCGTGTGCGCCAGGAGATGCCTGGGCTCGTCGAGCGGCCGGTCGGGACGCGCGAGCTGCGGGCTGCAGACGGGAAAGACGAGCTCGCGCAACAGGGGCACGTCGTCGCCTTCCTCGTCGAACTCCTCGGCCCTGAGGCGGAACAGCGCGAGGTCGATCTTGTCGCGCTCGAGGTCGGGCTCGCCGTCGCGCGCGATCAGCCGGACCTCGATCTCGGACCGGCGCCGGGCGAAGTCGACCAGGCGCGGCGCCAGCCAGATCTGCGACAGGGTGGGCGGCGCCGACACGGTGATCGTGCGCGGCCCCTGCATCGCGCGCACCTGCTCGCAGGACCAGAAGATGCGCTCGAGCCCGCCCTCGACCCCGCGCAGCAGGGTCCGCCCGGCGCCGGTCAGCTCGATGCCGCGGCTCAGGCGCCGGAACAGCTTCGTCCCCAGCGCCTCCTCGACCGCCCGGATCTGGTGGCTGACCGCGCTGGGGGTGAGGAACAGCTCCTTGGCCGCCAGCGAGAAGCTGCGGTGCCGGGCCACGGCCTCGAAGCTGCGCAGGAACGCCAGCGGCGGGAGTCGATGGTTCGGAGCAACCATTTGAGCCCTGCTCATCCGGAAATGAGGAACGATCAATTGTCCTTGGCCGTCCGACGGCAGCATACTCGGCGGCAACAATAGCTGAAAAACACAATTCGCGGCCGAGGCTGCGACTCCCGGTTGAAAACCGCGAGCGCGCAGACGGGCGGAGTCTTGCCGGTTGCCGGAGAGGGGCATGGATATGCGGGCCTTTGTCTTCATCGAAAGCAACACGACCGGGACCGGCCGGCTGTTCGTCGAGGCGGCGCGCGGCCTCGGCCTTCGCCCGGTGCTCTTCACCGCCGATCCCGCCCGCTACCGCTTCGTGGGGGCTTGCGGCGTCGAGACGGTGGTGGCCGATACCGGCGACGCGGCCGCGCTGCCGGCACGCGTGCGCGAATTCGCGTCCGGCACGCCGGTCGCGGGCGTCTGGTCCAGCTCGGAATACTATGTCGGGCGCGCGGCGCTGGTGGCGGCTTCGCTCGGCCTGCCGGGGCCCGACGCCGCCGCGATCGAGGCCTGCCGCAACAAGGCGGCGCAGCGGGCGCGGCTCGCCGCGCTCGGCATCGATGCCTGGCCGGGCGCGATCGCGACGGGCGCGGCCGAGGCCGTGGCGGCGGCCAGGCGCCTCGGCTACCCGGTCGTGGTCAAGCCGATCGCCGGGTCGGGCAGCGTCGGCGTGCGCCAGTGCGCGGGGGCCGACGAGGTCCGCGCCCAGGCGGCGCGGATCGAGGCCGCCGTCCTGTCGGCCGTGGCGACCGACCGGCGCATGCTGGTCGAGAAGCCGGTGCCCGGCACACAATACTCGGTCGAGCTGTTCGGCCGGCACGTGGTCGGCATCACGCGCCAGCATTACGGGCCGCTGCCGCATTTCGTGGCGGTCGGGCACGATCATCCGGCCTGCCTGGCGGCGGACGACGCGGCCGCGATCGGCCGGTTCGCGCTCGACGCCGCGGCGGCGCTCGGCCTCGCCTGGGGGCCGCTGCACGTGGAGCTGCGCTTCGATCATCCGGCGCGCCGCGCCCACCTGATCGAGGTCAACCCGCGGCTCGCCGGCGGCAACGTGCCGGAGCTGGTGCGGCACGCGACCGGGATCGACCTCGTCCGGGCGACCGTCGAGGCCGCGCTGGGCTTGGAGCCCGACCTCGCGCCGCGGCAGTCGCTGTTCGCGTCGCTGCGCTTCGTGCTGGCGCGGGGCGGGCGGTTCGACCGCATGCCGGCGCCGGCCGCGCTCGAGGCCGACCGGCGCATCCGCGACCTCGCGCTGTACCGGTCGCCCGGCGACGCGCTGGAGCCGGTCGGCGACTTCCATGACCGGATCGGCCACGTCATCGCGGCCGGCGCCGACGCACCTGGCGCGGCGGCCGCGGCCGAGGCGGCGGCGGCGCGGGTCGCGCGCGAGCTGACGCTGGCGGCCGCCTGACGGGCACGGGGCGCGGAAAGGAGCTCGACCCATGAAGATCCTGCTTCTGATCGACGACTACGACGACATCAAGCACAACAACCACCGGCTTCTCGGCAACGCCGTGGTGCGCGCCGGACACGAGCTGCATCTCGGCTCGGTCAACTCGATCTCGTACCGGCACGGCGCCGTGCACGCCGCGGCGACGCGCGTGCCGCGCCGGCTGGAAGTGGGCGACGACTTCGCGCCCAGCCTCGCCGACCGGCGCATCGACGACATGGACCTGATCTGGGTGATGAACCAGCCGCACCCGTCGATCCTGCTCGACACCTATCAGCTGCTGTGGCTGCTCGAGGGGCGCTGCCGCTTCGTCAACGCGGTGAGCTCGTTCGTCTTCGTCAACAACAAGTCGGTGCTCGAGTCGGTGGTCGGCGTCGACCATATTCCCGAGACGCACGTGGCGGCGGACTTCGCCCGGCTGTGGGAGCAGTTCCAGCGCGACGGCGGCGACTGGATCGTCAAGCCGACCAACGACGGCTGCGGCACGGACGTCTACCGCCTGTCGCCGCAGGACTCCAACGCCAAGGTCATCCTCGAGTCGATGACCGGCAACACCTATCCGCAATACTCGATGAAGAACCCGAAGATGCTGGGCTTCGTCGGCCGCTACTGCGTGCTGCAGCGCTACGTCGCCGCCGCGTCGCGCGGCGAGAAGCGCGTGGTCATGGCCGGCGGGGACGCGATCGCGAGCTACATCCGCACCAACCGCACGGGCGACCACCGCTCGAACCGCATCCACGGCGCCGAGCAGCTCGTGTGCGAGCTGACCGAGAGCGAGCGCCGCCTGTGCAACGCGCTCGGCCGCATGCTGCTGGGCCTCGGCGTCACCTTCACCGCGATCGACATGGTCTATCCGTACCTGTTCGAGCTCAACATCATCAACCCGGGCGGCCTGATCGTGTACGAGCGCCTGACCGGCAGGGACCTGTCCGACCTGGCGCTTGAGAGGATCCTGGCCGCGCTCGACTTCCCGGTGGCGCAGCCGTTCCCGGGCGTTCCGGCGCAGTTCCCGGAACTGCGCGCCGGGGAATAGGCGGGGCGAGGGACCGTCCGGGATGTCGATCCTCAGACCCTTGGCCGACCGGCGCATCGCCACCGTATGGGGCGGCGTCGTGGCGTCCGCCGCCGGCGACGAGTTCTACAACGTCGCCGTGGTGTGGCTGGCGGTCGGGCTGCTCGGCGCGGGCGCGGGCTATCTCGTCGCCGGCCAGTGCGTCGCGGTGATGATGGCGGCGCTGTTCGCCGGCATCTGGGTCGAGCATTGGGACCGGCGCCGCACCATGATCGGCGTCGACCTGCTGCGCGCCGCGGTCTGCATGATCCCGGTGGTCGCCGCCAGCTTCTCGCACCCGTCGGTGTGGTATCTCGTGCCGGTGATCGTGGTGATCTCGGGCGCCAAGGCGATCTTCGACCCGGCGCTGCAGGCGTCGCTGCCCCATATCGTTTCAAGAAATGGGCTCGCCAACGACAAGCAGCTGTTCCAGGCGACCAACGGCCTGTTCGACGCGACCCGCCGCATCGCGCGGGTGTCCGGTCCCGGCATCATCGCCGTGGCGGGCGGCCTCATTCCGGTGATGCATTTCTTCACGATCGACGCGCTCAGCTTCCTGGTCTCGGCGACGGCGATCGCGCTCGTGCTGCGCAGCGCGCCGCGGCCAGCGGCCGCGGCCTCCGGCGGCGACGTACGCCGCGGCGAGATCCGCCGGCGCGTGCGCCAGGGGATCACCGGCGGATTCAACGCCGTGCGGCGCCACCCGCTGATGCGGCTCGCGCTCGCGGCGCACGGGGTCGGCAGCGGCGCCTGGTACCTGGCGGTGATCCTGTGCGTCGCCTTCAAGGTCAAGGCCGAGCTGAACCTGGACGTCGGTGCCTACGGCATGGTGATCGCCGCCTATGGCGTCGGCAACCTGCTCGCGACCGTGGCGGTGGCCTCGCTCCGGTTCAGCCAGCAGGGCGTGGTCATGTTCGCGGGCCGTCTCGTCGCCGCGGTCGGCTACCTCGGCCTCGGCACGGCTGACAGCGTCGAGGAGATGATGGCCTGGGCCGCGGTCGCGGCGGCCGGCGCGCCGGTCAGCAACATCCCGTTCCTCAACATCCTGCAGGCCGACTTCGTGCCGGACGACATCGCGCGCGTCTACCGGCTGCGGATGACGATCGAGTGGGGAAGCATCGCCGGCGCGCTCGTCCTGTCGCCCGTGCTGCTGGAGGCCCTGGGCACGTCGCGGGTGATCGAGCTGGCGGGCATCGCGGTCGGGCTGGTCGGCGTCGTCGGCATGGTGCTGGCCCAGGCGCACGACCGCTCGCGGGCGCTGCAGCAGCGCGCAACCATGTCCGGACAGTCACGATAGCCTACCTGGAAAAGGGGAGTAGGGGAGCATGACCACCGCGGAAAAGTTCGTCACCGACCTCGCGCACGGCGTGTTCGCGCACGCGGCCTTGCGCAACGACTTCTATCGGCTGTGGATGGGCCAGGCGCTCGACTTCGGCGGCGTCGCGGTGTTCGCGCGCAACTACCTGGCGCGCACGGTGAACACGAGCACGATGGTGGCGCTGTCGCTGCTCAGCACCGACGACGTGCGCGCCAAGACCGAGATCGCCAAGAACCTGCATTCCGAGTTCGGCTACGGCAACCCCGACAAGGCGCATATCTCGCTGCTGCGCGGATTCCTCGCCTCGCTGCTGACACGGCTGCGCGGCGCCCCGGTGGAGCTCGCGCTGCTCGAGCGCATGCCGCTTTTGCCGACCACCGCGCGCTTCATCGCCCGGCAGCGCGAGCTCTACACGCGTCCGGATGCGGCGTCGGTGCTCGGCACGCTGCTGGCGCAGGAATGGCTCGCCTACTCGATGCTGACGCGCCTCTACGAAGGCGCGCGCAACTACATGCCGCTGTTCCGCGATATTGACGAGTTCCACGAGCACTGCGAGTACTTCTACGTGCACATCGGCGACGCGGAGAAGGCGCACAAGGAGCAGGCGATCCGCTCGGCCGCGATCATCTGCGGCGACGACCCGGCGGCGCGCGAGCGCGTGCGCGAGGGCTTCAACGGCTTCCTCGAGATCACGGCCGCCTACTGGGCCGGCATCCACGACGCGATCGTCGGCCGCCGCGCCGAGGCGGCCTAGAGGGACGGCGGAGGGGAGGAGCAGGGAGATGCCGGCGCTGCGGCACTGCAACGAGGCCACGCGACGCTACATCGCGGTGAAGCAGGTGCTGTCCGGCGTCGACCGGGACGGCCGCAAGATCCACCCCGGCATCGGCGACGCCGGGGTCATCAGCCTGGCGCAGGGCAACGGCGTGCGCCGGCCGCATCCTTCCGCGGTTGCGGCCGGCGTGCGGGCGCTGCTCGACACCGGGCGGTCGATCGAGACCTATGCGTCGCACGCGCGCGACGCGCGCTTCGACGCGGCCATCGCGCGGACGTTCGGGCGCTTCGGCATCCCGCGGGAAACCGCGCGCACGATCTGCATCGACAGCGGGCTGACGCGGCTGCTGGCCGGGTTCTTCTTCGCGGCCGGGCGGCCGGGCGACGCCTATCTCGTCAACCGCGCCTTCTATCACGGCTTCGCCAGCCTCGCGGAGGCGTGCCATGTGCGGCTGGTGGCGCTCGAAACCGACCCGCGGCACGGCTACAAGCTGCGCGCCGGGGACATCGGGCGCCATTTCGCGGCGCCCGGCGCCACGGCGCGCGGACTGATCCTGGTGCAGCCCGGCTTCACCGGCGAGCTCTACGGGGCGGAAGAGCTCGCCGCCCTGGCGGACGCCGTCGAGGCCCACGACCTCCGGGTGTTCGCCGACATGACCTTCGCCTGCACCGAGCACGACCTCGACTTCTTCCGCCCGGCGCTCGCGAGCGTGGCGGGGATGGAGAAGCGGGTCGTGTCGGCGATGAGCGCGTCCAAGGCGTTCGGGCTGGCCAACATGCGGATCGGCTGGGCCTGCGGCCCGGCGGAGACGATCGAGGCCATGAACTTCTACGCCACCGCGACCGGGCTTTCCGTGCCGCAGGTGGCCAAGTCGATGGCGACCGCCGCGCTCGCGGCGCCGCTGGGCTATCTCGAGGAGAACGCCGCCGAGGCCGGACGGCGCAAGCGCCTGCTGGTGGCGCTGATCGCGCAGGCCAACGCGCTGATCGCCCAGCGCTGGAGCGGGCCGGGACCGGCCCCCGCGATGCGCATCGAGCGCGTGCCGCGCGCCGGGCATTGCATGCTGGTGTCGATGGACGACTTCCGCGGCTTGAAGACCGCCGCGGGCGAGCCGATCCGCACCAGCGTCGACATCACGCGCTATCTGCTCAGCGAAGCGAAGGTCGCGGTGTCGCCCTGCCATTCCGGCGGCATCGACCGCTGCCTCGTGCGCCTGGCCTTCGGCGACCTCGCCGCTTCGTCGACCTACGCGACATCCGCCGCGCGCGAGCGGCGCTGGATCGAACGGCTGGTCCGGGACAGCCGCCGTCGGGCCGGGCGGCCCGCGTCTTCCACCCGGCAGGGGCTGCGGGAATCGGCCGACTGGTCCGAAGGGCGGCGCGTGCTGCGCGTCGCCCTGGCCGAGCGCATGGCACCGGCCCTGGCGGCGCTGAGGCGCGTCGCCGCGGCCGGCCCCGATCGCGGCGTCGCCCTTGCGGGCGGCGGCGCGGGCCAGGCGCGGATGCAGGAACGGGAACCAACGGAAAATAGGGCAGCTTGAAATGACGATCACCCTGAAGACGTCCGAACGAGGCAAGGCGGCCACCCGCGATGCGCACGACCGGGCCGTTCACGCGCATATCGGCCGGCGCATCCGCGACGCGCGCGAGCACGCCGCCATGAGCGTGCCGGATCTCGCCCGGCGCATCGGCATGACGGCGTCGCGCGTCGTGAAGTTCGAGCAGGGCGCGGTGCGGCTGGCGGCGCGCGAGCTGATCTGCATTGCGCGCGCCTTGGATCGGCCGGTGACGTATTTCTTCCAGGACGCGCCGGTCGCGATCGGCCGGCCGACGGCGGCCGTCCGGCCGGGCGCGGACAGCGACGCCTTGCGCATGCGCGAGACCGAGTCGCTGGTCCAGGCGTTCGAGAACATCGTCGAGGAGACGGTGCGCCGCGACGTGATGCGCCTGCTGCGGGAGATTGCAGCCAATTATCGTTTGCACTGAGCTCGGGGCCGATAATCGTAATCTGACATATCAGTCGACGCTTTCGTCATAGCCTTTCGGCTATTCCCCGGTGACGACTGGCCGTTGCTATTTGCACGGCCAGCACCTATAGGTTTCAGAGCGAGTCGGTTCTCTATTTCATATCGTGGAGTCCAACGAATGAGTCGCAGACCAGCCGGCGATGGCGTCGACGTCCATGTCGGCAAGCGCGTACGCGAGCGCCGGGTTCAGCTCGGCATGAGCCAGAAGAACCTTGCGGCCGCCGTCGGCGTCAGCTTCCAGCAGATCCAGAAGAACGAGCGCGGCACGAACCGCATCGGCGCCAGCCGCATGCTGGAACTGAGCCGCGCGCTCGACGTGCCGGTTTCCTTCTTCTTCGACGACATGCCGCCGCAGCCGCCGGTCCCGAGCGCCGTGTCCACGGCGCCGGAAGCGGGGGCGGGCATGGAGATCGCGCCCGACGTGATGGCGTCGCGCGAGACGCAGGAGCTGGTCGAGGTCTACTACGCCATTCCCGACCAGCGCGCGCGCAAGCGCCTGCTGACTTTCATCCGGTCGATCCCGTCGACGGTCAAGGGCCGCTAGCCGCGGCCATGCGCGCCTCGCTGTAAACGCGGACATCGCGGCGCGGCGCCGCGTCGCCGGCGCGCCGACTTGACGCAGCGTCGCCTTCGTCGAATAGTCGCGTCCGAGGGGGCGGCAACAACCAAGCGACGGTGGGTCGGGGATATGCTGGCGCGGGGAAGTTCATCCATCCGAATCGGACGACGGCGCGTGCCATGATGCGGCACGCCCTCGCAGCCGCGCGCCAGCGGATCGCCGAGCCTCCGGCGGCCTCCCTCGGACGGGCTTTCCGGCCCGTTCGCAGGCGGGGGGCCGTTCGCGCTGAATTGCTCCCCGTGCCTGCAAGCGCAGACACGATGGATGGGAGCACGTCATGACCATGTCGAGCCTGTACCGGCGCACCGCCCTCGGCGCGGCCGCCGCATTTCTCGCCCTCGGGTTAGTCCCCGCAGGTGTTTCCGACGCGCGCGCGCAGCAGACGATCAAGATCGCCGTCGGCGCGCCGCTGACCGGCCCGCTGGCCAAGCAGGGCCAGGAGGTCGCCAATGCCGCCCAGATTGCGGTCGACGAGTGGAACGCGAAGGGCGGCGTCCTCGGCAAGAAGATCGAGCTGGTGCGGGCCGACGACCAGGGCAATCCGCAGGTCGGCGTCGCCGCGGGCGAGAAGGTCGCGGCCGACGCCGCGATCCTCGGGACGGTCTGGGGCATCACCAGCTCGACCTGCATCCCGGTCTCCGAGGTGCTCGATCGCGTCAACCTGACGATGATCACGCCCGGCTGCAGCAACCCGAAGGTCACCGACCGGGGCCTGAAGACCGTCAGCCGCCTGTGCGCGCGCGACGACTTCCAGGGACCGGCCGGCATCATCTTCGCCGTCAACGAGCTCAAGGCGAAGAAGATTGCCATCTTCGACGACGGCACGGCCGGCCCGCGCGGCGCCGCCGACGAGGCCGAGAAGCAGGCGAAGGCCATGGGCGCCACGCCGGTGCGCTTCGTGCTGCGCTCCGGCGACAAGGACTTCCGCGCCGTGCTCGGCACGGTGCCGAAGGACATCAACGCGATCTACGCCAGCCTGTGGGCGCCGGACGCCGCGCTGATGGCCAAGCAGCTGCCGGATGTGGGCTTGAGCAAGGTCAAGATGATCGGGCCGGACGGCCAGTTCGAGCCGGTCGACTACATCCAGGCCTCGGCCGGCGGTGCGGAGGGGAACTACGTCACCTTCTTCGTGCCCGACATCAAGAAGATACCGGCGGCCGCGAGCTTCGTGAAGGCGTTCGAGGCCAAGCACGGGGCGCTCAGCTCCTATGGCCCGCTCTCCTACGAGGCCACCAACATCCTGCTGACGGCGATCAGGACCGCCGGCAAGGCCGACCGCGCCGCGGTGCGCGACGCGGTGCGCGCGACGAAGGACTTCAAGGGCATCCTCGGCCTGCCGATCGCCTTCGATGCCAAGGGCGACGTCGCGACGCCGTCGCTCGCCGTCTACCAGGTCAAGGGCAAGGGCTTCGAGCTGGTCAAGACGGTCACGAAGTAAGGCCCTGCCGATGGCGCTGCTGGAGGCCTCCGGCCTGAAGAAGAGTTTCGGCGGGCTGGAGGCCGTCCAGGGCTTCGACTTCCGTCTCGAGGAAGGCGAGATCGTCAGCCTGATCGGGCCCAACGGCTCGGGCAAGACGACCATCTTCAACCTGATCACCGGGATGTTCCCGGCCAGCGCGGGGCGCGTCGCCTTCGCCGGCCGGGACATCCTGGGCCTGAAGCCGCACGCGATCACCGCGCTCGGCGTCGCACGCACCTTCCAGAACCAGCGCCTGTTCAACCAGATGACGGTGCTGGAGAACGTGCTGGTCGGGCATCACTGCCGCTCGCGCGCGGGGCTCGTCGGCGTCACGCTCGGCCTGCCCGGCGCCCGGGCCGAGAAGTCGCGCGTCATCGAGGAATCGAAGGAGATGCTCGCGCTCTTCGGCGAGCGGCTGCTGCCGCGCGCCGACCGGCTGGCGCAGTCGCTGTCCTACGCCAACCGGCGCCGGCTCGAGATCGCGCGCGCGCTCGCGACGCGGCCGCGCCTGCTGCTGCTGGACGAGCCGGCCGCCGGCATGAACCCGACCGAATCGCGCGAGCTGATGGCCGACATCCTTCGCATCCGCGACCGCGGCGTGACCGTCCTCCTGATCGAGCACGACATGACCGTGGTGCGCGGCATCTCGGACCGCGTCGTCGCGCTCGACCACGGCGTCAAGATCGCCGAGGGCGACTTCGCCACCGTCCGCCGCGACCCGCACGTCGTCGAGGCCTACCTGGGACGGCGCGCGGCCCATGCTTAGCCTCACCGACGTCGTCACCTATTACGGGCCGATCATGGCGCTGAAGGGCGTGAGCCTCGGCGTCGACGCGGGCGAGATCGTCTGCCTGTTGGGCGGCAACGCCTCGGGCAAGTCGACCACGATGAAGACGGTCCTGGGCATCGTCCGGCCGCGCACCGGGACGGTCGAGTTCGAGGGCGAGCGCATCGACGGGCTGGCGACGGGCGAGATCGTGCGGCGCGGCATCGCGCTGGTGCCGGAATCGCGCCGCGTGTTCGGCCGCATGACCGTGTGGGAGAACCTCGTCATGGGCTCCTACGTGCGCCGGAACGAGCCCAAGGACGAGCTCGACCGCGACATGGAGCGCGTCTACGGCCTGTTCCCGCGGCTGAAGGAGCGCGCGCAGCAATACGCCGGCACGCTGTCGGGCGGCGAGCAGCAGATGCTGGCGATCGGCCGCGCGCTGATGGCGCGGCCGCGGCTGCTGCTGATGGACGAGCCGTCGATGGGCCTGTCGCCGGCGCTGGTCGACCAGGTGTTCGACATCATCCAGGAGATCAACCGGCAGGGCACGACCATCCTGGTGGTCGAGCAGAACGCCAGCGTGGCGCTGTCGATCGCGCATCGCGGCTACGTGCTGCAGAACGGGCAGATGGTCGCCTCCGACACGGCCGCGGCGCTGCTCAAGGCCGACGACGTGCGCCGCGCCTATCTGGGCGAAGAGTAGGGGCGGGGAGCAGGGAAGATGGGCGACATCCTCGCCATCCTGCCGCAGCAGCTCGTCTTCGGCCTCGCGCTCGGCACGGTCTACGGCCTCGTCGCGCTCGGCTACACGATGGTCTACGGCGTGCTGTTCATGATCAACTTCGCGCACGGCGAGGTGTTCATGATCGGCGCCTATATCGGCTGGGGCGTGCTCGCCGTGCTGCTGGACTGGTCGGTCGGCGGCCTGCACCCGCTCTGGGTGCTGCCCCTGATGCTGGTCCCGGCGATGCTGTTCTGCGGCGGACTCGGCATGACGCTCGAGCGCTTCGCCTACCGCCCGCTCTACGCGCGCGGCGCCACGCGCCTCGGGCCCCTGATCAGCGCGGTCGGCGCCTCGATCTTCCTGCAGAACGCCGTGATGCTGACCCAGGGCGCGCGCATGAAGGTCTACATGACCAACTTCCTGTTCCCGCGCGACTGGCGCTTCGACATCCTCGGCGTCAACATCTCGGTCCTGGTGATCGTGATGATCGTCGTCTCGGTGCTGCTGATGTGGGCGCTGGTCGTCCTGGTGCAGCGCACGACGCTCGGCCGCTCGATCCGCGCCGTCTCGGAGGACCGCGAGATGGCGGCGGTGATGGGCATCAACGTCGGCCGCGTGGTCGGCATGACGTTCTTCCTGGGATCGGCGCTGGGGGGTGCCGCCGGCGTGCTGATCGGCCTCTACTACACGCAGATCGACTTCGTCATGGGCTATTCGGCGGGCTTGAAGGCCTTCACCGCCGCCGTGCTCGGCGGCATCGGCAACATCAAGGGCGCGATGGTCGGCGGCCTGCTGCTCGGCGTGATCGAGAGCCTGGCCGTCACCTTCATCAACCCCGCCTTCAAGGACGTCGTCACCTTCGCCGTCCTGATCCTGACCCTGGTGTTCAAGCCCGAGGGCATCTTCGGCGAGACCCTGGCCGACTGGAAGAAGGTGTGATGCCATACTCTTTTCCGGTCGGCGAGCGCTGGCGCCGCCTGCTGCCCTTCGGGCTCGCCGCCGGCGCGGTCGTGGCGCCGCTGCTGGCGCCGAACGACTACGTCGTCGGCGCGCTGGCGCGCATCTGCCTCTACGCGCTGCTGGCGCTGGGCTTGAACGTCGTCGTCGGCTTCGCCGGGCTGCTCGACATCGGCTACGTCGCCTTCTTCGGCATCGGCTCCTATGTCTACGCCTTCCTCGCCTCGCCGCATTTCGGCCTGCACCTGCCCTTCGTGCCGGCGATGCTGATCGTGGCCGCGGTGGCGGCCGTCTCGGGCATCCTGATCGGCGCGCCGACGCTCCGGCTGCGCGGCGACTACCTTGCGATCGTGACGCTGGGATTCGGCGAGATCACCTATATCTGCCTCGTCAACCTGGACCGGCCGATCAACATCACCGGCGGGCCGAACGGGCTGATCGCGATCGACCCGCCGTCCTTCCTCGGCTACGTCATCCAGGGCAACATCCAGTACTACTACCTGTTCCTGCTGACGCTCGGCGCCGTGCTGCTGGCCTCGCTCAGGCTGCGCGACTCGCGCATCGGCTGGGCCTGGCAGGCGATCCGCGAGGACGAGCTGGCGGCCGGCGCCATGGGCGTCAACACGACGGTCTCGAAGCTGCAGGCCTTCGCCATCGGCGCGACCTTCGCCGGCTTCGCCGGCGGGCTGCTCGCCTCGTGGCAGCGCTCGGTCTTCCCCGACAATTTCCTGTTCCACGAGTCGATCAACATCCTCGCCATGGTGATCCTGGGCGGCATGGGCAACGTGTTCGGCGTGATCCTGGGGGCGGCCATCATCGTGTCGCTGCCCGAGATCTTCCGCGACCTCGCGCTCTACCGGCTACTCGCCTTCGGCGGGATGCTGATGGTGCTGATGATCTTCCGGCCGCAGGGCCTGCTGCCCGCGCGCTGGCCCTTCGCCGCGCATGCGCCGGAGAAGCCGGAGCCGGCCGGCGCGCCGGCGCCGCGCAGCGCGGCGGACGATTGAGCATGCCGCGGAGCGTCGTGCTCGGCGCCGGGGCGGTGGGCGTGGCGACCGCGTTCCACCTGCAGCGCCTGGGCCACGACGTGACCGTGATCGACCGCCAGCCCGGCGCGGCGCTGGAGACCAGCTTCGGCAACGGCGCCGTGATCCACGCGAGCGAGGTGGAGCCCTGGTCGCAGCCGGGCATGCCGCTCAAGATCCTCAAATGGCTCGGGCGCGAGGACGCGCCGATGCTGCTGAGGCCGAGCGCCCTGCCGCATATGTGGCGCTGGGGCGTCGGGTTCCTGCGCAACTGCACCGAGGCGCGCTTCCACGCCAACGCGCGCGCCAACCTGCGCCTCGCGCTCTACAGCCTGGCCTCGCTGCAGGAGATCCGCCGCGCGCTCGCGATCGAGTACGACTGCGCCACCAAGGGCGTGATCAAGATCTACCGCGATCCCGCGGCGCTCGAGGCGGGACGGCGCAACAGCACCATGCTGGCCGGGCACGGGTTGACCTTCGCGGTGCTGTCGCGCGACGAGTGCGTGGCGCGCGAGCCGGCGCTGGCGGACACGGCCGCGTCGCTGTGCGGCGCGCTCTACTACGAACGCGACGAGGTGGGCGACTGCCACAAGTTCGTGCAAGGGCTTGCGGCCCATGTCGCGGCCCGGGGCGGCCGCTTCCTCTACGGCGCGACCGTCCGCAACCTCGCCCTCAGCGGCGGCCGCGTCGCCGCGGTCGAGACGACGGCCGGTCCGGTCGAATGCGACAACGTGGTCGCGGCGATGGGCAGCTTCACGCCCGCGCTGCTGCGTCCGCTCGGCATCGACCTGCCGATCTATCCGGTCAAGGGCGTCTCGGTCACCGTGCCGGCGGCGCCGTGGAACGACGCGCCGAGCCACGCGATCATCGACGACGGGCGCATGTTCGGCCTGATCCGCATCGGCGACCGGCTGCGCGCCGCGGGCTCGGCCGAGATCGCCGGCCACGACGCGACCCCGAGCCCGGCCCGCGCGGCGGCCATCGTCGCCAAGGTGGTCGAGACCTTCCCTGGCTTCGCGCGCTGCCACCGGCCGGAGACGGCGTTGGTCTGGGCGGGCTTGCGCCCGGTGACGCCCAGCGGCGTCGGCTACATGGGGCCGACGCGCTGCGCCAACCTCTACGTCAATGCCGGGCACGGGCATCTCGGCTGGACGATGTCGTGCGGCGCCGGCCGCCTGGTCGCCGACATCGTCGCCGGTCGGCAGCCGGCGATCGATCTCGCCGGCTTCCCGTCGCTGGTCGCATAGACGCGCGCGGCGGGCGACGCTAGTTTCTCGGGCAAATCGAGGAACGCCCCTAGAAGGACCGACCGACAACATGACCGATACCGTCGACTACGTCATCGTTGGCGCGGGGTCGGCCGGCTGCGTGCTGGCCAACCGCCTGACCGCGTCGGGCGAGCACAAGGTGCTGCTGCTGGAGGCGGGCCCGAAGGACCGCAACCCGTGGATCCACATCCCGCTCGGCTACGCGCGGCTGTTCCAGAATCCCAGGGTCAACTGGCGCTACTCGACCGAGCCCGAGCCCGAGCTCAACGGGCGCAGCGTCTTCACCCCGCGCGGCAAGACGCTCGGCGGCACCTCGGCGATCAACGGCCTCGTCTACATGCGCGGCCAGCGCGAGGACTACGACCACTGGCGCCAGCTCGGCAACGTCGGCTGGGGCTTCGACGACGTGCTGCCGTACTTCAGGCGGTCCGAGGACCAGCAGCACGGCGCCGACGCGTTCCACGGCGCCGGCGGCCCGATCAAGGTCAGCGACCCGACCGAGCCGCACGAGCTGTGCGAGGCGTTCATCGCGGCCAGCGAGCAGGTCGGCATCCCGCGCAACAGGGACTTCAACGGCGCGACGCAGGAAGGGGCGGGGTACTTCCAGACGACCTCGCGCGGGCGGCGGCGCTGGACCACGGCGGTGGGCTATCTGCGCCCGGCCATGAAGCGCGCCAACCTCGAGGTGGTGACCGAGGCGCTGGCGACGCGCGTGCTGTTCGAGGGGCGCGCGGCGGTCGGCGTCGAGTACGAGCGAGGCGGCGGGAAGCGCACGGTGCGCGCCCGGCGCGAGGTGATCCTGGCCGGCGGCGCGATCAACTCGCCGCAGCTGCTGCAGCTCTCGGGCGTCGGCCCGGCGGCGCTCTTGCAGAAGCACGGCATACCCGTCGTCGCCGACATGCCGGGCGTGGGCGAGGACCTGCAGGACCATTTCCAGGTCCGCATGGTGTTCCGCTGCGCCAAGGCCTGCACCATCAACGACCGGGTCAACTCGCTGGTCGGGCGCATCGGCATCGGCCTCGACTACGCGCTGTTCGGCAAGGGGCCGCTGACCCTGAGCGCCGGCTACGCCTGCGCCTTCTACAAGACCGACCAGCGCCTGGCGACGCCCGACATCCAGGTGCATTTCATCACCTTCTCGACCGACCGCATGGGCACGGGCGTGCATCCGTGGTCGGGCTTCATGGCGTCGATCTGCCAGCTCCGGCCCGAGAGCCGCGGCTTCGTGCGCATCAAGAGCGCCGATCCCAAGGCCGCGCCGGCGATCCAGCCGCTCTACATGTCGACGGAGGGCGACCGGCGCACCATCGTCGAGGGCTTGAAGCGCCTCCGCCAGATCATGCAGGCGCCGGCGATCCGGCCGTATGTCAAGGCCGAGGAAATTCCCGGGCCGTCCGTGAGCACGGACGCCGAGTGGCTGGAGTTCAGCCGCGCCATGGGCTCGACCATCTTCCACGTCAGCTGCACCTGCCGCATGGGGCAGGACCCGCGCGCCGTGGTGGACGAGCGCCTGCGCGTGCGCGGGATGGGGCGGCTGCGCGTGGTCGACGGCTCGATCATGCCGGCCGTGGTCTCGGGCAACACCAACGCGCCGATCATCATGATCGGCGAGAAGGGCGCAGACATGATCCTCGAGGACGCGCGGTAGAAGCATCGCCATGCCCCGCACGCTGATCGACATCTCGATGCCGCTGGAGAACGACGTGGTGTCCGACCCGCCGGGCTATGGGCCGCGCATCGAGTACCTGACGCACGAGCGGACGGCGGCCGACGTGGTGAAGTTCTTCCCGGGCTTGAAGGAGTCCGACCTGCCGGAAGGACAGGGCTGGGCGATCGAGTGGATCCGCCTGATGACGCACAACGGCACGCATCTCGACGCGCCGTATCATTTCCATTCGACCATGAACAAGGGCGAGCGGGCGATCACGATCGACGAGGTGCCGCTCGACTGGTGCTTCCAGCCCGGGGTGAAGCTCGACTTCCGCGCCCTGCCGGACGGCCACGTGGTGACGGCGGCCGAGGTCGAGGCGGAGCTGAAACGCATCGGCCACGTGCTCAAGCCGCTGGAGATCGTCGTGGTCAACACCCGCGCCGGCAAGGCCTACGGCGCGCCCGACTACGTCGCCGCCGGCTGCGGCATGGGGCGCGAGGCGACGCTCTACCTGCTCGAGCGCGGCGTGCGGCTCACCGGCACCGACGCCTGGAGCTGGGACGCGCCCTTCGTGCACACCAAGGAGAAATACGCCGCGACCGGTGACGCCGGCCTGATCTGGGAAGGCCACAAGGCCGGCCGCGAGATCGGCTACTGCCACCTCGAGAAGCTGCACAACCTCGAGGCCCTGCCGCCCGACGGTTTCATGGTCTCCTGCTTCCCGGTCAAGATCCGCGGCGCGTCGGCCGGCTGGACCCGGGCGGTGGCGATCGTGGAGGGGTGAGAGCGGTTCAGACAGCCTCGATGCGGGCAAGATGCCCGGGCGTAGTCGCCAATCGCCGATCACGAGTCAGCAGGGTCGCATCGAGCGTTTCTGCCAGTGCGACGTAGGCGGCATCATATGCCGTGAGATTGGCGCGCAGATTCCAAATTCGGGCCATGAGGAAATCGTGCGGATAGCGCCGCAGCGGGAAATCCGCCAAGTCGTCGAGTGCTGCTCGACATCGATCCGCTTCCGCTTGGCCCGTCATCGCATACCGGCGAAGTACCTGGGCGACCTCGACGTCCAGCAGGTGCGGAGCGTGAAGGGTCTGTTGCGGGGTGAAGAGCCGCTTCTCGATCGCCGATGCGGCTGGAGTGCGGAGAAGCACCTCCAGCACCGCCGAGGCATCCACGACGATCAACGACTGTCGCGCTCTGCTCGGACGGCCTGCTCGGGCGAAATCTTCGGCGTTACGGCCGCGCGGCGTTCCAGGCGTGCGCGCAGCTCCTCGATCGTGGGCCGCTCTGCCACACGACGAATCTCGTCGAGCAGGTAGTCCGACAAGGACATGCCTGCCATCGCGGCCCGCGCCTTGAGGCGACGATGCAGCCCTTCAGGTACGTTCCGAATCTGGATCATGGATGCCATGTGCATAGCATGAGCGCATGTGCAGCACATGTCAAGGAGCGGGCCGGAAAGCCTATTGCCTCGTCGCCCGCTCCAGATGCGCGATCAGGTCGGCGCGGTCCTGCGGGTCGGGAACGCCGGCGAAGCCCATGCGCGTGCCGGGGACCAGCGCGCGCGGGTTCGCGAGGAAGCGGTCGAGCGTGGCGGCGTCCCACACGATGCCGGAGCGCTTCATGGCGTCGGAATAGGGGAAGCCGGCGACGCTGCCGGCGCGGCGGCCGATGAGGCCGGCATGGCGCGGGCCGGTGCGGTCGCGGTCGTTCGAATGGCAGCCGACGCAGCGGTCGTAGAGCTTTTCGCCGCGTACCGGATCGCCTTCCGCCGCGCCGGCGTGGGCGGAGGCGAGAAGCACCGTGGCCGCGGCCGCAAGGGCTATCGATCGCATCACCGGGCCGGCGGCAGGCCCCGCGCGGACCTTCGATGGGAGGATCGAAGGTCCGCGCGGATGCCGTGGAAGATGGTCGCCGTTACGAGATGGCGAGAGCGTCGGGCAGGTCCTCGCCGAGCGCGTTCTGCAGCACGACCCAGTGCATCGATTCGTCGGCGACCAGCCGCGCCGCGGCGGTCTTGAGCTCGGGCAGGGTGAACACCGGCACCGCGCCCAGATAGGCCGAGGCCGCGCCGCGCTCGAGCCTGGCCGCGAACTTCAGCACGTCCTCGGCCTTCTTCAGCTTGTCGACGGGGAAGTTGTACTCGGCCATCGACTTGCCCTTGACCGGCGTGCCGCCCAGCTTCTTCACGGTCTTCTCGAGCAGCTCGGCGTGCTCCTTGTGGTGGTCCTGGAAGGTCTTGGCGACCTTCAGCACCTTGTCCTTCAGGAGCGGCGCGCCGGCCGAATAGGCGGCGATCGCCTCGTACTCGAGGCCGAGGGCGGTGTTGAGGATACTGACGTCGCCCGCGACGTCGCCCTTCGGCGCGGACCGGGCGAGGGCCTCGCTTCCGGCGAGGAGCGCGCCCGCGGCGCCCGAGAGCAGGGCGGTGCCGCCGTTGCTGAGGAACAGGCGCCGGCTGGCGACGATCATTCTGGCTTGGCTCATGGTTCCCTCCGGGGAAAATGACGAGACGGGGTCCGCTGGCGCTCGCGGCCGGCGCACGGGCGATCGCTCGCGATCGACGTGTGGCCCTGGTTACGCGGCCGGAGGGGGCGCCGGATGGCGGCGTAACGGCGTTGTTATCGGGCGTGAACCGCGGCACGGGACCCGGACCGCGGAGGCCGGTCGGCGCGGGCCGGGCCGGCGCGTCGCGGGCGGCGCAAATATGTTACGGTTCGGCCAGGAGAACTCAGGGGAGGGGGAATGTTCCGGCAGAACGCGCTGAAGCGCCGCTTGCGCAAGGGAAACCAGGCCTTCGGCATGTTTCTCGAGCTCGGCCACCCGCCGATCGCGGAGATCGCGGCGGCTTCGGGCTACGACTGCGTGCTGATCGACCGCGAGCACGGGCAGGGCGATCTTTTCTCGGCCGTGCCGGAAATGGCGGCGGCGCAGGCGCACGGCGCGACGGCGCTGCTGCGCGTGCCGGCCAACGACCCGGTGACGATCAAGCTCGCGCTCGACACGGGGCCCGAGGGCATCATGATCCCGGCGATCCTCGACGGCGCGGCGGCGAAGCGGGCGGCCGATTCCTGCCGCTATCCGCCGCGCGGCATCCGCGGCTTCGCCGCCTCGGTCGTGCGCGCGTCGAGCTACGGCGTCCATACCGAGGCGTACCTGCGCGAGATCGAGGACGAGCTCCTGGTGATCGGGCAGATCGAGACGCGCTCGGGCGTCGAGGCGGCCGAGGCGATCGCCGCGACCGACGGCATCGACATGATCTTCATCGGTCCCTACGACCTCGCCGCCAATCTCGGCCACCTGGGCGAGCCCGACCACAAGGACGCGCTGAAGGCGATCGCGCGGGTGGAGAAGGCGGCGAAGAAGCACGGCAAGTGGCTGGGCGCGATCCCGACGCCCGGGCGCTCGGCCGCCGCGCTGTTCCAGGACGGCTACGACCTCGTGATCTCGCATTGCGACGTCGTGATGCTGCGCGAAGCCGCGCGCGCCGACGTCGCCGCCATGCGCGCGGCGCTGAAGCGCCGCGGCGCGAAGAAGAAGTGAGCCGCGGGAAATGAGCGCGCGGGCGGAAGTCCTCTCCGTCGCGGAGATGACGCGCTGCGACCAGGAGACCATCGCTTCCGGCACGCCGGGGCCCGAGCTGATGCTGCGCGCGGGCTCGGCGGTCGCGACCGAGCTGGCGCGGCGCTGGCAGCCCTGCCCGACGCTGGTGCTGTGCGGGCCCGGGAACAACGGCGGCGACGGGTTCGTCGTTGCGCGGGTGCTGGACGGTCTCGGCTGGCCGGTGCGCGTGGCGCTGCTCGGCCAGCGCGAGCGGATCGGCGGCGACGCCGCGGTGCACGCGGCAAAATGGACCGGCCCGGTCGAAACGGTGGAAGCCCGGTGCATCGAGGGGGCGGCGCTGGTGGTCGACGCCGTGTTCGGGGCCGGGCTGGCGCGCGCGATCGGCGACGACCTCGGCCAGATCTTCCAGGCGCTGAACCGGCGCGGCGTGCCCGTGGTCGCGGTCGACGTGCCGTCGGGCCTGCACGGCGACACGGGCGAGCCCATGGGCAATGCGCCGCAGGCCGCGCTGACGGTGACCTTCTGCCGCAAGAAGCCCGGCCATCTGCTGATGCCCGGCCGCGCGCTGTGCGGCGAGGTGGTGGTGGCCGACATCGGCATCGCCGACGCGACGGTGGCCAAGGTCGTCGCCGCGTCGCACGGATCGGTCAGCGAGAACGGGCCCGCGCTGTGGCGGCACGTGCTGCCCCGGCCCAAGCCGGGCGACCACAAGTACAGCCGCGGCCACGCGCTGATCGTGGGCGGCGCGCACATGACCGGGGCGGCGCGGCTGGCGGCGCGCGGCGCGATGCGGGCGGGCGCCGGCATCGTGACGCTGGCGGCGCCGCCGGACCTGGCGCTGCACTACATGAGCGGCCTGCCGCACGTGGTCGTGCGCACCGTGCGCGACACCGCGAGCTTCTCGGAGCTTGCGACCGAGCGGCGCTGCTCCGCGATCCTGGTCGGGCCGGGCAACGGACTGGTCGGCGCCACGCGCGAGCGCGCGCTGGCCGCGCTCCATGCGCTGAAGCCCTGCGTGCTCGATGCCGACGCGCTCAGCGTGTTCGAGCACAGCCGGCCGCTGCTGCAGCAGTCGCTGCACCCGGACTGCGTGCTGACGCCGCACGAGGGCGAGTTCGCGCGCCTGTTCTCCGAGCGCGAGGGCGGGCGGCTGCGCCGGGCGCTCAACGCCGCGCGCCAGGCGAACGCGATCCTGCTGTTCAAGGGCTACGACACGATCGTGGCGCATCCCGACGGGCGCGCGGTCGTCAACGCCAACGCGCCGGCGACGCTGGCGACCGCCGGGGCGGGCGACGTGCTGGCCGGCATGCTGGTCGGCCTCATGGCGCAGGGCATGCCGGCGTTCGAGGCGGCCGCGGCGGCCGTGTGGATGCACGGCGCCGCGGCGTCGTCGTTCGGCCCCGGCCTGATCGCCGACGACCTGCCGGAGCTGCTGCCGAAAGTGCTGCAGGGGCTCGCCTGATCCAGCCGTTCCCGATCGCGAGCACAGGAGAGGATGGTCGATGATCCGGTTCGACGGACGGGTGCTGTTCCTGACGGGCGCTTCGGGCGGCATCGGCAGCGCGATCGCGGCGCTGTTCCACCAGTACGGCGCGCATTTGTTCCTGGCCGATTGCGACGAAGCGGCGCTGGCGGCGCTGCAACCGCGGCTCGGATCGGCGGACGACGTGGCCACGCATCGCCTCGATGTCACGGACCCGCGCGCGGTCGCCGGCGCCGTCGACGCCTGCACGCGGCGCTTCGGCGGCATCGACTATCTCGTCCCCGCCGCCGGCATCTACGACATCAAGCCGATCGGCGAGATGACCGACGATGCCTGGCGGCGCGTCCTGGACGTCAACCTGGATGGCGTCTTCTTCACCTGCCGCGCCGCGATCCCCAAGATGCGCGACGGCGGGGCGATCGTGACGATCGCCTCGATCGCCGGTCACCGCGCCGGCGTCGACATCCCGCACTATGGCGCCTCGAAAGGCGCGGTCCTGACCTTCACGCGCAGCCTGGCCGTCGACCTGGCGCCGCGGCTCAGGGCGAACGCCGTGTCGCCCGGGCTGATCGAGACGACGATGATCACCGGCCTGATGCAGGCGCGCGGGCCGGCGCTGCTGGCGAGCACGCCGATGCAGCGGCTCGGCCGGCCCGAGGAAGTGGCCGACGCCATCGCCTTCCTGTGCAGCGACCGCGCCAGCTTCATCACCGGCGAAACCCTGCACGTGAACGGAGGGCTCTACATTGCCGGCTGAGGCGACGCGCCAGATCGGCGCCTGGCCGAGGTGCATCATGCCCGTTAGCCTCGCCGTCGCGCCGCGCCACGGAGTTCTCGATCGATGACCGCGCGCATCTTCGGCATCGCGCCGTCGACGCGCCTGCGCCCGTCGCCCTATTTCGAGGCGACGCGGGCCGAAGGCGTGACCAGCTTCACGGTCTACAACCGGATGCTGATGCCGACCGGCTACGGCGACCCGGAAGGCGAGTACTGGCGGCTCATCAACGGCGTCGCGCTATGGGACGTCGCCTGCGAGCGGCAGGTCGAGCTCAGGGGGCCGGACGCCGGCCGCCTGGCGCAGATCCTCGCGGCGCGCGACCTCGGCAAGTGCGCGCAGGGGCAGGGCCGCTATGTCGCGCTATGCGACCATGCCGGCACGCTGATCAACGATCCGATCCTCTTGAAGCTGGCCGACGACCGGTTCTGGCTGTCGATCGCCGATTCCAACATCCTGCTGTGGGCGCGGGCGATCGCTGACGAGCGGCGGCTGAACGTGACGGTTTCGGAGCCGGATGTCTCGCCCATGGCGGTGCAGGGGCCGAAGGCGGAGGACGTGGCCGCCGCCGTGTTCGGCGACTGGGTGCGCGGATTGCGCCGCTTCCAGTTCCGCCATGCCGCGGTCGAGGGCATCCCCGTCGTCGTCGCGCGGTCGGGCTGGTCCAAGCAGGGCGGCTTCGAGTTCTACCTCATGGACGGATCGAAGGGCTCGCAGCTCTGGAGCATCGTGCGCGAGGCCGGGCGCCCTTGGGAGATCGGACCGGGCAATCCCAATCATTGCGAACGCGTCGAGGGCGGGCTTCTCTCCTACGGCGGCGACACCGACGATGCCACGAACCCGTTCGAGGTGCGCCTGGGCCGCTATGTCGACCTCGACGTGCCGGACGAGGTGATCGGCATCGCGGCGCTGCGGCGCATCCATGCCGAAGGGCCGCGGCGCCACCAGCTGGGCGTGGTGCTGGACGGCGCCGCGCCCGTCGAGCCGGGCTTCACATGGGCCAATATCAGGCAAGGCGGGCGCAAGGTCGGCGACATGACGACCTGCGTCTGGTCGTTCCGCCTGCGCCGGAACATCGGCTTCGCCCTCGTCGCCAGGGCGTGCGCGGCGGGAGAGGATGTCGAGGTCGTCATGGGCGGCCGCGCGGTTTCCGGCCGCCTCGTCGACCTGCCCTTCGTCCGCTAGTTCAAGCGGCTGTGAATGGCCGCGCGGCGGGGGCGGTCGGTAAGATGGCGACGCTAGCGAGCATGAGGACATGGGAAAGCCTGGACGCCGTTTCGTGCTGGCCGCCGCGCTGGCGGGCGTGGTGACCGTGGGTGGAGAATCGGCCGACGCCGCGGCGCCCGACGACCTGGTGCGCGCGCGGCTCGTGGCCGAGGACACGGCGCTCCGGCCCGGCACGACCGCCTGGGTCGCGGTCGAGCTCGCGATGAAGCCGGGCTGGCACACCTACTGGCGCAATCCCGGCGACGCCGGCCAGGCGACTGAGATCGCGTGGACCCTGCCGCCGGGCTTCGCCGCGGGCGCGATCCACTGGCCGCTGCCCGAGACGTTCGCGGTCGACATCATCACCAGCTACGGCTACGCCGACCGCGTCGCCCTGCTGGTGCCGGTCGGCGTGCCGGCCGACGCCGCGCCCGGCAGCCGGGCGGAGCTAGCGGCGACGGTCGCCTGGCTCGCCTGCGAGAAGATCTGCATCCCGGGCGAGGCGAAGCTCGCGCTCGGCCTGCCGGTCGCGGCCGCGGGCGCGCGCGACGCGGCGGCGGCGGCGCTGTTCGGCTGGACGCGCGACCGCCTGCCGCGCGAGGTCGCGGCGCCCGTGCCGGCGCGCTACGACGCCGAGACGATCGCGCTCGACCTGCCGCCGGCGCTGCTGGACGGCGCATCGCCGGCGAATGTCGCCTTCCTGCCCTTCGACGACGCCCTGATCGAGCACGGTGCGCCGCAGCGCCTGGAGCGCGGCACGCTGACTTTGCGGCGCGGACCGCGCCAGGGCGATCTGCCCGCGACGACCGATGGCCTGCTGCTGGTCACCGGCGCCACCGGCGCGAAGCGCGGGTTCAACGTGACCCTGAGCCTCAACCGATGAACTTTCACCGAACGGAGGACAAGATGACCAGGCTTGGCTATGCCGCGACCGTCGGACTGGCGCTGGCCGGCGCGATGCTGGCCCTGAATGCCGCGTCGGCCGAGACATTGCGCGTCGGCGCGCCGGCGCCGGATTTCCGGGTCGTCGACAGCGACGGCAAGATGCGCTCGCTCGGCGAGTTCAAGGGCAAGACCGTGGTCATGGAATGGACCAGCAACGCCTGCCCCTATGTGCGCAAGCACTACGGCCCGGGCAACATGCAGGCGCTGCAGAAGAAGTACACGTCCGACGGCGTCGTATGGCTGACGGTCGCCTCGTCGCCGCCCGACGCGCCCGGCTTCGTGACGGGCGAGCAGGCGAACGAGGACACCAGGTCGCGCGGCGCGGCGCCGACCGCCGTTCTGCTCGACCACCAGAGCCAGGTCTCGCGTCTCTACCAGGCGCGCAACACGCCGCTCATGGTCGTGGTCGACGCCAAGGGCACGCTCGCCTACATGGGCGCGATCGACGACAAGCCCTCGACCGACCCGGCCGACATCAAGGGCGCCAGGAACTACGTCGCCCAGGCGCTCGACGAGCTCAAGGCCGGCAAGCCGGTCAGCATGGCCTCGACGCGCGCCTATGGCTGCTACGTGAAATACGCGCCGCAGAGCTGAGGGACGCGCCATGGCAGCCAGCGTTGGCGCGCCCGCGCCGGACTTCCAGTGCACGGACAGCACCGGGAAGACCCGCTCCCTCGCGGAGTTCAAGGGCAAGACCGTGGTCCTCGAGTGGACCAACCGCGAGTGCCCGTACGTGCGCAAGCACTACGACTCCGGCAACATGCAGGCGCTGCAGAGGAAGGCGGCGGGCGACGGCGCCGTCTGGCTCAGCGTCGTGTCCTCGGCGCCGGGCAACCAGGGCTACGTCACCGCCGAGCAGGCCAATGCGCACCTGAAGGCGAGCGGCGCCGCGCCGGCGGCGGTGCTGCTCGATCCCGACGGCAGGCTCGGGCATCTCTACGGCGCCATGACCACGCCGCATCTGTTCGTGGTCGACGCCAGGGGCACGCTCGCCTATGCCGGCGCGATCGACGACAAGCCCTCGACCAGCGCGGCCGACATCCCCAAGTCGACCAACCTGGTCACGGCCGCGCTCGACGCGCTCAAGGCCGGCAAGCCCGTGCCGACGCCGTCGACCAAGGCTTACGGCTGCAGCGTGAAGTATTGAATTGGTTCACGCGGAGAGGCGGCCCTTCGACGAACTCAGGAGCGCGGAGAAGATCGACGCCTCTTCTTCTCCGCGGCTCTGAACTCGTCGAAGGGCCGCGTCACCGCGTGCTTGCCTCTTCTTCCCCTGCCGCCGGCGGCGGCAGGGGGCAGGATCAGCCGGCCGCGGTCACCGCCCGGCGCGCCATCACGCCGATCAGGTGGGCGCGGTATTCGGCCGAGGCGTGGATGTCCGCGTTGAGACTCGTGGCCGCGACCTTCACGCCCTCGATCGCCTTGGCGGAGAAGTTGCCGGCGAGCGCCTTTTCCATGTCGGGCACGCGGAACACGCCGCCCTGGCCGGCGCCGGTCACGGCCACGCGCACGCCGCCGGCGGTCTTGGCGACGAACACGCCGACGATGGCGTAGCGCGAGGCCGGGTTGCGGAACTTCATGTAGGCGGCCTTCTCGGGCACCGGGAAGCCGACCGCGGTGATGATCTCGCCGGGCTTGAGCGCCGTCTCGAACAGGCCCTTGAAGAACTCGTCGGCGGCGATCTTGCGCTGGTTGGTCGTGATCGTGGCGCCCAGGCCCAGCACGGCCGCGGGGTAGTCGGCGGCCGGGTCGTTGTTGGCGATCGAGCCGCCGATCGTGCCGAGATGGCGCACCTGGCGGTCGCCGATGCCCTCGGCCAGCTCGGCCAGCGCCTTGATCTTGGCCTGGACGTCCTTCGACGCGGCGACCGCGGCGTGCGTCGTGGTCGCGCCGATGGCCACGGCGTTGCCCTCGACCTTGATGCCGGCGAGGTCCTTCAAGGCCCCGAGGTCGACGACCGTGCCGGGCGAGGCGAGGCGCTGCTTCATGGTCGGGATCAGCGTCTGGCCGCCGGCCATGAGCTTGCCGTTGTCGCCGGCCTCAAGGATCAGCTTGGCCGCGTCCGCCAGCGAGGACGGGCGGTGATAGGCGAATTCGTACATGGGGATCGTTCCTCCCGGAATTACTGCTTGCCGGTCTCAGCGCTTGGCCGGCTGGGCGGCCTGGATCGCCTGCCACACGCGGTGGGGCGTGGCCGGCATGTCGAGATGCGTGACGCCGTACTCGGACAAGGCGTCGATGACCGCGTTGATCACCGTCGGCGGCGCGCCGATGGCGCCGGCCTCGCCGCAGCCCTTCACGCCCAGCGGGTTGTGCGTGCAGGCGGTGACGCTGTGCGCCACCTTGAACGACGGCAGGTCGTCGGCGCGCGGCATGGTGTAGTCCATGTAGGACCCGGTCTGCAGCTGCCCGTCCTTGTCGTAGACGCAGGTCTCGAGCAGCGCCTGGCCGATGCCCTGGCCCAGCCCGCCGTGGACCTGGCCCTCGACGATCATCGGGTTGATCAGCCGCCCGAAATCGTCCGCCGCCGCGAAGCTTTGCACCTCGACGACGCCGGTCTCGGGATCGACCTCGACCTCGCAGACATAGGAGCCGGCCGGGAAGGTGAAGTTCTTCGGATCGTAGAAGGCCGTCTCGTCGAGGCCCGGCTCGAGCGTCTCGAGCGGGTACTTGTGCGGCACGTAGGCCGCCAGCGCGACCGCGCCGAACGGCGTCGACTTGTCGGTGCCGGCGACGGTGAACTTGCCGTCCTTGAACTCGATGTCGGCCTCGGCGGCCTCCATCAGGTGCGCGGCGATCTTCTTGCCCTTGGCGATGATCTTGTCGAGCGCCTTGACGATCGCCGTGCCGCCGACCGCGATCGAGCGCGAGCCGTAGGTGCCCATGCCGAAGGGCACGCGGTTGGTGTCGCCGTGGCTGATCTCGACCTGGTCCATCGGGATCCCGAGCATGGTCGACACGACCTGGGCGAAGGTGGTCTCGTGGCCCTGGCCGTGCGCGTGGCTGCCGGTGAAGACGGTCACGTTGCCGGTCGGGTTGACGCGCACGTTGGCCGCCTCGTAGAGGCCGGCGCGCGCGCCGAGCGAGCCGACCACGTTCGAGGGCGCGATGCCGCAGGCCTCGATGTAGCTGGCGATGCCGCGCCCGCGCAGCTTGCCGCGCGCCTTCGACTCGGCCTTGCGCTTCTCGTAGCCCGCGGCGTCCGAGAGCTTCAGCACCTGGTCGAGCGTGGCGTGGTAGTTGCCCGTGTCGTAGACCAGCGCGACCGGCGTCTGGTACGGGAACTGCTCGGGCTTGATGTAGTTGCGCCGCCTGAGCTCGGCCGGGTCCATCTTCAGCTCGCGCGCCGCCTTGTCGATGATGCGCTCGAGGATGAAGGTGGCCTCGGGCCGGCCCGCGCCGCGATAGGCGTCGACCGGCACGGTGTTGGTGAACACCGCCTTGACGTTGGTCCAGATCGCCGGCGTCGCGTAGTTGCCGGCGAGCAGCGTGCCGTGCAGGTAGGTCGGGATGCAGGGCGCGAAGGTCGAGAGATACCCGCCCATGTTGGCGAGCGTCTCGGATTTGAAGCCGAGGAACTTGCCGTCCTTGTCGAGCGCGAGCTCGGCATGGGTGACGTGGTCGCGGCCGTGCGCGTCGGACATGAAGGATTCCGACCGCTCGGCCGTCCACTTGATCGGGCGGCCGACCTGCTTCGACGCCCAGGTGACGATGGCTTCCTCGGCGTAGTGGTAGATCTTCGAGCCGAAGCCGCCGCCGACGTCGGGCGCCACGACGCGCAGCTTGTGCTCGGGCAGGCCGAGCACGAAGGCGCCCATCAGCAGGCGGATCACGTGCGGGTTCTGGCTGGTGGTGTAGAGCGTGTGCTCGCCCGTCGCGCGGTCGTACTCGCCGATCGCCGCGCGCGGCTCCATCGCGTTCGGCACCAGCCGGTTGTTGACGAGGTCGAGCTTGACGACGCGGGCGGCTTTGCTGAAGGCGGCGTCGGTCGCGGCCTTGTCGCCCAGCTCCCAGTCGAAGCACAGGTTGCCCGGCGCCTCGTCGTGCACCGGCTTGGCGCCGGGCGCGAGCGCGGCCTTCATGTCGCCCGCGGCGGGCAGGGCGGCGTAGTCGATCGCGATCTTCTCCGCCGCGTCGCGCGCCTGGGCCTTGGTCTCGGCGATCACCACGGCGACCGGGTCGCCGACGTGCCGCACCTTGCCGTGCGCCAGGATCGGGTGCTTCGGCTCGATCATCGGCTTGCCGTCGCGGCTGTGGACGAGCCAGCCGCAGGGCAGGCCGTTGATCGCCTTGAAGTCCTCGCCCGTGTAGACGGCGATCACGCCGGGCGCGGCTTTCGCCGCCTTGGTGTCGACCGACTTGATCGTCGCATGCGCGTGCGGCGAGCGGACGATCCAGGCGTAGGTCTGGTTCGGGCGGTTGATGTCGTCGGTGTAGGTGCCCTGGCCGGTCAGGAAGCGATAGTCCTCGCGCCGCCGGACGGAGGCGCCGATGCCGGTGTCGTTCGGTGCCATGGCATCACCTCCGCATCGCCTGCGCGCCGGCCAGCACGGCCTGCACGATGTTATGGTAGCCGGTGCAGCGGCACAGGTTGCCCTCGAGGCCCTCGCGCACGTCCTTTTCCGTCAGGTTCGGATGGTTCTGCGCCAGGCAGACGGCGCTCATCACCATGCCGGGCGTGCAGAAGCCGCATTGCAGGCCGTGATGCTCGCGGAAGGCCTCCTGCATCGGGTGCAGCTTGTCGCCGCTGGCGAGGCCCTCGATGGTCGTGACCTTGCTGCCGTTCGCCTGGACGGCCAGCAGCGTGCAGGCCTTGACCGACTTGCCGTCGACATGCACGACGCAGGCGCCGCACTGGCTGGTGTCGCAGCCGACATGCGTGCCGGTGAGGCCGAGCTGCTCGCGCAGCAGGTTGACCAGCAAGGTGCGGGCTTCGACGTTGGCCGAAACCGCCTTGCCGTTCACCGTCAGGTTCACGGTGGGCATGATTTCCTCCCAAAAATGAAAAAGCGGTGCGCCGGAAAGCGTCCGCGGTTCTTCGTTCACGTCCCCGCCGCCGAGCGCCCCCCGATCGGTCTCGACCCTAAGATTGAGCGGCGGCGCGGGGGAGGTCAAGGCTCGCGGGGGCGCTGTGTAGAGAGCACATCGATTGACCGGTCTTTGTAGCACGTGATCTGTCCGGTTTTTGAATCGCTCCAGGTTGGTGGCGGGGATGAACCGGACAGAAGTGCTGCAAGGGCTAAGGACGATGAAATTTGAGGATGTTCTGGGACGCTGGGAGCGAGGCGATCTGAGCCAAGCGGAAGCTGCGGATATTCTTGGGATGAGCGAGCGCACGTTCCGACGCTGGCACGGTCGGTGGCTCGAGGAAGGGGCCGGTGGGCTGCTCGATCGGCGGGTTGGGCGGCCGTCGGCTCGGCGCGTGAAGGAAGTGGAGCGGCAAGAGATGGTTGCGCTGTATCGCGAGATGTACGGCGACTTCGCGGTCAAGCACTTCCACGAGCGGCTGGTGAAGCGGCACGGTTACCGGCTGAGCTACACGTTCACGCGGTTGGCGCTGCAGGCGGCTGGGGCCGTGAAGAAGGCCAGCAAGCGCTCGGCGCACCGCAAGAAGCGCCCGCGCCGGCCGCTGGCGGGAATGATGCTGCACCAGGACGGCTCGCGGCACGACTGGCTCGAAACGGGCGAGCCGCTCGATTTGATTGCGACGATGGACGATGCCAGCAGCGAGCTGTACTCGCTGTTCCTTACCCCCGAGGAAGGCACGGCATCGACGTTCCAGGGCTTAAGCGAGACGATCGCGCGCAAAGGCCTGTTCTGCCAGCTCTACACCGATCGCGGCAGCCACTACTTCGTGACACCGGAGGCCGGTGAACGGGTCGACAAGACGCGGCCAACGCAAGTCGGGCGGGCCCTGGCGCAGCTCGGCATCGAGCACATCGCGGCCTATTCGCCCGAAGCTCGCGGGCGCAGCGAGCGCATGTTCCGCACGTTGCAGGATCGCCTGCCGAAAGAGCTGCGCCTGGCCGGCATCACGACCATGGCGGAAGCCAACCGCTACATTGCCGAGGTCTACCTGGCCGAGCACAATCAACGCTTCGCCGTCGCCGCTGAGATGGCCGGCACGGCCTTCGTGCGAGCCCCTGCCAAGGCTTGGCGCGACGTCCTGTGCGTGCAGGAAGATCGCCGGGTCGCCAACGACAACACCGTGCGCTGGAACGGGCTCGTCTTGCAGATCCCCGAATCCCCTCTGCGGCATCACTTCGTGCGCGCCACCGTGCGCGTGCACCAGTACTACGACGGCACCTTGGCGGTCTTCCACGGGCCACGATGCCTGGCCCGCTATGACGCCAACGCCAGGCTGATCGGGCGCGACGCCAGCCGCTCGCCGCGCCCGGCCTGTGGATATGTGGACGGCGAAAGACGCCGCCCACATCCCCACAGGCCCAGCAACCACAAAAGCGGTCAATTCATCTGCTACGAAGACCGGTCAAGTTAGAGTGTCTGCTACAGGTCGCTCTCCTACGATGCCGGTGCTCGACCATACGGGGAGAAACAAGGTGGGTGATCGGCTGAAGGACAAGGTCGCGCTCGTAGTGGGCGCAGGCTCGATCGGGCCGGGCTGGGGCAACGGCAAGGCGACGGCGGTGCTGTTCGCACGCGAGGGGGCGAGGATCGTCGCCGTCGACATCAACCGCGCGGCGGCCGAGGAGACCTGCGCCATCATCCGCGGCGAAGGCGGCGAGGCCGAGCCGCTCGAGGCCGACGTCAGCAAGTCCGACCAGGTGCGCAAGATGGTCAACGCCGCGCGCGGCTGCTTCGGGCGCATCGACGTGCTGCACAACAACGTCGGCATCGTGTCGCTGGGCGGGCCGGTCGAGACCGAGGAGAAGGACTGGGACCGCGTGCACGACGTCAACCTGAAGAGCTTCTACCTGACCTGCAAGCACGTGCTGCCGCACATGGAGCGCCAGGGCGGCGGCGCGATCGTCAACATCTCGTCGGTCGCGTCGATCCGCTGGACCGGCGTGCCGTATCTGACCTATTACACGACCAAGGCCGCGATCAACCAGCTGACCGTCGCCGTCGCCATGCAGTACGCGCGCAAGAACATCCGCTGCAACGCGGTGCTGCCGGGCCTCATGAACACGCCGATGGTGCACGCCGCCCTGCCGGGGCACTACGCCCAGGGCGACGTCGACAGGATGATCGCCATCCGCGACGCGCAATGCCCGACCGGCAAGATGGGCGACGCCTGGGACGTGGCGCATGCCTCGCTGTTCCTGGCGAGCGACGAGGCGAGATACGTCACCGGCCATTGCCTGGTCGTCGACGGCGGGCTGACCTGCAAGTTCGCGTGATCGGCCGCCGTCCGCTTGGTCCGGTCGCGGCCGAGGCATTTGGCCCTGTTCAGATGTGCGCGCGGTCATAGGATCGTCGCCCCAACGCAAGCAGGAGGAACAAGACCCGATGACCACGACCGCCGAGAAACGCGCCCGGTTCCGGCGCCTGCACGCGAGCGGCTGCTTCGTCATGCCCAATCCGTGGGACGTCGGCAGCGCGCGCTTCCTGCAGAACATGGGGTTCAAGGCGCTGGCGACGACCAGCGCCGGATTCGCCTGGTCGCGCGGGCTCGCCGACGGCGAGGTTGCGCGCGACGCGATGCTGGCGCACATCGCCGAGCTCTCCGCCGCGGCCGACGTGCCGATGAACGCCGATTTCGAGGGCGGCTACGCCCATGACCCGGCCGGCGTCGCGGAGAGCGTGCGCCTGTGCGTCGAGACCGGCGTGTCCGGCCTGTCGATCGAGGACTTCACCGGCGATCGCGAGCGCGCGCTTTATCCGTTCGACGACGCGGTCGCGCGCGTCAGGGCGGCGCGCGGCGCCATCGACCGGGCGGGCGGCGGCGTGGTGCTGACCGGACGCAGCGAGGGCTTCATCCGCGGCCGTCCCGATCTCGACGAGACCGTTCGCCGTCTCGCGGCCTACGCGGCGGCCGGGGCCGATTGCCTCTACGCGCCGGGCCTCGCGACGCGCGAGCAGATCGCCGCGGTGGTCGAGGCGGTCGAGCCGAAGCCGGTCAACGTGCTGATGGGCGGCCCGAGCGATCTGACCGTGCGCGACCTGGAGGATCTCGGCGTGCGCCGCATCAGCATCGGCGGGGCGCTGGCGCGCGCGGCCTGGGGCGGCATGATCCGCGCCGCGCGGCTGATCGCCGAGGCCGGCAGCTTCAAGGGCTTTGCCGACGCCGCACCGGGCGCCGATGTCGTGAAGGGGCTGCGCGGGTAGCCTGCCGCGACGATGCAATCGCCGCGTCAGCCGGGCGCGAGCACCGAGCGCAGTGCGCTGGCGAGCGCGTGCGTGTCGTAGGGCTTCTGCACGACGGGCTTGCGGCTCCATGGCGCCTGGATGCCTTCGCGGCCGTAGCCGGTCGCGAACACGAAGGGGATCTGCGCCTGGTCGAGCCGGGCGGCCAGCGGGTAGACGAACTCGCCCGCCAGGTTGACGTCGAGCACCGCGACGTCGGGACGCTTCTCGGCGAGGATCGCGATCGCTTCCTTGACGCCCTTGGCATGCCATACGGCGGTGCAGCCGAGCTCGGTCAGCATGTCCTCGACCAGGAAGGAGATCAGGATCTCGTCCTCGACCAGCAGGACCTTGAGGCCGCGAAACCGCGCGTTTCCCGCAAGCTGCGCGAGATCGGCCATGGTTTCAAGCATCCGGGACGATGCCCTGGCCGCAGCGGATCCGTTCCGCGCACGACCGCAGGGCCGGGCTTCTTGCCGAGGCAGCGGCTCGTCCAAGGGTACCGAGGTCGTTCACGGCGCCTCCCGGCGCTCTTGATGCGTGTACACCCGTGTCACGGCCCAACGTGCGCTAATGGACCGGGTTCCGCCCCCCACTATGCGGACAAAATAGCCCAATCGCGCCGACCGTCCACCAGTTTTCGTCCCGCGGCGCGACCGGCAACCTTTGGGGCAGATGCGCGGTTTTCTGCGCTACGGCAGGCATCTGGACGACATGGGCGCGAACGGCGGCCGTCGCTGCCACTAATTTGCCATATCCGGATGTCTACTATCGCGTGGGGGATGCTGCAGAAAGCGGGATAATCGGGATGCGACAGGCATTGAAGGCGCTGTGCTTGGGCTTGGCGCTGGCGGCCTACGGCTTCGGCGCGGCATGGGCGCAGGAGAACGTGGCCGGGCCGGTGCTCAAGGAAGCCTATGATCTCTATCAGGCCGGAAGGCTGAACGAAGCCTCGCAGAAATTCGAGCAGGGCCTGCGCATGAGCCCGACCCGGTCGCAGGCGGCGGTCGGCTTCTACATGCTGGGCGAGGCCTATCGCGACATGGGCGAAGGCTTCAAGGCCAAGGCCAACTACGAAGCCTCGCTGCAGGCCGATCCGAACAGCCAGGTGGCGC
>JAKLKW010000031.1 GCA_023150455.1 Alphaproteobacteria bacterium | reverse complement strand
GGTCGGCCTCGCCCAGGAAGATGCGCAGCAGCACGGCATTGCGCGGGATCCGCATGGTCAGACGCCCTTCATCTGGTTGAGCGCCGCCGCCGCCATATGGCCGAGCCAGACGGCCAGCAGGCACAGCGCGACGGACAGCAGCACGTTGCCCCCGGCGCGCAGCATGTCGCCGTCGCGGATCAGGTTCAGCGTCTGGATGCTGAACGACGAGAAGGTCGTGTAGCCGCCGCACAGGCCGGCCATGACGAACTGGCGCGCCGTGCCGCCGACGAACACGCGGCCGTCGGGCGCGGTCAGCGTGGCGAAGAAGCCGATCACGAACGAGCCGACCACGTTGACCGTCAGCGTGCCCCAGGGAAAGGTCTCGCCGATGCCGCCGGCGACGAACCCGGAGCACCAATAGCGGGCGACTCCGCCCAAGGCGCTCCCGACGGCGATCCAGAAATAGGTCCACATACCATGCCATTTCTAGCATCAGGTCCGCCCTGCGGCGAACCGGGCGGAAAGCCCCTGCGGTGACGGGCTTTCGCCGTTTGCCAAATTCAGCGGCAGCGTCGTGCCGGTTTGTCGGGCAACTGTTGGTATGAGTATCTCGGTGAATTAAACCAATTTTCAAGCTCCCCCCCACCCCCTCCGAGAAATCCGACGGGTACGAAGCACCGTCGATCGGGTTAGCCATGCAGGCAGGTGTCGTGGCGCGGCTGGCAGCGGACGAGCGGAGCGCCGATCCGGAGCAGATCGTCCGGCTGTCCGGCCAGGTCGGCGAGCTGACCAAGCAGAAGGTGACCGGCATCCAGACGTCCGAAACGGCCGGCGTGCTGGAAGAGACGTTCCCCCTGCGCACCGCCGGCGCGCCGTGCGGCACCCACCAGGACGAGGACGGCAACACCGTCAGCTTCGCGATCACGCCGGGCTGCGCGACCCATCGCGGCCTCGGCTGGTACGGCTGCATCGTGCAGAAGCCGCGCAGGCCGCAGGCGAAGGCCGCCTGACAGGGCTATTCGGGCTCGCGGCGCTTCTGCCGGAGCCGGTCCCAGTATTCCAGCCGCTTGGCGATCTCGCGCTCGAAGCCGCGCTCGACCGGCTCGTAGAGCCGGACCCGCGCCATGCCGTCGGGGAAGTAGTCCTGGCCGGAGAAGCCTTCCTCGGTGTCGTGGTCGTACTCGTAGCCGCTGCCGTAGCCCAGATCCTTCATCAGCCGCGTCGGCGCGTTGAGGATGTGCTTGGGCGGCATCAGCGAGCCGGTCTCCTTGGCCAGCCGGCGTGCCTTGCCGAAGGCGACGTAGGCCGCGTTCGACTTCGGCGCCGTGCCTAGGTAGATGACGAGCTGGGCAAGCGCCAGCTCGCCTTCGGGCGAGCCCAGGCGCTCGTACATGTCCCAGGCGGCGAGCGCCTGCACCAGGGCCTGCGGATCGGCGAGGCCGATGTCCTCGACCGCGAACCGCACCAGCCGGCGCGCGATATAGAGCGGGTCCTCGCCGCCCGCCAGCATGCGCGCGAGCCAGTAGAGGCCGGCGTCGGTGTCGGACCCGCGCAGCGACTTGTGCAGCGCGCTGATCAGGTTGTAGTGGCCTTCCTGCGCCTTGTCGTAGAGCGGCATGCGCTTCTGCACGACCTGCGCCAGCGCCTGGGCGTCGAGCACGCCTTGCGGCTTCAGCTGGAACAGCATCTCGGCCATGTTGAGCAGGTAGCGCCCGTCGCCGTCGGCCATGGCCTTGAGCGCGGCGTGCGCCGCGGCATCGACCGGCAGCTTGCGGCCCTCCGCCGCCTCGGCCTTCTCGAGCATCTCCTCGAGCGCCGCGTCGTCGAGGCGGTTCAGCACGAAGACCTGGCAGCGCGACAGGAGCGCGCCATTGAGCTCGAACGACGGATTCTCGGTCGTGGCGCCGATCAGCGTGACCGTGCCGTCCTCGACATAGGGCAGGAATGCATCCTGCTGCGCGCGGTTGAAGCGGTGGATCTCGTCGACGAACAGCAGGGTGCCGCGCCCCATCTGCCGCCGCTCCTTGGCGCGATCGAACACCTTGCGCAGGTCGGCCACGCCGGAGAACACGGCCGAGAGCGGCTCGAACTCGAGCCCGCCGATATCGGCGAGCAGCCGCGCGATCGTGGTCTTGCCGCAGCCCGGCGGCCCCCAGAGGATCATCGAGGCGAGCTTGCCGCGCGCGACCATGAGCCCGATCGGGCCGTCGGGCCCGAGCAGGTGGCCCTGGCCGACCACCTGGTCGAGACGCTCGGGGCGCAGCCGGTCGGCCAGCGGCCGCGGCGCCTGGGCGGCGAACAGGCTCACCCGGTGATGCTGGCGGTGATGACGCGCTCGCCGCGGCGAACCGTGATCCGCCATCCTGCGGACGCGCGGCCGATGGCGCGGCGAAGCACCGCCACGGACGGCGTCTGCTCGTCGTTGATCGCGAGCACGAAGTCGCCCGGCCGCAGGCGCAGGCGCTGGGCGCGCGAATTGGGCTTGATCTCGACCACGACGACGCCCGTCTGGTCGGCCTCGAGGCTCATCTCGGCGGCGAGCGCCGGCGACACGTTCGCGACCACGGCGCCCTGCAGCGGCGAGCCGCCCGTGATCTCGGTCAGCTCGCGCGGCGGCACCTCGGGCGGGGCCAGCATGGCGATTTGCAGAAGGCGGTGGCGACCCTCGCGCATCACGGTCACGTTCGCGGCGCCGCCGACCGGCCGCGTGGCGATGCGGAAGCGCAGCGCCTCGGCATCTTCGACCTCGAGGCCGTCGATCGCCGTGATCACGTCGCCCACCTTGATGCCGGCAGCGGCGGCCGGCCCTTCGGGATGGACATGCTCGACCAGCACGCCCACCGGCCGCGGCAGCCGGAGCGCGTCGGCGATCTCGGCAGTCACCGGACGGCCCGACGCGCCGAGCCACGGGCGGACCAGTTTCGCGCCCGTGGCCACGGCACTCACCACCGTCGCGACCATGTTCGAGGGGATGGCGAAGCCGACGCCCTGGGAGCCGCCCGAGCGCGAGAAGATGGCCGTGTTGATGCCGACCAGCCGGCCGTCCATGTCGACCAGCGCTCCACCCGAATTGCCGGGGTTGATGGCGGCGTCGGTCTGGATGAAGAACCGGTAGTCCGACACGCCCACGGTCGTGCGCGCCAGCGCCGAGACGATGCCGCCGGTGACGGTCTGGCCGATGCCGAACGGGTTGCCGATCGCGAGCACCAGGTCGCCGACCTCGAGCTGGTCGGAATTGGCCAGCGAGATATGGGGCAGCTTTCCCGCCGCCTTGTCGATGCGCAGCACCGAAAGATCGGATTTCTCGTCGCTGGCGACGAGCTGCGCGTCGAACTCGCGGCGGTCGTTCAGCACGATGCGGATTTCGTCTGCGCCGCGGATGACGTGCGTGTTGGTGACGACGAGGCCCGACGGGTCGACGATCACGCCCGAGCCCAGCGAGTTCTGGATGCGCTGGCGCTCGGGCTGCAACTGCGCGAACGGGCCTTCCTCGCCGAAGAAGCGGCGGAAGAACGGATCGTCGAACAGGAAGCCGGCGTCGCGATGGCGCACCAGCCGGCGGGTGTAGATGTTGACGACCGCGGGCGCCGCCTTCTTGACGATCGGGGCGTAGGACTGGCGCAGCTGGGCGGCGGATTGCGGCACGACGCGCTGCGGCGCCGGCTGCGCCAGGACGGGGAACGCGGCTGCGGTCGCGGCGCAAACAAAAAGGGCGCACGCCATGGCGCGCGCCCCGCCGAGAAGGGCGCGAGGGGCGCTTCCCCTCGCGGCTCCGCTCATGCCGTCGCGGCCTCCTGGGTCTCGGCCTCGCTCTCCTTCATGCTCGGGCCGGAGTCCTTGCCCTTGGCGTCGGGATCGCGATCGACCAGCTCGATGATCGCCATCGGCGCCGCGTCGCCGTAGCGGAAGCCGGCCTTGAGCACGCGCGTATAGCCGCCCGGACGGGTCTTGTAGCGCTCGGCGACCGGCCCGAACAGCTTCGCCACCAGGGCGGCGTCGTTGTTGAGCTGCGCCAGCGCCTGGCGCCGCGCGTGCAGGCCGCCGCGCTTGCCGAGCGTGATCAGCTTGTCGACCACCGGCCGCAGGTCCTTCGCCTTCGGCAGGGTCGTCGAGATCTGCTCGTGCTTGAGCAGCGCCGCGGCCAGGTTGCGGAACAGGGCGGTGCGGTGGCCGCGCTTGCGGTTCAGTTTGCGGCCGCTCATGGCGTGACGCATGATCTTCTCCCAGACGCTACTGTTTTGCGGAGCCGGTGCTCAGTACGGCTCTTCCAGGCGCTTGACCAGATCTTCGATGTTCTCCGGCGGCCAGTTCGGGATCTCCATGCCCAGGTGCAGGCCCATGCCCGAGAGCACTTCCTTGATCTCGTTCAGCGACTTGCGGCCGAAGTTCGGCGTGCGCAGCATCTCGGCCTCGGTCTTCTGCACCAGGTCGCCGATATAGACGATGTTGTCGTTCTTCAGGCAGTTGGCCGAGCGCACCGACAGCTCGAGCTCGTCGACCTTGCGCAGGAGGTTGCGGTTGAACGGCAGGTCGTGGTCCTTGGCTTCGGCGATCGCCGCCTGCGGCTCGTCGAAGTTGATGAACAGCTTCAGCATCTCCTGCAGGATGCGCGCGGCGACGGCGACCGAATCCTCGGGCGTGATCGCGCCGTTGGTTTCGACCCGCATCGACAGCTTGTCGTAGTCGGTCACCTGGCCGACGCGGGTCGGCTCGACCTTGTACGACACCTTGCGCACCGGGCTGAACAGGGCGTCGACCGGGATGAGGCCGATCGGCGCGTCCTCGGGCCGGTTCTGCGTGCCCGGCACGTAGCCCTTGCCGGTCTCGACCGTCATCTCCATCGAGATCTTGGCGCCCTGATCGAGCGTGCAGATCACGAGGTCGGGGTCCATCACCTCGATGTCGTGGCCGGTCTCGATCATGCCGGCGGTGACCTCGCCGGGGCCGGTCGCGGTCAGGCGGATCTTCTTCGGTCCCTCGCCGTGCATGCGCAGGCCGAGCGCCTTGATGTTGAGAACGATGTCGGTCACGTCCTCGAGCACGCCGGGGATCGACGAGAACTCGTGCAGCACGCCGTCGATCTGGATCGACGTCACGGCCGCACCGCGGAGCGACGACAGCAGCACGCGCCGGAGCGCGTTGCCGAGGGTCAGGCCGAAGCCGCGCTCGAGCTGGTCGACCACGATCGTGGCGACCCGCGACGGATCGTCGCCGGGCTCGATGCTCAGCTTGTTCGGCTTGATCAGGTCTTGCCAATTCTTCTGAATCACGGGTTCATCCTCATCGCAATGGACAGGCGGCGGGTTCCCCCGCCCGTCGTCGACTGGTCCGGCCGCGCCCCCTCGAGGCTCCGTCGGCCGGCAAATCCGTCAGACGCGCCGGCGCTTGGGCGGCCGGCAGCCGTTATGCGGGATCGGCGTCACGTCGCGGATCGTGGTGATGGCGAAGCCGACCGTCTGCAGCGCGCGCAGCGCCGACTCGCGGCCGGCGCCCGGGCCCTTCACCTCGATCTCGAGCTGCTTCATGCCGTGCTCCATCGCCTTGCGTCCGGCGACCTCGGCCGCGATCTGCGCGGCGTAGGGCGTCGACTTGCGGCTGCCCTTGAAGCCCTGGGCGCCGGAAGAGGACCAGGCAATCGTGTTGCCCTGGGCATCGGTGATGGTGATCACGGTGTTGTTGAACGACGCGTTCACGTGCGCGACGCCCGAGGTGATGTTCTTGCGCTCCTTGCGGCGCGCACGCGGTGCGGCGGCGCCGGGGGCGGCGGCGGGCTTGGCGGATGCGGTCATCGTTCGGTCTCCAAATTCCTGTCGGCGGGCGGCGGCACGCGTCTGCGGCTGCCTGCGCTACTTTGTCGCGATCTTCTTGCCGGCGATGGGCCGGGCCTTGCCCTTGCGCGTACGGGCGTTGGTGTGCGTACGCTGCCCGCGGACCGGCAGCTGCTTGCGATGGCGCAGGCCGCGATAGCAGCCCAGGTCCATCAGGCGCTTGATGTTCATCGCGACCTGGCGGCGCAGATCGCCTTCGACCTGGTATTCGCGGTCGATGATCTCGCGGATGCGCAGGACCTCGTCGTCGGTCAGCTGGTTCACGCGCCGATCGTCCGGAATCCCCACCTTGCCGCAGATCTCCCGCGACTTGGCCGCGCCGATCCCGTGGATGTACTGAAGCGCGATCAGTACGCGCTTCTGCGTCGGAATGTTCACGCCTGCAATGCGCGCCACGCCTGCAACTCCTTGACCCTAAAAGGTTTTCTGGACGGGGCTGTTTCCCGCCGCCCCGCGGCGTCTGCAAAAAACGCCGCAGTATAGGGAGAAACCACGTCCAGTCAACCGGTTACGCCACTCCTGCGGTGCCGACGGCGGCCTGCAACTGCCGCGTCACCTCGTCGATCGACGCCATGCCGTCCACGCCCACCAGGATGCCGCGCGCCCGGTAATAGGGCAGCAGCGGCGCCGTCTGCGCGTGGTAGGCCGCAAGCCGCGCCCTGACCGTCGCTTCCTTGTCATCGTCGCGGCGCGTAAACGTGGTGCCGCCGCACTGGTCGCAAACGCCGTCCTTCTTCGGACGGTGGAACTTGTCGTGATAGCCGGCGCCGCACTTGGCGCAGGTGAAGCGGCCGGTGATGCGCTCGACCAGCGCCTCGTCGTCGACCTTCATCTCGATCACGCGGTCGAGGCGGATCTTGCGGTCGGCCAGCAGCCGGTCCAGCGCCTCGGCCTGCGGCAGGGAGCGCGGAAACCCGTCCAGGATGAAGCCCTTCCGGGCGTCGGGCTGGTCGATGCGCTCGCCGATCAGCTCGTTCACGATCTCGTCCGACACGAGCTTGCCGGCATCCATCACCGACTTGACCTTCTTGCCGAGCGCCGAGCCGGCGGCGACGGCGGCGCGCAGCATGTCGCCGGTCGACAGCTGCGGAATGCCGAGGCCGGTGGACAGGCGCTTGGCCTGGGTGCCTTTCCCGGCGCCGGGGGGCCCGAGCAGGATGAGGCGGCTCATCGGCGCGCGCCCCTGAGCTTGGCCTTCTTGATCAGCCCTTCGTACTGGTGCGCCAGGAGATGGCTGTGGATCTGCGCCACCGTGTCCATCGTGACGCTGACCACGATCAAGAGGCTCGTGCCGCCGAAGTAGAACGGCACGGCGTAGTTCGAGATCAGGATCTCGGGCAGCACGCAGACCGCCGACAGGTAGGCCGCGCCGATCACCGTCAGCCGCGTCAGCACGTAGTCCAGGTGGTCGGCCGTGTTCTTGCCCGGGCGGATGCCCGGCACGAAGCCGCCGTACTTCTTGAGGTTGTCGGCGGTCTCGACCGGATTGAACACGATCGCCGTGTAGAAGAAGGCGAAGAACACGATCAGGCCGACATACATCGCGATGTAGAGCAGCGAGCCGTGGCTGAGCTGCGCCGTGATGGCGTTGAGCCAGTCGGGTCCCTGGCCGCCGGTGAAGCCGGCGATGGTCAGCGGCATCAGCAGGATGGAGCTCGCGAAGATCGGCGGGATCACGCCCGAGGTATTGAGCTTCAGCGGCATGTGCGAGGAGTCGCCGCCGAACATCTTGTTGCCCTGCTGGCGCTTCGGGTACTGCACGAGGATGCGCCGCTGGGCGCGCTCGATGAACACGATGAAGGCGGTGACGCCGAGCGCCATGACCAGGATGAACAGGATGAACACCGTGGACATGGCGCCGGTGCGGCCGAGCTCGAGCGTGGCGGCGATCGCGTGCGGCAGGTTGGCGGCGATGCCGGCAAAGATGATCAGCGAAATGCCGTTGCCGACGCCGCGGGCGGTGATCTGCTCGCCCAGCCACATCAGGAACACGGTGCCGCCGGTCAGCGAAATGACCGTGGTCAGCCGGAAGAACATGCCGGGATCGAGCACGGCGCTGCCGCGCGGGCCGGCCAGGCCCTCGAGCCCGACCGCGATGCCGTAGGACTGCACCAGGGCCAGGAACACCGTGCCGTAGCGCGTGTACTGGTTCAGCTTCTTGCGGCCGACCTCGCCCTCTTTCTTCAGCGCATCGAGGGTCGGCGACACGGCGGTCATCAGCTGCATGATGATCGACGCCGAGATGTACGGCATGATGTTGAGCGCGAAGATCGTCATGCGCCCGAGCGCGCCGCCCGAGAACATGTTGAACATGTCCAGGATGCCGCCGGCGTTCTGCTGGAACAGCTGCTGCAGCGCGACCGGGTCGATGCCCGGGATCGGAATGTAGGTGCCGAGCCGGTAGACCAGGAGCGCGAGCAGCGTGAACCAGATGCGCTTTTTCAGCTCGGTCGCCTTGGAGAAGGCGCCGAAGTTGATGTTTGCGGCCAATTGCTCGGCGGCTGAGGCCATTCGCTTGGTGTCCTAACTGTTGCCGCGCCGGCAGGCCGGCGTCAGCCCTTGGCGGATTCCGGCTTGGCGGCGGGCTTCTTGCCTTCTCCCTTGGCGGCCTTGGCTTCGCCGCCCTTGGGCTTGGACTGGGCCTTGGCCTCGGCCTTGGGCTCCGGCGCCTCGGCCTTGGCCTCGACCGCCTTCGGGGCCTTCGGCTCGGGCTGCGGCTTCGGCGGGATGGTCACCTCCACGCTGCCGCCCTTGGCCTCGACCGCGGCGACCGCGGCGCGCGATGCGCCGGTCACCTTCACCGTTAGCTTGGTCTTGAGCTCGCCTTTGGCAAGGAGGCGCACCCCGTCGCGCACGCGGCCGACCAGGCCGGCCTTCTGCATCGCCTCGATCGTGACCGGCTGGCTGGCATCCAGCCGGCTGGCGTCGATCGCCGCCTGGATGCCGCCGACATTCACCGGCACGAAGTGCTGCCGGAAGGGATTCTTGAAGCCGCGCTTGGGGATACGGCGATAGAGCGGCATCTGGCCGCCTTCGAACCCGCCGATCGCGACGCCCGAGCGCGCGGTCTGGCCCTTGCCGCCGCGGCCGCTCTGCTTGCCCTTGCCCGAGCCGATGCCGCGGCCGACGCGCAGGCGCGGCTGGCGTGCGCCCGGGTTGTCCTTGATCTCGTTCAGCTTCATCTCGATCCATCCATCGCGGCTCCAAGCCGCGCCCTTCCAGCGTTGGCCGCGTCAGCCGACCGGCTCGACCCTGACCAGATGCCGCACCTTGGTGATCATGCCGCGCACCGCGGGCGTGTCTTCCAGCACGCGCGAGCGGTGCAGCTTGTTGAGGCCGAGGCCGATCAGCGTATCGCGCTGGTCGAAGCGACGCCCGATCGGGCTGCCGATCTGGGTGACCTTCACTTGGCCGGCCTTGGCCGCGGATTTGGTGCCCTTCGCCATGGCGCCTTACTCCCTCGCCTCCGCGGCTTCGCCGCGCTTGCCGAGGATCTCGCTCACCTTCTTGCCGCGCCTTGCGGCGACCGCGCGCGGCGAGGACATGCCGCCGAAGGCCGCGAAGCAGGCCTTGACCATGTTGTGCGGGTTCGACGTGCCCACCGACTTGCCGACCACGTCCTTGAGGCCCAGCGCCTCGAAGATCGCACGCATCGGGCCGCCGGCGATGATGCCGGTGCCTTCGCTGGCCGCGCGCAGCACCACCTTGCCGGCGCCGAAGCGGCCATAGACGTCGTGGTGCAGCGTGCGGCCCTCGCGCATCGGCACGCGGACCATGCTGCGGCGCGCCTGGTCGGTCGCCTTGCGGATCGCCTCGGGCACCTCGCGCGCCTTGCCGGCGCCGTGGCCGACGCGGCCCTTCTGGTCGCCCACCACCACGAGCGCCGCGAAGCCGAAGCGACGGCCGCCCTTCACCACCTTGGCGACGCGGTTGATGCTGACGAGCTTTTCTACGAGCTCGCTCTCCTCGCGGTCGCGCGGCGCGCCCTCGCCGCCGCGCCGGGCGCGATCGCCGCGCGGTCCGCGATCGCCGCCGCCGCGCTGCGGCCGGTCGCCAGTTCCAGATGGGGTGCGTGCCATGATCGGACTTTCTCTAGAAGGACAAGCCGCCCTCGCGGGCGGCATCGGCCAGGGCCTTGACCCGGCCATGAAACATGTAGCCGCCGCGGTCGAACACGACGGCCTTGACGCCGGCGGCGACGGCGCGGCTGGCCAAGAGCCTGCCGACCTCCTTGGCCGCCTCGACGTCGGCGCCGGTCTTCAGCTTGGCGCGCAGATCCTTGTCGAGGCTCGATGCCGCGGCGAGCGTGCGCCCGGCGACGTCATCGATCACCTGGGCATAGATGTGGCGATCGGAGCGGTGCACCGACAGGCGCGGCCGTCCGCTGCTCTTGCGCCTGATATCGGTGCGCAGGCGGCGCTTGCGCCGCTCGAATCTCTCTTCCGCGCTTGCCATGGCCAGTCGTCCCTTTCTTAGAGCGCCTTACTTCTTCTTGCCTTCCTTGCGGCGGATCACTTCGGTGTCGTACTTGATGCCCTTGCCCTTGTATGGCTCGGGCGGGCGCAGGCTGCGGATCTCGGACGCCACCTGGCCGACCTTCTGCCGGTCGGCGCCGCTGATCGAGATCGCGGTCGGCTTCTCGCATTTCATCGTGATGCCGTCCGGGATCGGGTACTTCACCTCGTGGCTGAATCCCAACTGCAGCTGCAGCACCTTGCCCTGGACGGCGGCGCGATAGCCGACGCCGTTGATCTCGAGGTTGACGGTGAAGCCGTCGGCCACGCCCTTGACCATGTTGTTCACCAGCGCGCGCGTCGTGCCCCACATGGTGAGCGCGCGCTTGCTGTCGCTGCGCGGCGTGAGCTTGACGGCGCCGTCGGCGAGCTTCGCCTCGATGTCGTTGTCGACCACGAGCGTCAGCTCGCCGAGCTTGCCCTTGGCCTTGAGGCTCTGCCCGGCGATGTCGACCGTGACCCCCTTGGGCAGGGTCACCGGGTGCTTGCCGACTCGCGACATGTCCGTCTCCGTCCTTCTTCCTAAGCGCCGGTTATCAGAAGACCTGGCACAGCACCTCGCCGCCGACATTGGCGGCGCGGGCCTCGTTGTCCGACATCACGCCGCGCGGCGTGGACAGGATCGAGATGCCGAGCCCGTTGTAGACGCGCTGCAGGTCGCCGATGCGCGAATAGACGCGGCGCCCGGGCTTGGAAACGCGGGCGATCTTGCGGATCACCGGCGAGCCCTCGTGGTACTTGAGCTCGATGCGGATTTCCTGCACGCCGGGGCGCACGTCGGCGACGCTGAAGTCGCGGATGTAGCCCTCGCGCTTCAGCACGTCCAGCACGTTGGCGCGCAGCCGCGACGCGGGCGAGGTGATCGACGAGATTCCCTGCCGCTGAGCGTTGCGGATGCGGGCCAGGAGATCGCCCAGAGGATCGCTCAGAGCCATGTGTCGGTTCTCCGGGTTACCAGCTTGCCTTCACCATGCCCGGGATCTGGCCCGACGAGGCCAGGTCCCTGAGCGCGATGCGCGACAGCTTGAACCTGCGATAAAAGGCGCGCGGCCGGCCGCTCAGCTCGCAGCGGTTGCGGATGCGCACCGCCGAGCTGTTGCGCGGCAGCTTGGAAAGCTTCATCTGCGCCGCGAAGCGGTCCTCCATGGACAGCGCCTGGTTCATCACGACCTCTTTCAGCGCCTTGCGCTTCTTGGCCAGTCGCTTGACCAGGCCGCGGCGGTGCTTGTTGCGCTCGATGGAACTGAGTTTCGCCATAACGGTCTCTCAAGGCCTCCGTTCCGGTAACGTCAATTGACGAAGGGCATTTCGAAGCCTTTCAGCAAGGCCTTGCCCTCCTCGTCGGTCTTCGCGGTGGTGCAGATGATGATGTCCATCCCGCGCACCTCGTCGACCTTGTCGTAGTTGATCTCGGGGAAGACGATCTGCTCCTTGATGCCGAGCGCGTAGTTGCCGCGCCCGTCGAAGCTCTTGCCCGAGACGCCGCGGAAGTCGCGCACGCGCGGCAGCGCGATCGTGATCAGCCGGTCGAGGAACTCGTACATCCGTTCGCGCCGGAGCGTGACCTTGCAGCCGATCGGCAGGCCGGTGCGGATCTTGAAGCCGGCGATCGACTTCTTGGCGCGCGTGACGACCGGCTTCTGGCCGCTGATCGCGGTGAGGTCGGCGACGGCGGCGTCGATCTTCTTGCCGTCCGAGGTCGCCTCGCCGACGCCCATGTTGATGACGATCTTCTCCAGCCGCGGCACCTGCATCGGGTTCGTGTAGTTGAACTCCTTCATCAGGTTCGGCCGTACCACTTCGTCGAAGTGCTTGCGCAGACGTGTCGCCATGACGACTGTTCCCTTTCGACCTAGCGGTCGATCACTTCGCCGGACCGCTTGGCGAAGCGGACCTTGCGGTTGCCTTCGAGCACCTTGAACCCGACCCGCGTCGCCTTGCCGTCCTTGGGATCGACATGCGCGACGTTCGAGACGTGGATCGGCGCTTCCTTGTCGACGATGCCGCCGGTCTCGCCGGGGCGCTGCTTGGTGTGGCGCTTGATCATGTTCACGCCCTGCACCAGCACGCGCGATTCCACCGGCATCACGCGCAAGACCTCGCCCGTCTTGCCGCGGTCGCGGCCCGAGATGACGATGACGCGGTCGCCCTTCTTGATCTTCAGCTTCGTGGCCATGGCCATCTTGCCTTCTCCAGAGAACCCAGCGCCTACAGAACTTCCGGCGCGAGCGACACGATCTTCATGAACTTCTTCGCGCGCAGCTCGCGCGTGACGGGTCCGAAGATGCGCGTGCCGATCGGCTCGCCCTGCTTGGTGATCAGCACCGCGGCGTTGCGGTCGAAGCGGATCGAGCTGCCGTCGGTGCGATGGATCTCGCGCGCGGTGCGGACGATCACCGCCTGGTGCACGTCGCCCTTCTTCACGCGCCCGCGCGGGATGGCGTCCTTGACCGACACGACGATCACGTCGCCGATCGAGGCGTACTTGCGCTTCGATCCGCCCAGCACCTTGATGCACTGGACGCGGCGCGCGCCGGAATTGTCGGCGACCTCCAGGTTGGTTTCCATCTGGATCATGTTTCGGGCCTCCCCGGCGTCCGCGTCAGGCCTTGGCGGCGGGCTTTTCAGCCGCGCCCTCGACCACCACTTCCCAGCGCTTCAGCTTCGACAGCGGCCGGCACTCGCGGATGGTGACCAGATCACCCACCTTGAAGCGGCGTTCCTCGTCGTGCGCGTGGTACTTCTTGGTGCGCGTCAGGAACTTCTTGTAGAGCGGATGCTGGACGCGACGGTCGACGCGGACCACGACGGTCTTCGCGTTCTTGTCGCTGACCACGACCCCTTGCAGTACTCGCCTCGGCATGGCTTCGATCCAACTCCGGTTTGCTTCAGGACGCCTTGCCGCCGGCCTTCGCGGCCGCGGCCTTGGCGCCGAGGATGGTCTTGATCCGGGCGATGTCGCGGCGAGCTCGGCCAGCTTCTGCTTGAGCTGGTCCGGCGTCTCGGTGCGCAGATCGCTGGCTTTCATCGCTTCAGCCCTCCTGTCCCAGGCGGGTGACGACGCGGGTGCCGATCGGCAGCTTGGCCGAGGCCAGGTCGAACGCCTCCTTCGCCAGCTGCTGCGGGACGCCGTCGAGCTCGAACATGATGCGGCCCGGCTTCACGCGGCACATCCAGAACTCGGGCGTGCCCTTGCCCGAGCCCATGCGCACCTCGGCCGGCTTCTTCGACACCGGAACGTCCGGGAAGATGCGGATCCACAGCTTTCCGATGCGGCGCATGTGGCGCGTGATGGCGCGGCGCGCCGCCTCGATCTGGCGCGCGGTCAGCCGCCCGGCCTCGGTCGCCTTGAGGCCGTAGGCGCCGAAATTCAGCTGCGTGCCGCCCTTGGCCTGGCCGTGGATGCGGCCCTTGTGGGCCTTGCGGTATTTCGTTCGCTTGGGCGCGAGCATGATCGTCGGTCCTTAAAGCCTTCTCGTTCCTCTGCCGGGCGCGACCTTCTAGCGCGCGACCTGCTGTTCCATGGCCCGCTTGTCCTGGGCCATCGGGTCGTGCGCCATGATCTCGCCCTTGAACACCCACACCTTGACGCCGCAGGTGCCGTAGGTCGTCCGCGCCGTCGCGCGGCCGAAATCGACGTCGGCGCGCAGCGTGTGCAGCGGCACGCGGCCTTCGCGATACCACTCCACGCGCGCGATCTCGGCGCCGCCCAGGCGGCCGCCGCAGTTGATGCGGATGCCGAGCGCGCCGAGGCGCATGGCCGACTGCACGGCGCGCTTCATGGCGCGGCGGAAGGCGACGCGGCGCTCGAGCTGCTGGGCGATGGTCTCGGCCACCAGCTTGGCGTCGATCTCGGGCTTGCGGATCTCGACGATGTTCAGGTTGACCTCGCCGCCGGTCATCTTGGCGAGATCGGCGCGCAGCTTCTCGATGTCGGCGCCCTTCTTGCCGATGACGACGCCGGGCCGCGCGGAATGGATGGTGATGCGCGCGCGCTTGGCCGGGCGCTCGATCACGACGCGCGCGACGCCGGCCTGGGCCAGGCGCTTGGTCAGGAAGTTCCTGAGCTTCAGGTCGTCATGCAGCAGGTTGGCGTAGTCGCGCTTGGCGAACCAGCGCGAGTCCCACGTCCGGTTGATGCCCAGCCGCAGTCCGACCGGATTTACCTTTTGACCCATTTCAGGCCTGCTCCTCGCGCTGTTCGCGTTCCTTGCGCTCGCTGACGATGACCGTCAGGTTGCTGATCGGCTTGATGACGCTGGCGGCGCGGCCGCGGCCGCGCGCGTGGAAGCGCCGCATCGCCGCGGTGCGCCCCACCGTCGCTTCCTTCACGTACAGCCGGTCGACGTCGAGCGAGTGGTTGTTCTCGGCATTGGCGATGGCGGCCTGCAGCACCTTCTTCACGTCGCCCGCGATGCGCCGGCGCGAGAAGCTGAGCTCGGCCAGCGCCGTTTCCGCCGACTTGCCGCGGATCAGCTCGGCCACCAGGTTCAGCTTGCGCGGGCTGATGCGGAGCGCGCGGGCGATCGCCTTCGCGTCCGTCTCCGGCAGCCGCCGTTCCTTCGCCTTCTTGCCCATGGTCTTTCCCAAATCCTCGCGATGGACGGGCGCCTAAGCCCGCTTGGCCTTCTTGTCGGCCGCGTGGCCGTGGAAGGTGCGGGTCGGCGAGAACTCGCCGAACTTGTGGCCGATCATGTTCTCGGTCACCAGCACCGGCAGGAACTTGTGCCCGTTGTAGACGCCGAAGGTCAGCCCCACGAACTGCGGCAGGATGGTCGAGCGGCGCGACCAGGTCTTGATCACCTCGTTGCGCCCGGAGGCGCGCGCCTTCTCCGACTTCTTCAGCAGGTGGCCGTCGACGAACGGACCTTTCCAGACAGAGCGAGCCACGTCTTTAAGTCCTCCTCGACTACTTCTGGAAGCGGCGCCGGACGATCATCCGGTCGGTGCGCTTGTTGTTGCGGGTACGGGTGCCCTTGGTGCCCTTTCCCCAGGGCGTGACCGGATGGCGGCCGCCCGAGGTGCGGCCTTCGCCGCCGCCGTGCGGATGGTCGATCGGGTTCATCGCGACGCCGCGCACGGTGGGGCGGACGCCCATCCAGCGCTTGCGGCCGGCCTTGCCGATCGACTGGTTCATGCGGTCGGGATTCGACACCGCGCCGACCGTGGCCATGCACTCGCCGCGCACGATGCGCATCTCGCCCGAGGACAGGCGCAGGAGCGCGTTGCCGCCGTCGCGCCCGACCAGCTGGACATAGGTGCCGGCGGCGCGCGCCAGCTGCCCGCCCTTGCCGATCTTCATCTCGACGTTGTGGCAGATCGTGCCGACCGGCATGGCGCGCAGCGGCATGGCGTTGCCCGGCTTGATGTCGGCCTTCTGGCCCGAGATCACCTTGTCGCCGGCGCGCAGCCGCTGCGGCGCCAGGATGTAGTTCTGCTCGCCGTCCTCGTACTTGACGAGCGCGATGAAGGCCGAGCGGTTCGGATCGTACTCGATGCGCTCGACCGTCGCCGGCACGTCGTGCTTGCGGCGCTTGAAGTCGACGATGCGATAGCGCTTCTTATGCCCGCCGCCCTTGTGGCGCGTGGTGATGTGGCCGTAGTTGTTGCGGCCGCCGGTCGACTGCTTGCCCTCGGTCAGCGCCTTGACCGGACGCCCCTTCCACAATTCGGAGCGGTCGATCAGGACGGTGCCGCGCGTGCCGTTGGTGACCGGCTTCAGTGTCTTCAGCGCCATGGCGTCAGATTCCCGTCGTCACGTCGATCGTGCTGCCTTCGGCCAGCGACACGATCGCCTTCTTGCCGTCGCTGCGCTGGCCGACCCGGCCGCGGAAGCGCTTGACCTTGCCCATCGTGCGGATCGTGTTCACGGCCTTGACCTTGACCTTGAACAGCTTCTCGACCGCCGCCTTGATCTCGGGCTTGGTGGCGTCGAGCGGCACGCGGAAGGTCACCTGGTTGTGCTGCGATCCCATCGTCGCCTTCTCGGTGATGACCGGCGACAGGATCAGCCCGTAGGCGCGCTCGTCCGAGAGCTCCACCTTGCCGGGCTTGACGATGTGCGACCTGCTCATTTCAGCCGTGCCTCCAGGTGCTCCACCGCGGCGCGCGTCAGCACCAGCACGTCGCGGCGCAGGATGTCGTAGACATTGGCGCCCTGCTGCGGCAGCACGTCGATGCCCGGGATGTTGCGCGCGGCGCGCACGAAGTTCTGGTCGAGCTCCGGCCCGTCGATCACGAGCGCCGAGTTCAGGCCCAGCTTGCCGAAGCGGGCGGCGAGCTCCTTGGTCTTGTGGGAGCCCGCCTTGGCGGCGTCGAGCACCACCAGCTTGCCGTCGGCGCGCTTGGCCGACAGCGCCGTCACCAAGCCCAGCTTGCGCACCTGCTTCGGCAGGTCGTAGCCGTGGTCGCGCACGACCGGACCGAAGATGCGCGCGCCGCCGCGGAACTGGGGCGAACGCAGCGAGCCCTGGCGGGCGCGGCCGGTGCCCTTCTGCCGCCACGGCTTCTTGGTCGTGCCGGCGATGTCCGAGATGCCCTTGGCCTTGTGCGTGCCGGCGCGCCGCTTGGCGAGCTGCCAGTGCACCAGGCGCGCCAGGATGTCGGCGCGCACCTTGGCGCCGAACACCGCGTCGCTGAGCTCGACCGAACCGGCGTCGGCGTTGTCGAGGGTCTTGACCGGGACCTGCATCGGATCAGTCCTTCTTCTCTTCCGGCTTCGCCGCCGGCGCCTCGGCCGGCGCGGCCGCCTTCAAGCCCGCCGGCTTCGGCAGCCCGTCCGGGGCCTTGCGCTTGACCGCGTCGCGCACCAGCACCCAGCTGCCTTCCGCGCCGGGCACCGCGCCCTTCAGCATGATCAAGCCGCGCTCGGGGTCGGTCGAAACGACCTTCAGGTTCAAGGTCGTGCGCCGCTTGTCGCCCAGATGGCCGGCCATCTTCTTGCCGGCGAAGGTCTTGCCGGGGTCCTGGCGGTGGCCGGTCGAGCCGTGCGAGCGATGCGAGATCGACACGCCGTGCGAGGCGCTCAAGCCCCCGAAGTTGTGCCGCTTCATGACGCCGGCGTAGCCCTTGCCGATGGTCGTGCCGGTGACGTCGACGAACTGGCCGGCCACGAAATGCGCGGCCGAGAGCTCGGCGCCCGGCTCGAGCAGGCCCGCGGCGTCGACGCGGAACTCGGCGAGCTTGCGCTTCGGCTCGACCTTGGCCTTGGCGAAATGGCCGCGCATCGGCTTCGTCGTGCGCTTGACCTTCGCCTGGCCGGCGCCGAGCTGGACGGCGAGGTAGCCGTCCTTCTCTTCCTTGCGCGCGGCCACGACCTGGCAGTTCTCGATCGCCAGGACGGTGACCGGGACATGCTGCCCGTCGCCATCGAACACGCGGGTCATGCCGAGCTTGCGGGCGACCAGACCGGTACGCATCGTAGCCTTCCCTCTAGAGCTTGATCTCGACGTCGACGCCGGCCGCGAGGTCGAGCTTCATCAGCGCGTCCACGGTCTGCGGCGTCGGATCGACGATGTCCAAGAGCCGCTTGTGCGTGCGGATCTCGAACTGCTCGCGCGACTTCTTGTCGATGTGCGGCGAGCGGTTGACGGTGAAGCGCTCGATGCGCGTCGGCAGCGGGATCGGCCCGCGCACGCGCGCGCCGGTCCGCTTGGCCGTGTTCACGATCTCGCTGGTCGACTGGTCGAGCACGCGATGATCGAACGCCTTGAGGCGGATGCGTATGTTCTGACTGTCCATGGGATCGACCCTCGCCGCTCGGCGGCCCGTTTTTCGTCAACTACTCGAGAATCTTGGAGACGACGCCGGCGCCGACCGTCTTGCCGCCCTCGCGGATGGCGAAGCGCAGGCCCTCGTCCATCGCGATCGGCGCGATCAGCTTCACCTCGAGCGCCACGTTGTCGCCCGGCATCACCATCTCCGTCCCCGCCGGCAGCATCACCTCGCCCGTCACGTCCGTCGTGCGGAAGTAGAACTGCGGACGGTAGTTCGCGAAGAACGGCGTGTGCCGGCCGCCCTCCTCCTTCGTCAGGATGTACGCCTCGCAGCGGAACTTCGTGTGCGGCGTGATCGAACCCGGCGCCGCCAGAACCTGCCCGCGCTCGACCTCCTCGCGCTTCGTCCCGCGCAGCAGCGCACCGATGTTGTCGCCCGCCTCGCCCGAATCCAGAAGCTTGCGGAACATCTCCACGCCCGTAACCACCGTCTTCTGCGTGTCCCTCAGGCCCACGATCTCGACCTCGTCGCCCACCTTGACGATCCCGCGCTCGATCCGCCCCGTCACCACCGTGCCGCGGCCCGAGATCGAGAACACGTCCTCGATCGGCATCAGGAACGGACGGTCCTTCGGACGGTTCGGCTGCGGGATGTAGCTGTCCACAGCCTCCATCAGCTTCAGCACCGACTGCTTGCCCTGCTCCGGGTTCTTGTCCTCCAGCGCCATCAGCGCAGAGCCCCGGATGATCGGTATCTCGTCCCCGGGGAACTTGTAGGACGTCAGAAGCTCGCGCACCTCCATCTCCACGAGGTCCAGAAGCTCGGGGTCGTCCACCATGTCCACCTTGTTCAGGTAAACCACGATCGCAGGAACCCCAACCTGCCGCGCCAGCAGGATGTGCTCGCGCGTCTGCGGCATCGGCCCGTCCGCCGCCGAAACTACCAGGATCGCCCCGTCCATCTGCGCCGCGCCCGTGATCATGTTCTTCACGTAGTCCGCGTGCCCGGGGCAGTCCACGTGCGCGTAGTGCCGCTTCTGCGTCTCGTACTCCACATGCGACGTCGAGATCGTGATCCCGCGCGCCTTCTCCTCAGGCGCCTTGTCGATCTGGTCGTACGCCGTGTACGTCGCCCCCCCCGTCTCCGCCAGGATCTTCGTGATCGCTGCCGTCAGCGACGTCTTCCCGTGGTCGACGTGCCCAATCGTCCCCACGTTGCAGTGCGGCTTCGTGCGCTCAAATTTCGCTTTGGACATCTCTTTGGTTCCCGGCTCTCTCTGGTTCCGTTATCGGTTCGTTGGGCGGCGCGTTGCGCACCGCTGGCGTGGTTTCGGCCCTGGACGTCGCTGCGGCGGCTCGTGCCGTTTTGCTCTGGAGCGGGTGACGGGAATCGAACCCGCGTAGCCAGCTTGGAAGGCTGGAGCTCTACCATTGAGCTACACCCGCATCGGCAAGCCGCAACCGACGAACCGATGTTCGGCCGGGCAGGAGAAGCGTGACCCCACGGCTGGTGGAAGTGGTGGAGGGGGTTGGATTTGAACCAACGTAGGCCGAAGCCAACGGATTTACAGTCCGTCCCCTTTAGCCGCTCGGGCACCCCTCCGCGTCACGCAGCCGCGCCGCGGCGACGGTGCAGCGATTCCTAGTGCCTTGACCTCGCTATGTAAACGCCAAAAGACGCGCAAACAACCCCTGTCGCCTCTCCGGTGGAAAATCCGGGCGCAGAGGTCGTTTTCGCATCAAACCCGCCGTGATACTAAGCGCGCCCATGGCAAAGCGCAAGCGCCCCGTCCCGGCCTTCCCCCGCAATTCCGGGCGGGTGCCGCCGCATCGCCCGCATGGCGCGTCCGGCCCGGCCCACGGCGGTGGGCCGGCCTACTGGATCTACGGCCAGCATGCCGTCCTGGCCGCCCTTGCCAACCCGGCGCGGCGCATCCGGCGCCTGATCGCCACGGCCGAGGCCGCGCCGTCCCTGCCGGCCCCGGCCGGGCATCCGGCGGCGGAAATCCTGGAGCGTCAGGCCCTGGAGCGGGTCTTGCCGGCGGGCGCCGTGCATCAGGGCGTTGCCGCGCTGGCCGAGCCGCTCGACGAGCCCGACCTGGACGAGCTGCTCGACGGGCTGAGCGGGGCCGAGAGCGCCACGCTGCTGCTGCTCGACCAGGTCACCGATCCGCAGAATGTCGGCGCGATCCTGCGCTCGGCCGCCGCCTTCGGCGCCGCCGCGCTCGTGCTGCCGCGCCATCATGCGCCGCCGGTGACGGGGGCGCTCGCGAAGGCCGCCTCTGGCGCGCTCGAGCACGTGCCGATCGTGCGCGTCGGCAACCTGGCCCAGGCCATCGAGCGGCTCAAGGAATCGCGCTTCTGGTGCGTCGGCCTGGCCGGCGACGCCGACCGGGAGCTGGCGGCGATCGACCTCAAGGGCCGGATCGCCCTCGCGCTCGGCGCCGAAGGCCCCGGCCTGCGGCGCCTGACGCGCGATCGCTGCGACTTCCAGGCGCGGCTGCCCACGTCGGGACCGATTGTGCAGCTCAACGTCTCGAACGCTGCCGCCGTCGCGCTCTACGAGTGCGCGCGCCAGCGCAAGGGCGGGCCGGGCGACCCCGGGCCTTCCAACGTCCAGTCAGGAGGAAACGCATGAACGTCACCTGTCCGGGCCTGAGGGCCGTGATCACCGCCGGCGCGGCCGGCATCGGTCGCGCCATCGCCAGGACCCTGATCGAGGCCGGCGCGCGCGTGCACATCTGCGACGTCGACGCCGCCGCGCTGGAGCAGGCCCGCGTCGCCCTGCCCGGCATCGGCGTCACCCGCGCCGACGTGGCCGAGGCGGCCGACGTCGACCGCCTGTTCGCCGACGCCGCCAAGACGCTCGGCGGGCTCGACGCGCTGATCAACAACGCGGGCATCGCCGGACCGACCGCGCCGATCGAGGAGACGGACCCCAAGGACTGGCACCGCACGCTGGGCGTCAACCTGACCGGGCAGTTCCTGTGCGCGCGGCGCGCGGTGCCGATGCTCAAGGCCGCGGGCGGCGGGTCGATCGTGATGATGTCGTCGGCCGCCGGGCGCTTCGGCTATCCGCTGCGCACGCCCTATTCGGCGACGAAATGGGCGACGATCGGCCTCACCGAGACCTGGGCGATGGAGCTGGGCGAGCACAAGATCCGCGTCAACGCCATCTGTCCGGGCATCGTCCAGGGGCCGCGCATCGACGCGGTCATCGACGCGAAGGCCAAGGCGCGCGGCGTTTCCTTCGCCGAGATGCGCGAGCGCTACCTGAACCTGACGTCGCTGCACACGATGGTCTCGGCCGAGGACATCGCCAACATGGTGCTCTACCTCGTCAGCGATCTCGGCCGCACGGTCTCGGGGCAGGCGATCTCGATCGACGGCAATCTGGAGACGTTGAAGGCCTGAGCGCGGCGCCGAGGCGTTCAGAACGGATCGTCGCGGCAGTAGTCCAGCATGATGATGCGGGCGGCCGCAGCGCCTTCGAGCCGCCAGATGAACCGGCTGACGTCGAACCACTGCGCCAAGACGTCCCGCCTGTCCAGCGTGACCAATCGGCCGGAATACTGCACAAGTGTTGCAGGCCGGCAAGGCTTGTGCATATGGTGGACGCAAGAATGAAAGGGCCCTGACGTGGGCCGGCGTAGCTCAGTTGGTAGAGCAACCGCCTTGTAAGCGGTAGGTCGCGGGTTCAACTCCTGCCGCCGGCACCGCAAAGGACAGAAGGGACATGCTGAAGGGGCAAGAGCAGGGTCCGGCCGACAGGCCGCCGCGAATCGCCAAGTATCGGATCGGCCAGATCGTCAAGCATCGCTTCTATCCGTTCCGCGGCGTGATCTACGACGTGGATCCGATCTTTAACCACACCGAGGAATGGTACAACTCGATCCCGGCGGAGATGCGGCCGCGCAAGGACCAGCCCTTCTATCACCTCTATGCCGAGAACGAGCGCGGCCCCTACGAGGCCTACGTCAGCGAGCAGAACCTGCTGGCCGACGGCGACAACGGGCCGATCAAGCACCCGATGATCGCGCAGCTGTTCGGCGAAGAGATCGTCGACGGCTGCTACCGCCCCCGCCCGCAGACGAGGCAGCGCCTTTTCAACTAGCGCCGGCGATTCAAAGCGTCTTCAAGTATTCCGGCAGCGCGCAGCGCCCGTCGTTCGTCATGCCGTCGGTATAGTTGTGGCCCTTGTTCGAGCTCCCGGCGCTGGTATCGAACTCGAAGGTGCCGGGGCCCGGGGTGGCGTCCCGACGCCGCTTTCTTGGCCGGTTACGGGCGGCAAATCGATCGTCTAGTCCGCCCGCGCGCCGGGACTCACGGCACCGAGGAGCGCCTTGACGGTGACGCCCTCGACGAGGATGAAGATGCCAAGGCGGGCGCCGATGATCATGCCGGCAATGGCGACCGGCGCCGACAGCGCCAGCAGCGAGGCGGCGGTCATGCCCTGGCCGATGGTGCAGCCGCCGGCCAGCACGCCGCCGAAGCCCATCAGACCGGCGCCGAGAAGGTGCCGGCGCATCTCGCGCGGATCGTCGAACGCCTCCCAGCGGAGCTCGTCGAGCGAACGCGCGGCCAGCGCCGCGCCGATGACGACGCCCAGCACGCTCGCCACGCCGAAATCGGCGGCCACGCCCTGTCCCATCAGGCCCGTCGCGATGGCGCGCGCGACCGGTGCGACGAAGTTGAGGCTCTGCGGCCTGATCTCGGTGTCGAGCGGATCGGGCAGCACCGCCGTCGCGATCCAGCCGGCGAGGATGCACAGGCCGACCGTGGCGCCGGCCACCACCAGTCGGCGCACGCGGCGCAGACGCGGGTCGGCGAGCGCCCAGAGCAGCAGCAGCCCGCCGATCGCCAGAACCGACACGAGCCGCGCCTGCGGCAGCCCGAGCGCGTCCACGGCCGCGGCCACGTCGCCTTGCGCGAGCGACGGCAGCGAGACGGCGCCGCGGTCGAGCACGTCGGTGCGCACCGGCGCCAGCACGCCGCGCAATGTCGCCTGTGCCACGAGGCCGAACACCAGCAGCACGACAAGGCTGCGCAGATCGCCGCCGCCCAGCCGGACCAGGGAGCCGAACGCGCAGGTGCCGACCAGCGCCATGCCCATGCCGAACAGCAGCCCGCCCGCCAGCGCGCTTGCCCACGGCCATGCCGCCGGGACGTAGGGCGTGAGCCTGGGCTCCAGCAGGCCGGCGGCGACCAGCGACTGGGTGCCGACGATGGCGACGGCGAGCGCCGCGGCGAACACCTTCATGCGGCGATGGTCGCCGCCGATGGCGGCGTCCTCGATGGCGGCGAAGGTGCAGAGCTTGGCGCGCCGGGCGGCGTAGCCGATGACGAGGCCGATGACGAGGCCCAACAGCCCCGCGACGTAGCCCGGCGTCCCCTCCATCGCCGCCAGCGCGCCGGCTCAGTGCGCCGCGTCGGATGGCGTGCCCTTGCAGAAGGTCCGGTAGATGACCGCGAGCACGTCGCGCACGTTCTGATCGGCCAGGCTGTAATAGATCGTCTTGCCCTCGCGTCGCGTGGTGACGAGCTTGTCGTAGCGCAGCCGCGCCAGCTGTTGCGACAAGGTCGGTTGCCTGAGCGACAGGATCTCCTCCAGCTCGCCGACCGAACGCTCGCGCGCCGACAGCAGGCAGAGCAGGATCAGCCGGCTCTCATGCGCCAGCACCTTCAGGAAGTCGCTCGCGCGGCGCGCGTTGCGCATCAGCTCGTCGAGCTCGGGCGAGCGCTCGTCCAAGGATCGCAGCTTGGCCTCGATCGACTGCGGGATGATGTCGTTCACGTCGCTTCTCCGGCCCGCGCTTGCGGGATTGCGATGGGCCTCTTTGACTCGATCCATTCATATATGATTATATGTTCCAAAGCTCAAGCCTTTGAAATTCCGAGGTTCCGTGACCCAGCGTCGCACCAGGGTTTCCCCCGTTTCCCGCCGCGCCGCAATCGCCGGCGCGGGCGCGTTCGCTCTTTGCGGCCTCGGCGCCCCGGCGCGGGGAGCGGCCGTGCTCGGCGAGGACGGCCTCTGGCACATGGGCTGGTACCTGGAAAGTTTCCTCGACGTGGCGGAGGACATGGCCGCGGCGAAAGCCGGAGGCAAGCGCTTCGCGATCCTGTGGGGCCTGCGCGGTTGTCCCTTGTGCAAGCGCATGCACGAGGTCCACATGGCCGACCAGCGCATCGCCGACTACATCCGCGCCAACTTCGACGTGCTGCACCTGAACATCCTGGGCTCGCGCGAGGTCACCGACCTGGACGGGGCGCGGCTGCCCGAGAAGGCCTTCGCCGAGCGCTATGGCGTCCGCGGCACGCCGACGCTTCAGTTCTTCCCGGAGACGGCCGAGGGGCTTGCCGGCAAGGAACCCGCCCGCCGCGAGGTGGCACGCATGGCGGGCCTGCCGCCGCCGCCCGAGTTCCTCGCCATGTTCCGCTACGTGCGCGACAAGGCCTACGAGCAGGGAAGCTTCGAGGACTATCTGAAGCGGTCCGGCTGACCGGTCTGCGTTCTCGGCGCCTTAGGCCGAAGCGCCGGTGCGGTTGCGGCTCCGGCGGACGGAGCGAATACGGATGGCCGAAACCGAACCGGTCTGCGACCTGCCGAGTCTCGACCCCGCCGCTTACGCAAGCTGGCGTGGCTCGGGCATTGGCGCGATCACCGAGGCCATCGAGCGCCGGTTGATCCTGGAACTTGTCGGCGACGTGGCCGGTCGCCGGGTCCTCGATGTCGGGTGCGGGGACGGCGCGCTGGCGGTCGAGCTGTCGCAGCGCGGCGCGGCCGTCGCGGGAATCGACTCTTCGCGCGCGATGATCGAGGCCGCCAGGCGCCTGGCGGAGCGCCGCCGCGTCGACATTGACTTTCGCGCGGCGACGGCAGAGCGTCTGCCTTTCCCGGCGGAACAGTTCGACGTCGTGGTCGCCGTGACGATCCTGTGCTTCGTGGAAGACGCGGCCCCCGTGTTCCGCGAGATGGCGCGCGTCCTTCGTCCCGGGGGCCGCCTCGTCATCGGCGAGTTGGGAAAATGGAGCTCCTGGGCCGCAACCCGGCGCATGCGCGGATGGCTGGGGTCGCCGCTCTGGCGCCGCGGGCGATTCCGGACGGCGCGCGAGCTGCGGGCCCTGGCCAGCCAGGCCGGTCTCGAAGCAACCGCGGTCCGGGGTGCCGTCTACTATCCCCGCTTCGGCGTCGCGGCCCGGCTCCTCGCGCCATTCGACCGGCGCCTCGCCCGCATCACGACCATCGGCGCGGCCTTCCTGGCGCTTTGCGCCACCAGGCCGGTTGCCCGGACCTAGAGGCAAGTGAACTGCGGGGGCTCGTGACGCAGCGCCCGAGATGCTTCGGGAGGACGGCGCGGCTGCCTTGCGCGCATTTTCCCGCGAAGTCCTTACCGACATTGACTCAGGTCATTCCCATCGGTCGGGACTCCGGGCGTATGTGCCCCGACGGTCGCTCGCGGCAGGCGCGCATGTCGTCATGCGTCTGGCGCCGAGAGCAATCGTAGCGCCGGATGTCATGTTCCGGTGCGTCGCCGCGATCGTCCCAACACCACGGAAGGAGAACCGCAATGGCACATGAAGGTCTGCACGAGGCCGCAGGCGACCTGAGCGACGAGACCCGGGACATGCACCGGGCGATCGTATCGCTGATCGAGGAGCTCGAGGCCGTCGACTGGTACCAGCAGCGCGCGGACGCCTGCGGGAACCCCGAGCTCAAGGCCATCCTGGCGCATAATCGCGACGAGGAGAAGGAGCATGCGGCCATGCTGCTGGAATGGATCCGTCGAAAGGATCCGGCCTTCTCCAAGGAGCTCAAGGACTACATGTTCACCGACAAGCCGATCGCCCACGGCTGACCCGCGACCGCGGCCATGAAGGCAACCGCCGCGCTCGCCAGCCGCTTGTGGCGCCGTATCGCACGCCTCCGGCATCGCGGCGTGCCGTACATCCTCGCCCTCGCGCTCTTTGCGGGCGCGGCTTCGGGCCTGCCGGGCGAGGCGGCCGGCCAGGGCGCGGACGCGCCCGCGCCCGTCGCCGTCCACCTGTTCTGGAGCGAGGGCTGCCCGCACTGCGCCAGGGCGAAGCGCTTTCTCGAGGCGACCGCCGGCGGCGAGCCACGGATGGCGCTGCGCCAGCACGACGTCGCCGGCGGCGGCGCGAGCGAGGCCCTGTTCCGGGAGGTCACCGCCGCCTTCGCGGTCGAGGTGCCGGCCGTGCCGCTGGTCGTCGTCGGCGACCGCGCGTTCGTCGGCTACCTCGACGACCGATCGACCGGCAGCGCGATCCGCGACGCGATCGCCGCCTGCCACGCGGCGGGCTGCCCCGACGCGACGATGGCTCTGGAGCGGCGGCTGCGGGACAGGGGTGCGCCGGCGGGCGCACCCCGCGCGCCGGCCGGCGGGCGCGCCACGGCGCTGCCCGAGACCATCCGGCTCCCGGTGATCGGCGAAATCGCGACGGCCGCGGTGTCGCTGCCGGTCCTGACGGTCCTGCTCGCCGCCGTCGACGGGTTCAATCCCTGCGCCATGTGGGTGCTCGTGTTCCTGATCGGCATCCTGCTCGGAATGACCGACCACGTCCGGATGTGGGCGTTGGGCGGCGCCTTCCTGGTCGCGTCGGCCGCCGTCTACTTCCTGTTCATGGCGGCCTGGCTCGACCTGCTGCTGCTGGTCGGCGCCTTGGCCTGGATCCGGGTCGCCGTCGGCATCGTCGCGCTCGCCGCCGGCGGCTACTACGTCAGCGAGTACGTCCGCAATCCTGCGGCTCTCTGCAAAGTGACCGCGCCGGAACAGCGGCAACGCATCATGGAGGGCATTCGCCACGCGGTGCGGCAGCGGAGCTTCCTGCTGGCGCTGAGCGGGATCGTGGTCGTCGCCGCGGCCGTCAACCTCGTCGAGCTTCTATGCTCGGCCGGCATCCCCGCCATCTACACGCAGGTGCTGGCGCTGAGCGCCCTGCCCGCCTGGCAGTATCATCTCTACCTGCTGCTCTACGTCTTCGTCTTCCTGCTCGACGACCTCGTGGTGTTTGCCACCGCCATGGTGACGCTGCAGGCGTCGGGGCTCGCCGGCAAATATGCCCGCTATTCGCATCTCGTCGGCGGCGTGGTGCTCGTCGGTCTCGGCGGCCTGCTGCTCTTCCGTCCCGGCTGGCTTGCGTTCGCGGCGTAGCCGCGGGTCACGGACCGCCCTCTCCGAAAAAAGCGGCGCCGCCTCGGCGTCGGCGGCGCCCGCAGGGATGAAGCGATCGGCCGCTACTTGTTGACCGGCGACTCCGGGTCGAACAGGTAGCCGACCACGTCCTTGATCTGCTTCTCGGTCAGCACCTTGTGGTAGCCGAAGCGCGGCATGTTCGAGCACGGCATGACGGAGTTCGAGTTGAAGACCTTCGCGAAGGTCGCCTTCGCTTCCGCCGGGTCGAACTTGCGGTCCTTGCCGTAGTTGCGCAGGGACGGCCCCAGCGTGCCGAAGCTGACCTCCGCGCCGCTGAGCTGGTGGCAGCCGTAGCAGTTGCCGCCGCTGACCGTGCCGGGCGCATCGGAGAACTGGCCGCCACGCCCGTTCTGCGCGACCTTGCGGCCTTCCTTCCAGTCGCCGACCACGCTGCCGTCGGCGGGGAAGACGACCGTGGCCTTCTCGCGCGCCAGGATCTTCTCCACCTCGGCCTTCGGCGGCTCGTTGTGGTACTGCGTGCAGACCCGCTGCGTCTCGTCCTGGTCCACGCGGCTCTGCCAGCCCTCGGGCACCTTCGGAAACGCGCTCTTGACATAGCGCTCGACGACGGCGGCGTCGATCTTGGCCTGCTGCTGCTGCGCCGCCGCGGGCACCGCGGCCAGGGCGATCACGGCGGCAGCGATGAAAGCTTGCGTCTTCGATTTCATGGCATCGCGCTCCCTTACCGCTTGATCGAGGGGACGTTGATCTCCGCCCCCGCCGCCGACTTGGCCAGGTACATCGTCAGCGCCGTGACGCCATCCGAGGCGTATTCGGGTATCGGCATGCGCATCTGGCGGTAGCAGTCCCACAGGCGGTGCTGCATGGTTCGCACGGCGCTCTGCGAGACGCGATAGGTCGGCCACGACCCCATGGTCTGGCGCGCCGCCTCGCCGGCCTCGTGCAGCGCCGGCAGGGCCTGCAATCGGATGCGCTTGCCCGGTTCGGCGTGGCAGGTGGCGCAGGAGAAATCCATGATCGACGACCGGCGGAAGAACATCGCCTCGCCCGCTGCCGCCATCTCCTGCTCCTTCGGGTGCTGGAGCTGCGGCTCGATCTTCATGCCGTTCGACCTATTGGCGATGAAGGCGACCAGGTCTTCCATGTCGGAAGTCTGGCCCGTCCTGGAGAATCGGCGCTTGACGACATCGGCGGTGTCGAGCCCCTGCAGCTTGTCCATGCACCACAGCAGGCGTTGCTCCAGGTCCATGACCCTGTCGGCATCCTTGAAGTAGCGGGGCAGCCGCGCATAGGCGGCTTCGAGCTTGCCGGGGCCCTCGCCGAGGTCGCATTGCTCGAGCGAGACGTTCTTGGCGCCGCGCTTGAGTGCCCACAGGGCTTCGCCGCGGTCGACCGCGAGATAGCCGGGATTTGCCATCGGGTCATTGATCATCGTCCGATAGCGCTCGAGTTCCTTCTCCGCATCGACTTCGGCGCTCGCGGGGTTGGCGCCCCATAGCGCGAGCCCCGCCACGAACGACGCCGCCAATAGCCTGGAGATGTTCGCTCTTTTCATTTCTTGGTCTCCTCCCTTGCACGACGAAAGGTCGCACACGATGTTTATACTTTACATTCGCATACGATGATATGATGATTTTTGCAACAACGGATCGGCACCGTCATGCGCCGGCCGTGAAGCAGACGGAGGAAACCTGATGCCAAGTCCGACACAACAATCCGGGGAAGGTCTGTCGCGGCGCCACGCGCTTTGCGCCGCGGGCGCCGGCGCGCTGGCGATGCTGATGCCGCGCGTCGTTCTCGCCGACGAGGCGGCCGTCGCCGAGGCGCTGAAGAAGCTCTACGGCGGCAAGGCCATGGCCGAGGGCCGCATCAAGCTGGACGTGCCGCCCATCGCCGAGAACGGCCTGGTCGTGCCGATCGGCGTCGAGGTCGACAGCCCGATGACCGAGGCCGACCACGTCAAGGCCGTGCACGTCTTCGCCGACGGCAATCCGCTGCCGGGCGTCGTCACCTATCGCTTCACGCCGGACTGCGGCAAGGCGTCCGCGACCACGCGCATGCGGCTGGCGCAATCGCAGAACATCGTGTGCGTCGCCGAGATGTCGAACGGCGCGCTGTTCACCGCGAAGGCGCCGGTGAAGGTCACCATCGGCGGCTGCGGCGGCTGATCCACGGCCCGAGACGACGTAGGAAGGAAACTCGACGATGAGCGTTCAATCCAAACCCCGCGTCCGCGTGCCGGCGACGGCCAAGAAGGACGAGCTGATCGAGATCAAGACGCTGATCTCGCACGAGATGGAAAGCGGCCAGCGCAAGGACTCGGCGGGCAAGCCGATCCCGCGCAAGATCATCAACAAGTTCACCGCGGCGTTCGACGGCAAGGTATTCTTCGAAGCCGACTGGCATCCGGCGATCTCGGTCAACCCGTACCAGTCCTTCTTCTACAAGGCCCAGAAGTCGGGCAGCTTCGCGTTCAAGTGGAAGGACGACGACGGCACCGAGTACGCGGCGGAGAGCAAGCTGGCCGTCAGCTGATCCGCCGGCCCGAGAACGGAGCGACAAGGCAGCGATGCTGCATCGGCGCCACTTCTTCCAAGCCGCCACCGCCGCGGCCGCCATTGCCGCGGCGGCGGGGCTCGGCCCGCTGAAGCGCGTCGCCGCGCAGCAGCGGCTGACGCAGAAGGACATCCTCGCCTTTCCGTCCCTCGGCACGGTGACGCTGCTGCATGTTTGCGACATCCACGCGCAGCTCATGCCGCTCTATTTCCGCGAGCCCGAGGTCAATCTCGGGCCCGGCGAGGCCAAGGGCAAGCCGCCGCACCTGACCGACGCCGCCTTCCGCGACTACTACCGCATCGGCCGCGGCACGGCCGAGGCCTACGCGCTTACCAGCGAGGACTTCGCCGCGTTGGCGAAGAACTACGGCCGCATGGGCGGCCTCGACCGCATCGCCACGGTGGTGAAGTCGGCGCGCGCCGAACGCGGCGACGAGCGCGTGCTGTTCCTCGACAGCGGCGATACCTGGCAGGGCAGCTGGACGTCGCTCAAGACCCAGGGCCAGGACATGATCGACACCATGGCGCTCTTGAAGCCGGACGCCATGGTCGGGCATTGGGAGTTCACCTACGGCGCGGAACGCGTCGAGCAGGCGGCGAAGGCGCTGCCCTTCGCGTTCCTGGCGCAGAACGTGCGCGACGCCGAATGGAACGAGACGGTCTTCCCGGCGCGCAAGATGTTCGAGCGCGGCGGCGTCAAGATCGCCGTCATCGGCCAGGCCTTCCCCTATACGCCCGTCGCCAATCCGCGCTGGATGATCGAGCGCTGGGAGTTCGGCATCCGCGACGAGGAGCTGCAGAAACACGTCGACGCCGCGCGCGCCGAGGGCGCGCAGCTGGTGGTCGTCCTGTCGCACAACGGCTTCGACGTCGACCGCAAGATGGCCGGCCGGGTGCGCGGCATCGACGTCCTGTTGACCGGCCACACGCACGACGCGCTGCCCGACGTGGTCAAGGTCGGCAGCACGCTGCTGGTCGCCTCGGGCTCGCACGGGAAGTTCGTCTCGCGCCTGGACATCGACGTCGCGGGCGGCAAGGTGAAGGACTATCGCTACCGCCTCATTCCCGTCTTCGCCGACGCCATCGCGCCCGACGCCGAGGTGGCGGCGGCCGTCAAGAAGGCGCGGGCGCCGTTCGAGCGCGAGCTCGGCCGCGAGATCGCGCGCACCGAATCGACGCTCTACCGGCGCGGCAACTTCAACGGCACGTTCGACGACCTGATCTGCCAGGCGATGCTGGCCGAGCGCGACGCCGAGGTCGCCCTCTCCCCCGGGTTCCGCTGGGGCGGTTCGCTGCTGGCGGGCGACCCGATCACGTTCGAGGCGCTGACCAACGCGACCGCGATCACTTATCCCAACTGCTATCGCACGACGATGTCGGGCGCGCAGCTGAAGGACATCCTGGAAGACGTCGCCGACAACATCTTCAATCCCGATCCCTACTACCAGGGCGGCGGCGACATGGTGCGGATCGGCGGCATCGGCTTCGCCATCGACATCGCGCGCCCGATGGGCAGCCGCATCTCCGACATGACCGTGCTGAAGACGGGCAAGCCGGTCGACCCCGCGCGCGGCTACGCCGTCAGCGGCTGGGCAAGCGTGGGCGAGAACGTCGAGGGGCCGCCGATCTGGGAAGTCGTCGAGAAGCATCTGGCACGCATCAAGACCGTGCGGATCGAGCCCAACACCGCCGTGAAGGTCAAAGGGGCCTGACGGCGGCAGGCGTTCAAGGAGGCGCTCGAGCATGGGCAGCGAAGATCGCAAACTCCGGCTGGGCCGGCGCGGCTTCCTGGGCGCGGCGGCGTCGGTGCTCGCCGCCGCCGGGGCGCGGGCGGATGCGCCCGATCCGGCCATCACGGAAGTCCAGGAATGGGCCCGCGTGCTGGGCGACGGCGTGGCGACGCGGCCCTATGGCAAGCCCTCGCAGTTCGAGAAGCACGTCGTGCGGCGCGACGTCGAATGGCTGACGGCCAGTCGCGAGTCCTCGGTCAGCTTCACGCCGCTGCACGAGCTGGACGGCATCATCACGCCGAACGGCCTGTGCTTCGAGCGCCACCACGCCGGCATCGCCGAGATCGGACCGCAGAAGCACCGTCTGATGGTCCACGGGCTGGTGGAACGGCCGATGGTCTTCACCATGGCCGAGCTCAGGCGCTTCCCCGGCCGCACGAACCGCATCTACTTCCTGGAATGCGCCGCCAACTCGGGCATGGAATGGCGCGGCGCGCAGCTGAACGGCTGCCAGTTCACGCACGGCATGGTGCACAATGTGATGTACACCGGCCTGCCTCTGAAGGCCCTGCTCGATCATTGCGGCGTGCGCACGAACGGCAAGTGGCTGCTGGTCGAGGGCGGCGACGCATCGCTGATGACGCGCTCGATCCCGCTCGACAAGGCGATGAAGGACTGCATGGTCGCCTGGGCCATGAACGGCGAGGCGCTGAGGCCCGAGCAGGGCTATCCGCTGCGCCTGCTGGTGCCGGGCTGGGAAGGCAACATGTGGATCAAGTGGCTGCGCCGCATCGAGATCGGCGACCAGCCCTGGCACCAGCGCGAGGAGACGTCGAAATACACCGACCTCCTGGCCGACGGCCGTGCGCGGCGCTTCACGTGGATCATGGACGCCAAGTCGGTGGTGACGAGCCCCAGCCCGCAGGCGCCCCCGGCGGCGAAGGGGCCGAACGTGCTGTCGGGTCTCGCCTGGTCGGGCCGCGGCACGATCAAGCGCGTCGACGTCACGCTGGACGGCGGCCGGAACTGGCGGCCGGCGCGCATCGACGGGCCGGTGCTGCCGCTGTCGCTGGTCCGCTTCTACGCGGAGTTCGACTGGAGCGGCCAGGAGCTGCTGATCCAGTCGCGCGCCATCGACGAGACGGGCTACGTGCAGCCGACCAAGGGCGAGCTGCGCCAGGTGCGCGGCGTCAACTCGATCTATCACAACAACGGTATCCAGACCTGGCTGGTGCGCGCCGACGGGCAGACGGAAAATGTCGAGATCTCGTAGTTTCGCCCTGGCCTTCGCGACGCTGCTGGCGGCCTCCGCGCCGGCCGCCGCGCAGCTTCTGCCCCTGGGCCGCGCGGCGATGCCGGCCGAGATCGCGGCCTGGGACATCGATGTGCGCCCGGACGGCCAGGGACTTCCCGCCGGCAAGGGCTCGGTCAAGGACGGCGAGCGGCTGTTCCTCGAGCAGTGCGCCGCCTGCCATGGCGAGTTCGGCGAGGGTGCCGGGCGATGGCCGCCGGTCGCCGGCGGGCGCGGGTCGCTGAAGAGCGAGAACCCGGAGAAGACGCCGGGGTCGTACTGGCCCTTCGCCTCGACCATCTTCGACTATGTCCGCCGCGCCATGCCGTTCGGCAATGCGCAGTCGCTCGGACCGGACGATGTCTACGCGATCACCGCTTTCCTGCTCTTCATGACCGACGTCGTCGGCGAGGACTTCGTGCTGTCGAACGCCAACTTCGCGTCCGTCAAGCTGCCGAATGCCGATGGCTTCCGCGACGACGACCGCGAGACGGCGGAGAAGCAGTTCTGGGGGCGCGAGCCGTGCATGAAGGACTGCAAGACCGAGGTGAAGGTCCTCGGCCATGCGCGCGCGCTCGACGTGACGCCGGGCGAGAAGAAGGGGCCGAAGGTCGACTGAACGAACCAAAGGCCCGAATTCGCGGGTGAACAACGCGGGCGGGCCCATCAGGGAGGAAACGGACATGTCGGAAATCGATCGCCGCGCCGTGCTTGCATCGCTCATGGCCGCCGGGGCCGCCGCCGCATCGACGAGGGCCGCGGCGGCAGCGACGGTCAAGCCGGACGACATCAAGAAGGAGGCCGAGGTCGCTTGCCTCTACCACTGCGACTTCGGCGAAACGCCGCGCTTCGCCCAGATGCTCAACAACATCTCCAACCACTACTCGGTCTATGGCTCGAACCCGTTCGACATCCAGCTCGTGACCGTGGTGCACAGCGTGGGCGTGAAGTTCTTCCTGGAGACGCTGGAAGGCACGGCGTGGCGGAACGAAACCGTGCCGGCGGAGCTGTTCGAGCGCGTCGCGAGCCTCGCCAAGAACGGTCTCACCGTCTATCTCTGCGACATCACGTTCCAGCGCCTGAAGCTGGACCGCGACAAGGTGCGCAAGGCCGACTTCATCCGTTTCGTGCCCTCGGGCGTAGCGACGATCGCCGCGCTGCAATCGAAGGGCTTCGCCTACCTGAAGGTTGGATGACTGGGCGCAGGGACGGGAGCCGCGCCCGCTGCAATGAGGGGTTCCCGACCGCATGAAGACGCTTTTCCTGCCGGCCGCCGCGCTGATGCTGATTGCGGCCGATCCCGCCCGCGCCCAGGATGCGGCCGCAGGCGAGAAGGCCTTCGCCAAGTGCCGTGCCTGCCACGAGGTCGGCGAGACGGCCGAGAACGCCACCGGGCCCAAGCTGAACGGACTGTTCGGCCGCAAGGCGGGTTCCATCGCCGGCTTCGACTATTCCGAGGCCAACCGCAACTCGGGCGTGACCTGGAACGAGGCCATCTTCGCCAAGTACATCCGGGACCCCTGGGCGACCATACCCGGCAACAAGATGGCCTTCTTCGGGATCAGGAACGAGAAGGAGATCGCCAACCTGGCGGCGTTCCTCAAGCAGTTCGACGCAGACGGCAAGAAGAGGAGATGACCGATGTTCCCCGCATCCAGATTGGCGGCGTTGCTTCTCTTGTCCGCGGTGTCGCTTCCGGCGGCAGCGCAGGATTCGATCGTCACCCACAAATCCATGGCGCCCGAGCTCGCGCTCGACCTCGCCCGGGCCGCGTTCGCCGATTGCAGGAAGCGCGGCTTCCAGGTCGCGGTCGCCGTCGTCGATCGCTTCGGCGTGACGCAGGTCGTGCTGCGCGACCGTTTCGCCGGGCCGCATACGCCCGCCACCGCCGCCGGCAAGGCATGGACCGCGGTCAGCTTCCGCACCGGCACCACCGAGCTTGCCGCCATCAGCCAACCGGGAATGCCGCAATCGGGCCTGCGCGACCTGCCCGGCGCGGTGATCCTGGGCGGCGGACTGGTCGTGGAATCGGGCGGCACGCTGGTCGGCGGCATCGGCGTCTCGGGCGCTCCCGGCGGCGAGGCGGACGACGCCTGCGCCAAAGCGGGCATCGAGGCGGTGCGGGACAAGCTGGATTTCTAGCCGAGCTGAAACCCGACGACGTCGGTTCGGAGGCTGAGCCGGATTAACCACGAAACTGAATTAACCTTTACTTAAATCGCAACTTGTACAACTGTTCCCTCTACCTGGGGGCTAGGTAGGGCCGGAGGGGCGTCATGGCTTACAGTGATCGGGTGGTAGGGTACCGTTCCGTCAATCGCCGCCGCGACAAGCGTCGGGCGGTATTGTGCCGTCTCGTCGCCGGGTCCGAGCGCCGGGCGTTGACGACCAAGGATCTGAGCCTGGGCGGCTTCGCCGCGCTGCCGGCGCTGCCCGGCCTCAAGTGCGGCGCGGTCATTCCGGTCGAGCTCGAGACGCCCGGCGGCGAGTGGCTGCGGACGCAGGTCCGGGTGGTGCGCAACGGATCGGATTTCGCCGCCGCCTTCGTCGACCTCTCGCCGCAGGCCTTCGCCGGCATCGAAAAGGTCATGGCGGCGCCGCTTCGCGTCCACTGACCGGCCTTGCGCGTTCGGTACTTCCCCTTCTTGCGCCTCGCCGGCCGGGGGCGTAAGCATTCGGGCTTGTGAGCGACTGGTACGCCCGCCTCGGTCCCGCCCTGCGCCGCCTGCCGGCGGAAACCGCCCATCGTCTTGCCCTAACCGCGCTGGAGCACGGGCTCGTGCCCGCGCCCGCGCGCGGACAGGACCCCATCCTGCGCGTCACGGCTTTCGGTCGCGAGCTGCCGAATCCGGTCGGCTTGGCCGCCGGGTTCGACAAGAACGCGCGGGTCTTCGCGCGGATGCCGGGGCTCGGCTTCGGCTTCGCCGAGATCGGCGGGGTGACGCCGCGCCCGCAAGCCGGCAATCCGCGCCCGCGCCTGTTCCGGCTGGAAGAGGATCGCGCGCTGATCAACCGAATGGGCTTCAACAACGACGGCCTCGACGCCGTCGCCGCGCGCCTCGGGAAGCGGCGGCGGGACGGCCAGTTTCTCGTCGCCAACCTCGCCGCGAACGCCGACAGCGCCGAGCCGGCCGACGACTTCGTCGTGCTGACCCGACGCCTGGCGCCCCTGGTCGAGCTGGTCGTGGTCGACGTGTCCTGCCCGAACACCGCGAACGGCAAGGTGTTCCAGCGACACGAGCCGCTCGACGATCTGCTGACGCGCCTGGCGGCGGTGCGCGGGACGACCGCCATGGCGCTCAAGGTGTCGCCCGACCTCAGCGACGCCGAGAAGGCCGATATCGTCTCGCTGGCGCTCGAGCACCGCATCGAGGGCATGGTCGTCGCGAACACGACGGTCGAGCGCCCATCGACGCTGAGGAGCAAGGCGCGCGGCGAGCGCGGGGGCCTCAGCGGACCGCCGCTCAAGGAGATGGCGCTGAAGCTGCTGGGAGAGGTCTACCGCGCCTCCGCGGGCAAGCTCACCTTGATCGGGGTGGGCGGCGTCGAATCCGGCGAGGACGCCTATCAGCGCATCCGCGCCGGCGCCACGCTGGTGCAGCTCTACACCGCGCTGGTGTATCACGGCCCGCTGCTGATCCCGCGCATCAAGGCCGAGCTCGCCTATCTCTTGCGCCGGGACGGCTTCGGCGCGGTCGCCGAGGCGGTCGGCGCCGATCACAGCCTGCAACCCGCATGAGGCCTTGACGCGCGGCCCGTTGTCTTTTGAAGGTCGGTGTATATAGTGCCGGCCCGTCGCGCGAGGCCGGTCGAAGCCGCCGACGCCCATCCGCGATCGGATCAACAGGTCAGGGAAACGAAGCGATGTCGGACCCGGTGAAAATGCCGACCTCCCCGCTTGCGGGCGCGACTCCCCGCGGGCCGGCGCGCGTCGTCGAGCCCGTCGCCGCGGCCACCGATCGGATCTTCGCCGACCCGAAGCCGCAGACCGACTTCAAGTTCAACAAGCAGACCGCGTCGGTGTTCGACGACATGGTCAGCCGCTCGGTGCCGTTCTATGCCGAGATGCAGCGGATGACGAGCGAGATCGCGGCCGACTTCGCCGTGCCGGGCACCAGTCTGTACGATCTCGGCTGCGCCACCGGCACGACGATGCTGGCGCTGGACGGCGTGCTCGATCCCGGCGTGCGCTTCGTCGGCGTGGACAACTCCGACGACATGCTGGCAAAGGCGCGCGCCAAGCTGCAGCAGGCCGGCGTGACGCGCTCCTACGAGCTGGTGAACGCCGACCTGCACAAGGGCCAGATCGTCGAGAACGCCTCGGTGACCCTGCTTCTGCTGACCCTGCAGTTCGTCCGGCCGCTCTATCGCGACCGCATGGTCGCCGACATCGTGCGCGGTACCAACGAACGCGGCTGCCTGATACTGATCGAGAAGCTGACCAGCGCGGACACGCTCTTCAACCGGCTGTTCATCAAGTACTACTACGACATGAAGCGGCGGAACGGCTATTCCGAGGTCGAGATCGCGCAGAAGCGCGAGGCGCTGGAGAACGTGCTGATCCCCTATCGGCTGGAAGAGAACGTCGAGATGCTGAAGGGCGCCGGCTTCAAGTCGGTCGAGGTGTTCTTCCGCTGGTACAATTTCTGCGGCATCGTCGCCGTCAAGTAGGTCTCCGGTCGCACCCTGCATGGCAACCACGACGTCGCCGGACGAGCCGGCCCCGGCCCTCGTCCGCTACGGCAATTTCCTGTTCCGCTACCGCAACGGCGTCTTCCCCGCCGTCATGCTGGCCACGTTCGCGCTGCTGCCGCCCCGGCCGCTGGCGGGCGACTGGGCCGCCGACCGCTGGCTCGACCTCGTCGGTCTGGCGGTGTGCCTGATGGGCCAGGGCCTGCGGGCGTTCGTGATCGGCCTCGCCTACATCAAGCGCGGCGGGGTCAACAAGCAGATCTATGCCGCGCGGCTGGTGCAGGAGGGGATGTTCGCCGCCTCGCGCAATCCGCTCTATGTCGGCAACATGGTGGTGCTGGCGGGGCTGTTCCTGATCCACAACAACCCGGCGGCCTATGTCGTCGGCGGCGGCTTCTTCCTGATCTCGTACCGCGCGATCGTCGCCGCCGAGGAGCGCTATCTGCGCGGGCAGTTCGGCGCGGACTACGACGACTATTGCCGCCGGGTGAACCGCTGGCTGCCTTCGCCCGCGGCGATCGTCCCGGCGATCGCCGGCATGAGCTTCAATTGGCGGCGCGTGGTCATCAAGGAGTATGGCAGCTTCTTCTCCTGGGCCGCGACGGCGCTGGCCGTGCTTGCCTATCAGGCGGTCTGGCGCGACGGTTGGCCGGGCGCCGCGTCCGCGCTGGCGTGGACCGCGGCGGCGATCGCGGCATGCGTCGCCGGCGCCGGTCTGGTGCGCGCGTTGAAGAAGTCGGGCGCGCTGCGCGATCCGGCGGCCTGACGGCCGCCTTTGAAACAGGGAGCGGCGCTCCCACCTCTTGAAGTACAGGAGGTTGCCATGACGATCCGCAGAGCCCTTTTCCTGCTGCTGGCGACGGTTTCGCTCGCGGGGCCGGCGTCGCAAGCCCCGGCGCAGACGCCGCCCGCGCCGAAAGCGCCGCAGGCCGCCGGCCCGCCGCGCGACTTCCATATCTTCGATGCGGACGGCGACGGCCTCGTCTCGAGCGAGGAGTTCCGCAAGTATCGCGTGAAGCGCTTCCACGGGATCGACAAGAACAAGGACGGTTGGGCGACGCCGCAGGAATTCGCGCCGCCTCGCGTCGGGGCCGCTCACGGCGCGCCGACCGCCGGCGGAGGCGCCGGGCAGCGCCCATTGCCGCGCGACGCGGTGTTCATATCCTTGGACAAGGACAGCGACGACCGCTTGAGCGAGGACGAGTTCGTGTCCGCGGGCGAGGACGCATTCGCCGCCATCGACGCGAACAAGGACGGCGCCATTACACCCGACGAGTGGAACCAGGCGCCGCGCGTCACCCGCGGCAAGCTGCTGCGCTGACGCCGGGTTCCGTTCCGCCCCATCTTGGTCCCCGTAGTAGTCCGGGGTAGACTGCGCGCGACATGAGGTCGCCGGGGTCGATGCCTGCCAAAGCCAGATTCGGGATGCCTGTCGCGGTTTGCCTGGCGGCCCTCGCCAACGCCACGCCGCCGCAGCCCGCCCATGCCTTCACGGAAGAAACCCTGGAGTGCCTGGGAAAGGCCATGAACGCGAAGGAGCGCCTGGCTTGCGCCGAGGCCGAGCTCGCCGCCCAGACCCGCGCCCTCAACACGGCGGTCGAGCGTGCCAAGAAGAGCGCCGACACGCGTGCCGCAGAGATGCTGCATCGCTCGCAATTGGCCTGGCAGGCCTTCCGCGACGCCAACTGCAACTGGATGAGCGACCGTCTGCGTCGCGACCTCGAGGCGCAGCGGATCGAGCGCATCCTGTGCCTGGCGAACACGACCGAGGTGCGGGTGCAGGAGATCGAGGAATATCAGACGCTCCCTTGACCATCCCTTCCCCGTCCGCCGTGGAGACCAATCGATGTACAAGCTGTTCGCGAGTCCGGGCAGCGCCGGCATGGCGCCGCATGCGGCGCTCGAGGAGATCGGCGCCCCTTACGAGCTGGTGCTGGTGGACACCGAGAAGGGCGAGCACCGCCGGCCCGAGTATCTGAAGCTCAATCCCAACGCGCGCGTGCCGACGTTCATGGATGGCGAGCGCGCGATGTACGAATCGGCGGCGATCCTGTTCTATCTCGCCGACAAGCACCCGGACGCCGGCCTGGCGCCGGCGCCGGGCTCGCCGGAGCGCATGCTGTTCTGCCAGTGGCTGATGTACCTGACCAACACGGTGCAGGAGGCCTACATGCAGTTCTTCCACGCGGACTATTTCGCCTCGAGCGATGCCGCCCGCGCCGAGGTCAAGGCGACGGCGGAAAGGCGCCTGGAGCGCATGTGGGGCAACGTCGATGCCGGGCTCGCCGCGTGCGGTCCGTACCTGGCGGGCAAATCCTTCTCCGGCGCCGACCTTTACCTGCACATGCTGTCGCGCTGGAGCCGCAACACGGCGCGGCCCGCCTGGACCTGGCCGCGCATCGCGGGCCTGGTCGATCGCGTGAAGGTCCGGCCCGCCGTCCAGCGCATGATGGCGCAGGAAGGCCTGGCCGAGCCGCACTGAGACGGCCAGGGCCCGTGGGCCCGGCCAGCGCGGAGGCCCTTGAACGGGCCGGTCGCCACGTCGCGGAAGGACGCCTCGCCGACGCGGAGCGCACGCTGCGCGACGCATTGGCGCTCGCGCCCGAAGACACGGAACTCATGCAGATGCTGGCCCTGCTGCGGCGGCGCGAGGGCGACCCCGGAGAGGCTGAAGCGCTGCTGCGGCGCGCGGTCGCGCTGAAGCCCGACTCGGTCGAGCTGCACGTCCGGCTGGGCCAGGTTCTCGCGCTGAACGGCGACGACGCCGGCGCGGCCGCGTGCTTCCGCCGCGCGACCGGCCTGATGCCGTCGCTCGCGCCGGCACACAGCGACCTCGCCAACGCGCTGCATCGCCTGGGCCGCCACGCGGAAGCGGTCGAGGCGCAGCGCCGCGCCCTGGCGATCGCGCCCGGCCATCCGGCCTACCTGGTCAACCTTGCCGTCGCGCTGCAGGGGCTCGGCCGGCTGGACGAAGCCGCCGCGGCGTGCCGCCAGGCGCTGGCGCGAGCGCCGGACCTGTTCCATGCCCATCTCAACCTCGGCTCGGTCCTCGAGCAGCTCGGCCGGATCGCCGAGGCGGAACGGCACTACCGCCGCGCCCACGAGCTGGACCCGCGCGATGCGCGCGCGCTGACCAATCTCGGCAACGCCGTCCTGGCCGGGGGACGTCCGGAGGAAGCGGTGATGCTGCAGCGCCGGGCGGTCGCCCTGGCGCCGGACCTCGCGGTGGCACATGCCAACCTGGGCGTGGCGCTGCTGCCGCTCGATCGCGCGGCGGAAGCGGAGCCGGCGCTGCGCCGCGCCCTCGCGCTCAGCCCCGATCTGGCGGATGTGCACAAGAACCTCGGCATCGCGCTGGAGCACCAGGGACGCTTCACGGAGGCGCTTGCCGCGTTCGAGCGCGCGCTGGCGCTGGATCCCGAAAGCGCCGAGGCCCACACGGCGCATGCAATGGCCCTGCTGCGCCAGGGCGACTTCGCCCGCGGATGGGGGGAATACGACTGGCGCTGGCGCACGCGCGCCGCGCGGGCGCAATCGCGTCGTTTCGACCGGCCGGAGTGGAGTGGCGAGGACATAAGCGGGCGCACGATCCTGCTGCACGCCGAGCAGGGTCTCGGCGACACGATCCAGTTCCTGCGCTATGTGCCGATGGTGGCGGCCGGCGGGACCCGCGTGGTCCTGGAAGTGCCGGCGCCGTTGCGGCGTCTATGCGCCCGCTTGCCCGGCCAGGATCGGGTGGTCGCCGCCGGCGAGAAGCTGCCGCCGCATGACGTGCAATGCCCGCTGCTGAGCCTGCCGCGCGTCTTCGGCACGCGGCTCGAGTCCATTCCGGCGACGCCTTATATACAAGCCGAGCCAGAGGCCACGCGGGCCTGGAAGCGCCGCCTCGCCACGCGACCGGGCTTCAGGGTCGGCCTCGCATGGGCGGGCAATCCCGCATTCCCCGACGACCGCCGTCGGTCGATCGCGCCCGCGCTTCTGGCGCCGCTGCTTGGCGTTGGCGGCATCGCCTTCCATTCGCTGCAGGTCGGAGCCGACGCCGCGCCGCCGGACATGCGGGCGGTCGAGCCGCTGGGGAACGAGCTGCGCGACTTCGCCGATACCGCAGCCTGCGTGCAGGCGCTCGATCTGCTGATCAGCGTCGACACGGCGGTCGCCCACCTGGCGGGCGCGCTCGGCAAACCCGTCTGGATCATGCTGCCGCTGGGCTCGGACTGGCGCTGGCTGGTGGACCGAACGGAGAGTCCATGGTATGCATCGGCCCGCCTGTTTCGCCAAAATAGAGCAGGCGATTGGCCGGCGGTGATAGACCGCGTTGCCCGGGGACTAGCCGCTAACGCGAGAGGCGAAAAATCCTAACGCATTGATTTCGCAAGCGGTATCTTGGTAAACGCGAACCGCTTTTCGCCGAAATGAATCAAGAAATTTCGACAAACTATCGGAATCCGCTGGTCAAACGCGAAGCTGTTCGCTATAGTCACTTCAAACGTCCCCTGGAAAGGTATCCGGGGGCGCAGGTCCGGCAGCGGGTAGTCAGGTAGACCTTCCGTCCGGTTGGAGGAGAAGGACGATGACTATCACGATCACCGGGACGGCTGCGGCCAACACGATCTCGGTCAACTCTCTGCTTCTGACGAACGACTACTACATCGACGCGATGGGCGGCGCCGACACCGTCACCGTCGCCGGCAAGTACACGAGCGTGACGGCGCTGCTGGGCGCCGGCAACGACGTCTACAACGGCACCACGCTGGGCGGCACCGGGCCGGCGGCCGACGCGTCGTTCGGGACCCGCGTCGACATCGTCAGCGGCGGCCTGGGCAACGACACGATCAACGGCGGCTCGGGCAACGACATCCTTTTCGGCGACGAAGGCAACGACAAGCTGAACGGCGGCCTCGGCGACGATGTCCTCGACGGCGGCATCGGCCAGGACACGGTGTACGGCTACAACGGCAACGACCTGATCTTCGGCGATGCCGGCAACGACTCGCTGTTCGGCGGCCTGGGCAACGACGAGGTCTATGGCGGCGACGGCAACGACCTGATCCAGGGCGACTTCGGCGACGACATGCTGTTCGGCGGGAGCGGCAACGACGTCATCCGCGGCGGCGACGGCCTCGACTACATCGAGGGCGATGACGGCAACGATTCGCTGTACGGCGGCACCGGCATCGACTCGCTGTTCGGCGGGTTGGGCAACGACCTGATCTACGGCAACGAGGGCGACGACTACATCGACGCCGGCCCGGCGCTCGGCGACGGCCGCGACACGGTCTTCGGCGGCGGCGGCAACGACTATATCCTGGGCGGCGACGGCAACGACGTGCTGAACGGCGAGGCCGACCGCGACGTCATCTTCGGCGAAGCCGGCAACGACACGATCACCGGCGGCCTGGGCAACGACACGCTGAACGGCGGCGACGGCAACGACACGATCACCGCCGGCGCCGGCTCCGACACCATCATCTTCGACTCGGCCGGCCCGCTCGCCGGGCACGACGTGGTCACCGACTTCAGCAAGGTGTTCGACGACCTCGACTTCACCGGCGTGTTCGCCGACTTCGCCACGGCGATGTCGTTCGCCACGCAGGGCGCGGGCTTCGTGCTGTTCGACACCGACCAGTCGATCTTCGCCTTCAGCAGCGTCCGGGTGAACGGCGCCTTCCTGGCCGACTTCACCGATGGCGGCAACCTGATCACCTGACCGGGCCACGCCAGAATTTTTCGTCCAACTCCTGCAATAAATTCCACCACCGGGCCGCGGATCTCGCGGCCCGGTTTTCTTTTCCGCGGACGGCGTCAGGAACGCGGGACTGGCGCGACGGCAAAGCTGGCCGGCGCGCCGCCGCCGGCGAAGCGCTCCCACATCGCCGCGTAGGCTGCCTCCAGATGCCGGCGGAAGCGGTCGGTATCGAACAGCGCATGGGTCGCCCGGTTGCGGGCGAGCCGGACGCGGAGCTCCGCCAGCGCGGCCCGGTCGCGGCCCAGACACAGCGCCAAGGCCTCGTATTCCGCCGGCGACGCGGTCACGAGCTCCGGCAGGCCGACCGCGTGCAGCAGGCTGCCCGCCATGCGCGCGGGAAACGCCTCCCCGGCGAGCGTCAGAACGGGCAGCCCGGCCCATAGCGCGTCGCTGGCCGTCGTGCCCGCGTTGAACGGCGCCGTGTCCAGGAACAGGTCCGCGGCCCCATAGCGCGCCAGGTACGGCGCGTAGTCGATGCGCGGGGCGAAGACGAGCCGGTCCGGCGCCACGCCGCGCGCCTCGGCCTCGCGCCGCAGATTGGCCTCGACCGCGGCGGTGGCGGCGAGCAGCCACAGCACGCTGCCGTCGACGGCGCGGAGCAGGCGCATCCACGCGGCGAACATCGCCGGCGTGAACTTGTGGTTGCTGTTGAACGAGCAGAACACGACGCCGTCCTCGGGCAGGCCGAGCTCGGCTCGCCCCGGTGCGGGACCCGGCAGCGCACGCGCGCCGTCGGTGCCCTGGTAGGTGTCGGGCAGCCACGCGATGCGCTCGCTGTAGCGCGCCGCCTGGGACGCGGGGATCACGAAGGGATCGGCGACGATGTAGTCGTGGAACGACGTGCCGAGCGTCGCCGGATAGCCCAGGTAGTTCACCTGGATCGGCGCCGCGCGCTGGGCGAGGATCGCGGGCCGGGAGTCGGCGGTGAAGCCCATCAGATCGACGGCGATGTCGGTCTCGCGCTCGGCGACCAGCTCGGCGATCGCGCGGTCGCTCTTGCCGCGCACGTCGAGGAAATGCTCGAAGCCGCGCTCGAGCCGCGCGCGCATCGCTCCGTCCCCCGGCGGGCCGAACGAGATCGCCGTCACCTCGAAGCGCTCCCGGTCGTGCCGCTCGAACAGGCCCGCGAGCAGGTAGGCGACGGCGTGCTCGCGGAAATCGGCGGAGAGATAGGCGACGCGGATCCGGTCATGGGGCTTCGGCCGCCCGCGCCAGAGCGGGGCCGGCGCCGGCGGGCACTTGTCGGCCGCCCACAGCGCCGCGCAGCGGCGCTGGTCGTCCGGCGATTCCAGCACGCCCAGGATCGTGAACGGCTGGGCGCTGCGCTTGCCGCGCCGGAGGTCGGCCACGATCCGCTCGCGCTGCCGGTCGTAGTCGCGCCAGTCGCAGCCGTGCAGCCGCGCGTGCAGCAGGAATCCCGGCGTGTCGTCGTGCTCCGGCGCCAGCTCGAGCACCCGGGCGAAGTCCGCCGCAGCCTCCTCGAACCGGCCCAGGCGCAGCAGCGCCATGCCGCGATTGTTGATGGCCTCGACATGGTCGGGCCTGATCTCGAGCGCCTGCTGGAGGCTCGCCAGCGCGTGCTCGACCCGCCCCATCGCCAGCAGCACGCCGCCGCGGTTGCTGAACGTGCCGGCATGACGGCGCGCCATGGTCAGCGCCCGGTCGAAGCTCGCGAGCGATTCGGCGTAGCGGCCGAGCTCCTGCAGCGCGACGCCGCGGTTGTTCCACGCATCGGCAAGATCCGGCTTGACGGCCAGCGCGCGGTCGAAACACACCAGCGCCTCGTCGAAGCGCTTCATCATGCGCAGCGCGTTGCCGCGGTGGTTCAGGAGCTCGGCGTGCAGCGGGTTCGCGGCCAGCGCCCGGTCGTAGCTGGCGAGGGCGTCCGCGAAGCGGCCGAGCGAAACGAGCGCGTTGCCGCGGTTGTTCAGCGCGTCGAGATAATCCGGCTTCAGCGCCAGCGCGCGATCGAAGCAGATCAGCGCCTCCTCGAAGCGCCTGAGCTCGCTCCAGGCGCTGCCGAAATTGTTCAGGGCCTCGGGATAGTCCGGCCGGAGCGTGAGCGCGCGCTGGAACGAGCCGAGCGATTCCTCCACGCGCCCCAGCGCCAGCAGCGCATTGGCATGGGCGTAGTGCGCCTCGGCGTAGTCGGGCTTGATCGACGCCGCGCGTTCATAGCTGGCCAGCGCCTCCTCGCGCCGGCCGAGCGCGGCGAGGGCGTTGCCGAGGTTGAGATGCGTCGGCGCGGCGCGCGGGTCGATCGCCAGCACCTGCTCGAAGCGCTGGCGCGCCTCCTCGAACCGGCGCTGTCGCGCGGCGATGACGCCGAGCAGCTGCAGCGCGCCGGGATCGGCGGGCCTGGCCAGCTCGATCGCGCGGCACAGGCGCTCGGCCTCGGCGAGATCGCCGGCGCGATAGGCGGCGACGGCCTGCTGGAGCGGGTCCGACGGGCTCGAGGTCATGCGCCGCGGCGAACGAAGGGGATGGATCGTGGCGTCAGATGTAGTGCTCGGCCAGCGGGGGAAAGCCGTTGAAGCCGACCGAGGCATAGGTCGTGGTGTAGGCACCGGCGCTTAGGAACGTCAGGCGGTCGCCCGTCTTGAGGTCGAGCGGCAGCCGGTAGTCGGCCTTCTCGTACAGCACGTCGACGCTGTCGCAGGTCGGGCCGGACAGGACGACCTTGCCGGTCGGCCCGCCTTCGCGCGGGGCGACGACCGGATACTGGATCATCTCGTCCATCGTCTCCGCAAGGCCGCCGAACCGGCCGATGTCGAGATATACCCAGCGCTTGTCGTCGCGGGCGGACTTGCGTGCGATCAGCACGACCTCGCTGTGGATCACGCCCGCCTCGCCGACGAGGCCGCGGCCGGGCTCCAGGATCAGCTGCTCGGGCGCCCGGTTGCCGAAATGGCGGCGCAGCGCCGCGCGGATCTCCTCGACGTAGCGCGCGACCGGCGGCACGCGCTTGCGGTAGCGCGCGGGGAAGCCGCCGCCGAGATTGAGCATGCCGAGCTCGATGCCCGCGGCCTCGAGCTCCCGGAACAGGCGCGCGCTCTCGGCGACGGCCTCGTCCCAGCGCTTCGGATCGCATTGCTGCGAGCCGACATGGAAGGACAGGCCGAACGGCACCACGCCGAGCGCCGGCGCCTTCAGCATCAGGCTCAGCGCCATGGCGTAGTCGCAGCCGAACTTGCGCGACAGCGGCCATTCCGCGCCCTCGGAGCCGGCGAGCAGGCGGCAGAACACGCGCGCGCCCGGGGCGGCGCGGGCGATCTTCTCCAGCTCCTCCTGGCTGTCGAAGGCGAACAGCGAGACGCCGCGCGCGAAGGCGGCGGCGACGTCGCGTTCCTTCTTGATCGTGTTGCCGTAGGAGAGATCCCGCGCGTCGACCCCGGCCGCCAGGCACAGATCGACCTCCGCCAGGCTCGCCACGTCGAAGGCGGAGCCCAGCCGCGCCAGCAGCTTCAGGACCTCCGGCGCCGGGTTGGCCTTGACGGCGTAGTAGATGCGCGCCTCGGGCATCGCTTTGGCCATCTCGCGGTATTTCTGCTCGACCGTGTCGAGGTCGAACACCAGGCACGGCGTCGCCGGCCGGTGCTCGTCGAGGAAACGGGCAATCTTGCGGTTCATCGCTGGCTCCGCCGCAACGGGTTCGGGAATTCTGCCGGAGACGGGCGTCTTCAGCGTGCGCAGGCGGGCGCGGCGCGGCGGTTGCGGCGGTCAGGGATGTCGGGAACGCAGGGCATGGCCCCGCCGAGGACAACAACAAACATCGTAACCTCCTCTTGGGCGCCGGCCGGGGCGCGGCCGAGCACGGGAAGCACGCGGTACGTCGTTGCATAACCCAACGGGCCAGGGGCACGTGCGCGGTGCGACTTCTGCGCCCGATATACGCCCTTCCTCCTGCAAGTAAAGGCTTTTTGTCCCGGAACCTGGACGATTCCAGCTTGCCCGCGGCCGTGCCTGCGGCACAATCGCGCGCAGGGGGACTTCGACGATGCGCAAATCCATGCTGGCGCTGGGCGCCGCGCTCGGCGTCGTCATGCTGGTCGTGGCCGGGCTGTGGCTGGCGCCGTCCTTCATCGACATGGGCCGCTACCGCGCCCAGGCGGAAGCGACGCTGGCGGCGGCGCTGGAGCGGCCGGTCGCGGCGCGCGGGGCGGTTTCCCTGGCGCTGCTGCCGGTGCCGGCCCTCGTCCTCGGCGACCTGCACATCTCGAACATCCCCGGCGGCGCGGCGCCGCAGCTCGCGACCGTGGGCGAGCTCAGCGCGCGCCTGCGCCTGTTGCCGCTCATCAAGGGCGAGCTGGTGGCGGAAGAGCTGGTGCTGGATCGGGTTTCCGCGGCGCTCGAGATCCTGCCGGACGGACGCATCAACTGGGACTTCGGCACCCCCAAGCTGAAGCTCGAGCGCATCCGCGTCGTTCGCGCGGCGGCGAGCTTCCTCGACCGCCGCAGCGGCGCCGGCGGCCGCGCCGAGGAGATCGAGGCGGTCGCGACGCTTGGCGGCCAGCGCGGGCCCCTCAAGCTCGACGGCAAGCTCACGCTGATCGACGCAAGCGGCGGCAAG
>JAKLKW010000030.1 GCA_023150455.1 Alphaproteobacteria bacterium | reverse complement strand
CCGCGCTGCTCGGGGCCAGGCACGCCATCGGCGTCACCAGCTGCACCGGCGGCATGCATATCGCGCTCGAGGCGCTCGGCGTCGGCCGGGGTGACGAGGTCATCACCACGCCCATGACCTTCATCGCGACGGCGACGGCGATCGTGCAGGCCGGCGCCAAGCCGGTGTTCGTCGACGTCGAGCGCGACACCGGCAACATCGACGCCAGCCTGGTCGAAGCCGCCATCACGCCGCGCACGCGCGCCATCCTGCCGGTCCACCTGTTCGGACAGATGTGCGACATGCGGGCCCTGCGCGCGATCGCCGACAAGCACGCGTTGCGCCTGGTCGAGGACTGCGCCCACTGCGTGGAAGGCGCCCGCGACGGCGTGCGTCCCGGCCAGCTTTCCGATGCCGCCGCCTTCAGCTTCTTCGCCACCAAGAACCTCACCTGCGGCGAGGGTGGCGCCGTCACCGTCAACGACGAGAAGCTCTATTTCGCGCTGCGGCTGCTCAGGCACCACGGCATGGACAAGACCTCCGTCGACCGGCACCGCGAGGGCTACAAGCACTGGGACATGCCGGTATTCGGCTGGAAGTACAACATGAGCAACATCGAGGCGGCGATCCTGCTGCCCCAGTTCGAGCGGCTCGCGGGCAAGCTGGCCCGGCGCGAAGCGCTCGCCGGGCGCTACGCGCGCGGCCTCGAAGGCATCGACGGCCTGATCCAGGTGCCGGCCCGGCCGGCGTCGATCCACGCGCGACACCTGCTGCCGGTCCTCGTCGAGAATCGCGACGAGGTGATCGCGGCGCTGCGCGCGCGCGGTGTCGAGACGGTCGTGAACTACCGCCCGGTTCACCTGACGACGTACTTCTCGCAGACGTTCGGCCATCAAGCCGGCCGCTTGCCGCAGGCCGAGTGGTTCGGCGAGCGGTGCCTGTCGCTGCCGTTCTATCCGACGATGGACGAGAAGGCGGTCGACTATGTCTGCGAGATGCTGCGCGAGGTCATGGCGACCGCTCGGCGTCCTGTGAACCCGGGTCCGTGGACCGCCTTGCCTGGCTGATCCACACCGCGCCGCCATAGAGCGAGGCCGCGATCCCCGCCAGGCGATAGGCCAGGAACACCGCGCCGAACGACTCGACGGTGCCGGGCGTCAACAGCTTGCACACATGATCGAAGGCGGCTTCGCCGACGCCAATCCCGCCCGGCGTGATCGGCAGCATGCCGACGATGACGGCGACCGGCGTGGCGACACCGACGGCCAGCGGCGGCGCGGCTACGGGCACCAGCACGGTCGCGATGACGACGATCGCGAGCGAAGGTAGCAGCTGGTTCACGAGCGCATAGAACAGCGCCAGCGGCAGATAGCGCGGGTCGCGGCCCAGGGCGCGCAACGCCTGGCCGATGCTGACCAGCGCATGGCCCCAGCGGCCGAGCAGCGAAAGGCCGCGCAGCAGGACGACGCGCATCGACAGCGGCGCGAGGGAAAGGAGGCAGAAACCGAAGACGATGGCGGCAAGGGAAGCGAGCGCCACCGCGAGCGCGGCTCGCAGCAGCGGCTCCGCGCTTAATCGGTCCGGGAAGAGCAGCAATCCGCCGGACACGACGAGCAGCAGCCCTGTCATGCTCAGGACGCGGTCGACCAGCACGCATACGCCCACGAGGCTGCCCTGGCCGCGAACATGGCGGCGGATGTAGAAGAAGCGCACGGCATCGTTGACCATGATGCTGGGCAGCATCAGGTTGGCGAAGACGGCGACCGACGTGAAGTTGACCAGGGCCAAGAGCGGCACCGGGATGCCCAGCATCGAAAGCAGCAGGCGGATGCGCAGGGCCCCCATCACGAAGGTCGCGCCGGCCAGGGCGATCGGCGCCGCGAACAGCCAGGGCGCGTCGCCGATGCGCGCCAGGGCCCTGATGTCGATCACCCCATACCGGACGAGCACGAACAGAAGGGCGACGGCGATGGCGAGCTTGACCGCGAGGATGAGCCAGTTTCGCGCGGTCATGGCGCACCCGCCGCCGCGGCATGACTCGAGGCGATCACGTCCAGGCTCTCGCCGCCGACATTGAGGAGCAGATCGAGCACCGAGAGATAGGGCTCGAACGCCCCATGCTGCTGCGGATACACCGGATGGGCGTAGTCCTGCCACGCCACGGTGATGCCGGCCGCCTGGAACGTCGCCGTGTCCAGATAGGCCTTGGCGGCGTTGCCGCTCAAGTACCGGTCGGCCCGAAAATGCCGGCAGATGTCCAGCAGCCGCTGGCTGCGCTTGCCGGGGATGCCGAGCGTCGAGGCGCGGTACAGCCGCCGCTGCAGCCCCAGCCAGCCCGCCAGGAGCTGCGCCACGGCGATGTCGAGCTCGACCAGCCCGTGCCAGGAACGCGACAGCAGTTCCTCCAGCTCGGGCAGGTAGCGGTCGAGATACGGCGCGCGGGCATAGAGCTGGCGAATGGTCGCGACGTGCTTGCGCGCCCAAGGGCGGCGATTGTCGATTTCGACCTCGTCGAGCGCCTGCCCGAAACGCGCGCGATGCAGGACCGGCACGGTCAGCCAGACCGGGCCTTGGGGCGACTTGATCCGATTGCGATTGCGCCAGCCGTGCTTGTCGAAGGCCACGTCGTCGTAATAGACGAACACGTCCGCGCGACGCATCTGGTCGAAGAAGCCCAGCCACGGCAGGTATCCCGGCTGCAGGACGACGACGGTGGTCACGGCCGCCCTACCCGCGCGGAGACGCCCTCCGCGGGTCGGCCAACGGGACTGGGTCGCCAGGCGCCACGCATGCCCGCCCGTTACCATGACTGCGCCCGACGAACCAGCCCCGCGCCCTTCCCGCCCCTGCACACGCCCTGCGACCGGATCGCACGGCCCGGTCCCGTTCCGTATTTGCTCTTTACATATGTCCAAGTACGAGGCTAACAGTGCCGGCCGCGATTCGGCCGGCGGCGGCCTTGGAGGACCTGCAAGAGATGGGCTCGACAATCCTGATCACTGGGGGCGCCGGGTTCATCGGATCGAATTTCGTCCACCACATCGCCGAGCGATATCCCGACTACCGCATCGTTGTCGTCGATGCGTTGACCTATGCGGGGTCGGTGGAGAGCCTGCCGCAGAAGTTCCTTTCCGGGAACGATCCCGATCGGAAGTTCTGGTATGGCAACGTGTGCAATGCCGAGCTTTTGGCGACGCTCGTCGCCGACGCCGACTACGTCGTGCACTTCGCCGCCGAGACGCATGTCACGCGATCGATCTTCGACAATCAGCTGTTCTTCATCACGGACGTGATCGGCACGCATACCGTCGCCAACGCCGTCCTGAAGGCGCGCAGACGCATACGCAGATTCGTCCACGTCTCCACGTCCGAGGTCTACGGCACGGCGCGCGACGGCATCATGACCGAGGAGCACGCGCTCAATCCGATGAGCCCCTACGCCAGCGCGAAGTGCGGCGCCGACCGGCTGGTATATTCCTATTGGGCGACCTACCGCATCCCGGCGGTGATCGTGCGCCCCTTCAACAATTACGGACCGCGACAGCATCTGGAGAAGGTGGTCCCGCGTTTCATCACCAGCGCGATTCTGTCGGAGCCGCTCTTTGTGCATGGAAACGGCAAGGCCGCGCGCGACTTCATCCATGTCGACGATACCTGCCGTGCCATCGACATGCTGCTGCACGCGCCGGCCGAGCGGGTCGAGGGCGAGGTGTTCAATGTCGCGAGCGGGCAGGACCGGGCCATCCTCGATATCGCCGGCGACGTCTGCCGGCTGATGAAGGCGCCGGAGACGAGCATTCAGTTTCGCGGCGAGCGGCCCGGTCAGGTCTTCCGGCACACCGGTGACGCCTCGAAAATCAAGCGCGTGCTTGGCTGGGAAGCCCGCGTGCCATGGTCAGACGGCCTGTCCGCGACGGCCGAATGGTACGCGCGGAACCGCGCGTGGTGGGAGAAACAGCTGTGGATGCGCACCATCCCCATCACGACCGCGGAAGGCAAGACGGAACTTCACTGAGCAGCCTCGCGGCCCGGCGCGCGCAGCCGGGCTCCGGCCGTCTTTTCTTGACTTGGGAGAGCCCGGCAACTAGTGTTCTCGGGTCCTAAAACTAGCCAAGAATTGTGATCTTTCAAGCGGTTGGCCAGCCATCACACGGCGGAACGCGAGGGTTACATGGCGGTCTCCGATGTAACGGGACTGAAGAAACACCTGGAGAGCGAGACGCGGCGGGCCCGGCTGAAGGACATCGAGTCGAAGCTGATCGAGCATCCCTTCCCGCCCCAAATGGTGGTGGAGAACACATCGTACTGCAACCTCAAATGCATCCACTGCTCGCATCGCGAGATGCTGCGGCCGCAGAAGCACATGGACCGCGCGTTGTGGGACAAGGTCGTCGAGGAAGCAGGCCGCGAGCACCCGATGTGCGAGATCTGGCCGACTTTCTACGGCGAGTCCTTCATCCTGGGCGACGAGCTGTGGGACCGGCTCGACCATGCCGACAAGGTCGGCTGCCGCAACCTGGTGCTGAACTCCAACGGCACGCTGCTGGACCGCAACGACAACATCGACAAGATCCTCGCGTCGCCGCTTAAGCGCTTCATCCTGAGCCTCGACGGGCTGACCAAGCCGACCTTCGAGAAGATCCGCGCCAAGGCGAAGTGGGACGAGGTGTACCCGGCGGTCGAGGAGCTGTGCCGGCGCCGCCTGGAGCGAAATCAGAGGTACCCGGTGATCATCGCGCAGTTCTCCGTGATGAAGGAAAACGCGCACGAGGCCGACGCCTATTTCGAGCACTGGAAGGCGCGCGGCGCCGAGGTGAAGATCCGCCCGATGCTGGAATGGACCGCCACCGGCACGGTGCGCACCGACACGATCGACCACAACACCGATTTCCGCATCGCCTGCCCTTGGGGCAACAACACGATGGCGATCCACCAGGACGGCAGCGTCGTCGCCTGCGCGGTCGACTACGAGGGTTTGTTCAAGGCCGGCAACGTACGCGACAAGACCGTGAAGGAGCTGTGGAGCATCCTCGGCGAGCGGCTGCGCAAGCCGCATCGCGAGCATCGCTGGCGCGACATCCCCAACATCTGCAAGGGTTGCGGCGACTGGCAGGTGGCTGGCGCGGAGTACGAGAAGGAGACGGTCGAGGGTACACGCCCGTTCTGGTACAAAGATTCCGACAGCCAGCCGGACGCGGCCTGAAGGCGCACGCATCGATGGCGACGGCACCGGGCAGCGTGGCGACGACGACGGACCAGCCGGCAGGGCAGGACTACGGCATCCGTCCCGAGGCGCGGGACTTTCCGATGATGCTCGTGCTGTCATTCGTCTATCCCTGCAACGCGTTGTGCCCGCACTGCCCCTACACGAACTCGAACATCCGCAAGGAATACCGTGACGCGCCATAGCGGCGACATTCAAGAAGATCGCCGACGAATCGGGGCCGCACGGCGCCTATCTGCGCATCTCCGGCGGCGGCGAGCCGATGCTGCACCCGCAGGCGACCGAGTTGCTGGTCCACGCCAAGAGCCGCGGCTGCAAGATCGGGCTAATCACCAACGGCTCGCTGTTCGACGAAGAGAACTCGCGCGCGCTCCTTTCGGTTGGCGTCGACATGATCGAGTTCTCGGTCGATGCCTGCGATCCCGTCACCTACGACCGCGTGCGCAAGGGGCTGGACTGGGATACGCTGAACCGGAACGTGCGCCGCGTGCTCGAGTTGCGCAAGTCGATGGGAAGCACGTCCAAGATCGTGGCATCCGCGGTCAACCAGCAGGGCGTCGACATCGACGCGGTCGAAAAGTACTGGGTTTCCGGCGTCGGCATCGACTACCTGATCCGCCGCAAGTTCCTGACCTGGGGCGTGAACACCGAGCTCGATGGCGCGCGCTCCGCCGACCCGGCACCCTACCTCGACACCGAGACGGTGCCCTGTCCCTTCATCTTCGAGCGCCTCAACATCGACTCCCGCGGCAACGTGATGGTGTGCGGCTACGACATCTCGGCGCACACATCGATGGGTAACGTGAACACGGAGTCCATCCGGGACATCTGGCTCGGCGAAGGCTTCACGTTCTATCGCGAGAAGCACCTGGCCGGCCGCGGCAAGGACATCCAACTGTGCTCCGGGTGTCCCGACTGGAAGTACCGCTCCTGGCATCACAATTACTGGAAGGTCGTGCGCGAGGCGGAACGCGCGCGCGACCGCAAGCTCGGCCGCCTCGGCGAGCATGACGACTTCGATGCCGTATCCGAGGTGCGCTGAACACGCGCCGAGAATCCCCCCGCCGTAGGTCGAGTGCGATGAGCCTGAAGATCGGTGGCCGACTGTTTACCGGCCCTTTCCCGCTGGTGCGCGCCCGGGTCCGCAAGAACCACCCGGCCTGTGTCTTCGCGATCGTCTGCAAGCAAGGCAAGCCTTGGAACCCAAGCTTCCGGCTGATTGCCGTGGGCGAGACCGGCGGAACCGACGTCGCCTTCGCCGAGCACGCGTCGCGGACCGAATGGGAGCGCGTTGCCGGAGGCGCTCTGGACGTCTACATGCTCGAGATGCCAGAAGCCGACGGAATCCCGCGATCGGCGCGCGAAGCGCTGGTCGCGGAAATTCGTGCGGCCTACGACCCGCCACATGGCGAAATCCCGATCACCGGCATGTAACGCCCGACATTCGATGGAGGGGTCGACATGAAGAAGTCGGAGCAGCTTGCGATCGAGAACGCGCAGCGTATTGCGCATCAGCTGCGCAGCGAGCGCAACGACGCGCTCGCATTGGCTCAGGTGCGGCGCGAGCAGCTCGAGAAGGCCAAGAAGCTGTTGATCGAGGCACGGGGGCAGCTTCGCGGCTCGGCATCGCCGCTGGCCGGGCCGATCGACCAGTTCCTGTCCGAACTCGACATCTAGGGCTACTCGACCTCTGATTCGGCTCCATGGCGCAGCACGACCACGACGCTCGTGCACTGGGCGGGAACGTTGGCCAGCCTCGCCGGCGAACGATACTTCTCGACCAGATTCGCGATCAGCGCCCTGGGCGCGACCTCGAGCAGCCGCAACCCGAAGCGCGCGAGCCAGATCATCCGATTGGCCGGCTGCCCGCCGATCATGCTGCGAAACCTTCTGATGCTGGCCGCCGACAGCCGCGACCCGGCATACAGGAAACTCGCGACGACACCTTCGAGCACCAGAATCTGCCCGACGAGCGAGTTGATGTTTCCCAACGGGCTCGCGTCGGCGTTGAGGTGGAAAGCAACCGTGGCCCCACCGCTGCGCATGAGCGGTGCGAGGTGTCGGTAGATGTTGGGGAGCAGGTAGAGCTCCGACAGGGTCAGGTCGCAGATGCACAGGTCGAAGCTGGGCGGCTCGTTGAACGCCTTGGAAAAATTGCCCGAGGTAAGGCCGGCGAACGACACCCAGACGTGCACGCCGGGAAGATGGTCGGCCACTCTCTCGACGACGCCGGTGCCCGAGCTGGTTCCGACGATCAGCACGTCCTTGGCGCCGCGCTTGGTCTCGCTCTCGACGACGCGTAGCAGGTTCTGCAGCGGCGCCCAGTACGGGTTCATCATGGTCCCGTACGGAAGCCTGCCGAAAATCGCCCGGTATATCCGTGTAAGTGAGCCAGCCATGCGAGAGCGGCCGACCGTGTCCTCGTAGGAAACGACGCCGTGACGCACCTGCACCATCGGTATCGCCGCCGAGACGCTGCGGTACTGGAACAGCCGCTCGTATTCGGTCTTGAGGGCCGCTATCTCCGCGCTTGTCTCCCGGTCGGCCGAGTCGAGCAGTTGCTGGTAGTGGAACCTGACGACCTGGACAGCGGCCTGAAAGTGCTCGCGATGCTGGTCCACCTGCGAGCGGGCGGCAAGATACCGCTGCTCGTAGTCCTCGACCGCGCGCACCACCCCCGGCGCTGTCGCGGCCAGCGTGGAAGCAAGCCTGGGCTGCACATCGCGCTGCTGCGGCTCGAACTGCAGGTTAGCGAACAGGGTCACCGTCCTGATTTCCTGCGCTTCGTTGGCGGCGACGATGTCCGCAAGCAGCCTCTTTCCGATCGTCTTGATCTCGTCCGTGTCGGTCGCGAGCGCGCCGTTCAGCAAGCTGATCTGCTGATCCATGGTGGCGCGCAAGTCCGACAGGCGCTTGGCGCGCGCCTTCTGCTTGCCGTCCAGCAGCCACCAGATACGGTCGATTTCGCTCAGATAGTCAGGCGGGCGCCTCGTCTCCGTAAGGAAACCGAGCCGCTTGGATAGGCTGGCATGCCGGGCCTCGGTGAAGTGCCCCCAATGAAAGGCCCATTGCGGGTGACCAAGATGCGATGGCAGGTCCCTGGGCGCATAGGAAAGAACTTGGTCGACGAAGCTCTCGAGCTCCCGCCGCGCAGCGGGCACGCCCGGAGGAAGCTCGGACGCATGCAGCGTCAACGGATAGTGCGCGAAGTCTTTCTGATACGGCGTCACCCATACAATCATGCGTTCGCCAATCTCGCGCGGTTTCGGCCACCCGACTTCGATCTGATCCTGGGCGACTTCGCTGTCGCGAAGCTCGAGCATCAGAAAGTCGTCGGAGTCTCCCAGCACCGTGACTTCGGCCGTCGGGCACAGCTCCCTGATGAACCCATGATCCCAAAACGAATTCGGCTCCGCGACATGGCGTTCGGGCCTGAGGCCGACGATCGCGATCGGCATCTGGTGACCCAGCAGCGTGTTGTCGTCGACCAGCCAATAGAACTGGTCCATGTAGCGAATATGCATGTCGCGCTGGTTGATAGTCTTGGCGCGGATGGTCGCGTGCCGATGCTCGAGAATGAGCCTCGCCATTTCGCGCGGCGACATGGAGAGCTTGCCGTTGCTCGCGCCGATACGCTCCTGCAGTACCGGCAGCGCCCGCGTCGAATTCACGCAGTAGCTCGGCGACGCGACGATCCGAGCGCCCGCAGCGAGATGCCGGAGCAGAGTCTTGAGACTGCCGTCGGCGAGAACGAAGTCGGCGTTGAGAAAGACGAGCCATGCATCGGTCATTGCCGATCCGAGATCGGCGAAGCTCCGGTGCAAGCTGTAGGTGACCGCCACGCCATAGCGATCGCGGGAGACGAGCAGATCGTCCAGCCCCATCAGCCTCAGACCGCAGATCTCCCGAAGCTCCCGGATTGCGCGCTTTTCCAGCACCCGCTCGAAGAACCGCTCCTCCGTCAGTAGCACCAATTCGCAAGGATACTCGGCCGCTACCCATGGCAGATTGCCGGGCGCCATCAGCGCCGGCAGCGTTACCGACAGGAACTCCTCGATATATTTCTCGCCCCAGGCATAGGAAACGATACGGATCGGACCCGCCGCTGGGGTGGGCGAAGGCCGGTAAGCAGATGCCCCGTCGCCAGCGATTTCAGCCGCGCGGTTGCTACCTTGAACGTCGGACGCCATGGACAGGTGTTCTACGGGGGAGGCATTGAGGGTTCGGCGGTACTGGGCAAGACATCAGCTGCTCCGTCGAGCGCTCGCCTGCATGCATCGTGGGCACCGATTCGCGACGGGCACTCGCTCATCCGGAATTCATCGACGACCAGTTACAGCGCGGGCCGAACAGTTCCTGTCCCGCATGCCTTCGATCCCAGACCGCAATCTTGCGCGCCCCCCGGACCCCCTAGTAACACTGCCGATACCGAGAGTCACGCCAATATCCGCGGTTCAATGAAACCCACGCCGCGCACCGCCCGGCAGGAGGAAGGCCCCTCCGTCTCGACCCGGCTTGCGCGCCGAGTCCTCAGCGCGCTGGCGCTGTCGCAACGGAAACTTTGCCGCGCCCTAAAATTGCCCCGACGCCGACGCCGATCTACCGCAAGTTGGCCGCGAAACCGCACGCCGCTGCGCCAGCGCCCCCGGCCTCGCGGGATCGCCCGGACTATCCCCCGAGCTTCAACCGGAGCCGACGCATGACGCGCCGCCGCAATTCCTGCACCAGCTCCCAGCCGCCGATGCGGTCCATACCCGGCGGCGGGAGCGAGAATTTAGGGATCGATATCTCGGTCTTGTGGTCGTAGCGGGCCTTGTCGAGCTGATACTTGGCGGCGGCGAGTTCGTGCTTCAATGCCTCGATCTGCCCCTTGTATGCGTCGATCCAGTTGTTCAGCCCCATGATCTGGGTCTTGTATTCCTTGGCCAGGATCGCATCCTTGGTCAGGTACTTCACCCGCTTGCCGTCCATTACCTCGCCGTCGATCACCATCGAGTATCGCGCGCGCGCGTCATCGGGCACCATGTTCTCGTACTGCTCCTGGAAGGGCACGCAGAACGGCTTGTCGTACATCTTGCGATGCGCGACGACGAGCAGGTGGGTGGTCTTAGAGTTGATCGCCAGGAAGTCGAGCAGAAGCGGGTCCCAAGGGATGAAGCTCGCCAGCTGCCAATCGGGGCCGACCCAGAGCCCGATCGTCTCATAGGAATTGTATCGGGCGAGGCACTCGAAGAAGTTGGGCTGATAATTGAAAAACCCGTGCTCGAGATGAACCGTGAACGGCACGGCATGGACGATGATCCCGCCCGGCGCGGCGAAATCGTGCATCATCTTGAACACGTTATATTGGTTCAGGAGGTGCTCCGACGTGCCGTGATTGGTCACCAACCCATATTTGTTGGCATGCTCCGGCGGGGCCGGATCGAAGTTCAGGTCGAGCACCAGGGTGCCTGAGCGCCCGTCAACGTCGACGCAGTTGTATTTGATGCCGAGCGCTTCATAAAGGACGCGTGCCGGCTTTTGCTGGGTGTTGCTCGTGTTCAGCAGCTCCGGAGGCGCGTCGGACCGCCCGAATGCCCGCAGCAGGGATTTGACGAGATTCCCCTGGGGACACCAGTAGTCCTGAGAGCCCAGCTCCATCACGTTCGTGATGCCATCGAAGGCACCCTGCAGCTTCAGCTGACGATAGAGCTCAATGACGGGCGGACCTAGCCCCATCACGCTACTCCCACTGCGAGCGACATTGCGATCGCGTCGGATCGCGAACTTAGGTCAGGCGCATCGCCTGAGGACCGGAAAGGCATCCACCGGCAAGCAAACGTCGATTGGACCACCGCTTCCGCAGGCTGATCTGTCAGGATGGCTCACCGCTGTCAAGTGCCTTGGACGGTATGATTTCAAGCCCCGCGCCCGGACCGAAGGTCGTCGAGCATTGCCCGCATGGCCGCTTCCATGGCTTGGCGCGAGGTTCGAGCGCAGCGCCAGCCGATGGCGCGAATCCGCTCCGTGGCGATGCGCACGATCGGAACGTCGCCCTTCCAGCCGCGATCGCCGCCGGTGTACTCGAACCGCGCGCTGCCTGCCGGCAACTCGAGGATCTTCAGGGCGAGCTCGGCGATTTCGGTGACGGTGATGTAATCGCCCGTGGCGACGTTGTAGGCCCGAAACGGCGCTGCGCCGTCCCGGCACGCCGCCATCACGGCACCGATCACGTCGTCCACGTGGATATAGGACTTGGATTGTCGGCCGTCGCCGAGGATGCGCAGCCGGGTCGGATCGGCGAGCAGCCGGCGCAGGAAGTCGTACCCGACCCCATGCGTCTGCCGACGGCCCACGACGTTTCCAAACCGAAAGGCGCGGCCGCGCAGGCCGAACATGTGGCAATAGGCGCTGATCAGCGTTTCGCCGGCCAGCTTGCTGGCGCCATAGGTGGAAACCGGCAGGCCGGTGGAATCCTCCTCCCTCGCCTCGATCGTGCCAAGGTCGCCATAGACGCCGCTGCCGGACGCGTAGAGGATCGTGTGGGCGCCGGTCTGGCGCATGGCCTCGAGGACGTTCTGCGTGAGCAGCGTACCCTCATAGAAGTCGATGGTGGGGTCGGTCTGCGCGCGGGCGATGTCCGGGTTCGACGCCAAGTGGATGATGGTCGCGTGACCTTCCGTTGTGGCCGTCAGCGCCGGCAGGTCCTTCACGTCGCCGCGAACCATCCGGACGCGCTGATCCTGTAAATGATCGCCGAGATGCCAGAGCTGCCCGGATGAAAGGTTGTCGTAGACGGTGACCCGGCGAACCTCGTTCCGCGCCAGGAGATGATCGACGAAATGGCTCCCAATGAACCCGGCGCCCCCGACGACGAGGACGGACTTAAGCGAAACGCCATTGGGCACGGCAGTCTCCACACAACGCCTACTTGTCCATTGCAGACCGGGGCCTATCGCGACGCGCTCGGATCATGCCGCCGCGACACGGACGCCGCTTCGAACGACGGAACCAGGTTCGGCCGACCGACATGAACGGACTCAAGGGCCAGCGAACGCCTCAGCCAGATCATTCCCATCGCGCCAGACACCAGTGAGAAGCGCCGGAGCATGCCAGAGTGGGATTTACCAAGCAACGAAGCTCGATCTCATTCGGCTGAGATTGTCTGGCTCTTCGGATTGAGAGAGGCTTCACCTCCCCGCGACATCATCGCCGGGGCGTGGCGCGACGCGGCCGATACATAGGGTGCAGCCGGCGCCACCTGATCGAGCGCCGCCAAGCCGGCGGGTCAACGCTTCGCCGCGTCGGCACCGTCGGCCCCAACGATGATCGCGAACGCCTCCAGGATCATCGGGCGCCACCGCTCGGACACGACGCGGATGGCCGACAGCAATTTCTCCCGCCGTTCCGGCGACGGCTCCGTGGCGGGATGGGCCATCCACTCGAGGCCGCGCTCCAGCCTGGCTACGACCCGGGTGCCTGTGGCCGAGCCCCTGAGGTCGGCGACGATCATCTGCGTCGTGTTCCGCATCTCGGTGGCCAGGATCTGCGAACTGCCGCGGATCGCCTGCTCGATGCGCCCGATGGCACGCTCGCTGTTGCGGTTCACGAACTCGTCCAGGCTCGCCAGCGTCCATTCCACCGCGATTACCAGCGACAGGACGACTGCGACAGCGACGATTGTCGTCTTCTTGGCGAACTGGATCGTCGCGCCGCGCTCGCTGTCGCCGCTGCTCCGCGAGGCGTCGTTGCTTCCGGTCATCGGTGTGTCCTCCGTCTGGCTGGGCCGCAGGGCGGCCGCAAGTCCTCTCCGGCCCCTGAACGGGATCGGCGCCGCGACCCTAGCGGCTGGCCCCGGGCGCAGCAAGGCGAGGGACGCGGGATGGTTGCGGTGCGGGCTGCAGGCGAGGGAAATCGGCGGTTGCGCGCTGTCCGGCCGTCCCTGGGCCTCTGTCGGCAGACGGTCGCGGGGCCCATCCAGCCCGTCGGGACGCACGTCGGCGGGGTGTCGAAAGGCTTTGCACGCGCACGTGTCCTGGCACATATTGCACCCGCAATCAACGTCCCAAGAACCATCAGGCAATTTGGATGACCACGCCCGGAAACGGTTCCGTAGCAGGCGCGGCGACGCAGGCGTCGCAGCCATCGGGCGGTTCCCACGCCGGCAGGGCTCCGGCCGTCGTCGCGGCCGAGATCCCCGCCATTTCGCTCGTGGTTCCGATCTACAAGGAGGAAAAGACCATCCGCATGTTCCTCGAGCGCGTGGAGCCCGCGCTCGACGCGGTCGGGAGCTACGAAATCCTCTTCTGCTACGACCCGTCGCCGGACCGCACGAAGGAGATCCTGCTCGAGGAGATGACCCGCAATCCGCGGATTCGCATGCTCGAGTTCAGCCGCCGCTTCGGCCAGCCGAGCGCGATCATGGCGGGCATCCATCACTGCGTCGGCGACACCTGCGTGGTGATCGACGTCGATCTGCAAGACCCGCCGGAGCTGATCTGCGAGCTTCATCGCAAGCTCAAGGAAGGCTACGACGTCGTCCTGGCCCGGCGCCGGCGGCGGGAATCCGGCGAGCCGCTGATCCGTCGCCTGATGTCGTTCGTCGGCTACCGCGTGATCAACGCGCTCGCCGACATCGAGATCCCGCCCGATACCGGCGAGTTCCGCATCATGAACCGCCGCGTCATCGACGAGCTGTCCCGCCTGAAGGAGCGCAACGGCTTTCTGCGCGGCCTTGTCGCGTTCGTCGGCTTTCGCCAGGCGATCATCGAATTCGACCGCACGCCGCGCGCTGCCGGTACGAGCAACTATCACCGCTACATCGGCTCCATCAAGATCGGGCTGAACGGCGTCATCGGATTCTCGAACACGCTTCTCACCGCCACGCTGATGACGGGCATCGTCATCGCCGGACTGGCGTTCCTGGTCGGTCTTTATGTCGGCGTCATGAAGCTCGCGCTCGGCGAGGATTATCCGGCGGGCCTTCCGACGCTGATCGTGCTGCTCGCTTTTCTCGGCGGAATGCAGCTCGTCGCGATCGGCATCCTCGGCGAATATGTCGGGCGGATCTACGACGAGGTGAAGCAGCGCCCGCCATACATTGTCCATCACTTCCTCAATCCCCCCGCACTGCCGGACAACGTCCATCGCCTGCGCGAGCAGGACGACGAGCACGGCTCGGTCCGCTCGACCCTATGATCATCACGCGGACGCCGCTGCGCATCTCGATCGGGGGCGGCGGCACCGACCTGCCGTCCTACTACCGGCAGTTCGGCGGCGCGCTGATATCCGCCGCGATCGACAAGTACGTGTTCGTGGGCATCAACAAGACGTTCAGCCCGGGCTACCTGGTCAAGTATTCGCAGTACGAGCATGCGCAGACGATCGCGGAGATCCGCCATCCGATCGTGCGCGAGGCGCTGCGGCTGCACGAGCTTCCGGCTTCGCTGGAGATCATCAGCCTTGCGGACATCCCGGCGGGGACCGGACTCGGCTCGTCGAGCACCTTCACCGTCGGCCTCGTCCGCGCGCTCTACGCGTTCCAGCGCCGCCACGTGACCGCCGAGGACGTGGCGCGCGAGGCCTGCCGGATCGAGATCGACATCCTCGGCCAGACCATCGGCAAGCAGGACCAGTACATCGCTTCCTGCGGCGGGCTTACCTGCTTCGAGTTCCTGCCCGACGACAGCGTGAAGATCTCGCACCTCAACGTGACGCCGCAGACCCTGTCGGACCTGGAGGAGAACCTGCTGCTCTTCTTCACCGGCTATTCGCGCGCGGCGACCGACATCCTGGCGGACCAAGTCACGCGGACGACCGGCGGCGACTCAGCCATGATCGAGAACCTGCACTTCGTCAAGGAGCTCGGCCTGCGCATCAAGGGCGCCCTCGAGCAGGGCGACACCGAGAAGTTCGCCCTGCTGATGCACGAGCACTGGCTGACCAAGCAGCGGCGCTCCAGGAACATGTCGAGCGGCAACATCGATCGCTGGTACGAGGTCGGACGCGCCGCCGGCGCGATCGGCGGCAAGATGGTCGGCGCCGGCGGCGGTGGATTCCTGCTGTTCTATACGCACGACCGCACCCGGCTGCGCGCCGCCATGGCCGGCGAGGGACTGACCGAGGTCCCGTTCCGGTTCGATTTCGACGGTTCGGTCACACTCGTGCGCGGATAAGACGCACATGCAATGCGTGATCCTGGCCGGTGGTCTCGCCACGCGCCTTTGGCCGCTGACCGAGCAGATCCCGAAGACCCTGATCGCGATCAATGACCGTCCCTTTGCCGCGTACCAGCTGGAGTGGCTCGCCGGGCAGGGCGTTTCCGACGTGGTATACTGTATCGGATTCCTGGGCGACCAGATCCGTCGGGCGATCGGCGACGGTTCACGGTTCCGGCTGCAGGTGCGATATGCAGACGAGGGAGAGCACTTGAAGGGTACCGGAGGCGCCCTGCGCGTCGCGCTCGACGCCGGGCTGCTGGCGGAGAGTTTTCTCGTCCTCTACGGCGATTCCTATCTTCAGGTATCGATCGCGCCCGTGGTGCATGCGTTCCGTGCCTCGGGGAAGCCGGCGCTGATGACGGTGATGCGCAACGAGAACCGATGGGATGCCAGCAACGCCGTGTTCGAGGCGCCGCTGGTTACGCTGTACGACAAGAAGGGGGACGACGGCGTCAAACGGCGCATGAAGTACATCGACTACGGCCTGTCGGTTATTTCGCGCGACGTGGTCGCGGAACGCATCCCGGCGGGCGTCCGGGTCGACCTTGCCGACGTGCTCCATCGGCTCAGTCTTGCCGGCGACCTCGCGGGCTACGAGGTCGCGGAGCGATTCTACGAGATCGGCTCGGAAGGCGGCATCCGCGAGTTCGCGCGTCTCGCGTCGGAGCAAGGGCTGTGAGCGCCATCGTCATCCTGTCGCTGATCGTCTCGACGCTCGCGTCGTCGGCGGGTCTCGTGCTGTTCCGCTACGGCGGCCGCGGCAATACGCAGGTCATCGAGTTCCTCAACGTCTGGATCATCCTCGGTTTCGTCTGCTACGTGGTCGCGGCGGTGACCGGGCTCTATTCTCTGTCGCGGGTCAGCGCCGTCAGCGTCTTCCCGTTCACGGTATTGCAGGCCGTGCTGATCAGCTTCTATTCGGCGGTCTTCCTCGGCGAGACCTTGTCCGCCGGCTCGCTTGCCGGCTGCGCCCTGGCGCTGCTCGGCCTCTTTCTTGTCGTAAAGTCGGGCGGGTAGCCGAGGCGATGGCGAACGCGCTGAAAACCACGACGGCGTTTACGGGCGATCAATACGACCTGGTCTACCCGAAGGGCATCGAGCGTCACTTCTGGTGCATCGCGCGCAATGGCATTTTGTCCGACATGATCCGGTGGATCGAGCGCCGGGCAGGCGGGCGCATCGGGCGCCTGCTCGAGATCGGTTGCGGACGCGGCATGGTGGTCGAGCATCTCCGCTTGGAAGGACGCGACTGCTACGGCGTCGAGTTGTCGCCCGTCGGCGTCCCGGAGGACCGGCGCACATACGTCTGGTCCGGGACGGATTGCCGGAACCTGCCGGCGAGCTTCCGCGCTGGCGTCGAGGCCGTCCTCTTGTTGGAGGTGATCGAGCACATCGAGGATGCGCGGAGGTTCCTCATCGACATCCGCGACGCTTTCCCGGCATGTCGCTGGCTTATCGTGTCGGTGCCGGCGCGTGCCGAGCTGTGGTCGAACTTCGACGAGGAGTTCGGCCATTTCCGGCGCTACGATGAGGAGATGCTCGCGCAGGAGCTGGCCGATGCGGGCGCGACGCTGCTCCGGTGGCGCTATCGGTTTGCGCTACTGTACCCGCTCATCTATGCGCTTCTGCGCATCGGCAAACCGCGCCCGCTGAGCAACAAGGCGCCGAGCATGCCGATGCTGCACCGGGTGCTCGGCGGGCTGATCCGGCGGGAGACCTGGATCATGCCGCAGCGGGTCTATGGAACCTCGATCTACGCCATAGCCGAGTTTCCCGGCCGAATGCCGGGACCGGCGCGGCCCGACGGCCGGCCGCGCTTCGGCTGAGGGCAAAAATCGGGGACCCGAAGTGCGTAGATGAGCGCGTCCAATCTCGGCCAGTTGCTGGCGCGGTCGCTCGCGATCACGCTGTTTGCGGCAGTCGCCAGGGTCCCGGCGCTCGCTTTGCTGCTGCCGGCCGCACGGCTGCGCCGGCTCGTCGCGACGGCGGGCCTGGCCGACCTGAAATACGGCGGCATCTTCACGCGGTCATCCTACACGCCCTGGAAAGGGGATGCCGATTTCCGCCGGGTTTTCGCCGTCGTCCGCGCCAACACGCTGGTCGACGAGTATCGCTGCCACGAGCTGTGGCAGCTCTGCGGCCAGCTTGGCGCGCTCGAGCCCGGCGACATCCTTGAGGTCGGCGTATGGCGTGGCGGCACGGGCTGCCTGATGGCCCGACGCTGCCGCGACCTCGGCGCCGGCGGACGGGTGCATCTGTGCGATACCTTCGCCGGCGTCGTGAAGGCCGGCGGCCAGGACTCGGCCTATGTCGGCGGCGAGCACGCCGACACCAGCACGGCTGTGGTGCGCGACTTGGCGCAGAACCTGTCGCTGGACAACGTCGACATCCGCCCCGGCATGTTTCCCGACGATACCGGCGCCGCCATCGCCGATCGTCGCTTCCGCCTGTGCCACATCGATGTCGACGTGTACGAGTCGGCGGCCCAGACCTTCGACTGGATCTGGCCGCGGCTGGTGCCGGGCGGCATCGTCGTGTTCGACGACTACGGCTTCTATTCCTGCAGCGGCGTGACGCGCCTGGTCGACCGGATGCGGGGCGAGCCCGACCGGCTGGTGGTCTACAACGTGAACGGGCACGCCCTGGTCATCAAGCGCCCGCCCGCGCCGGCATGACCCGGCGTGCTTGACATCGCGGCATTGCTTGGCCATCAAAGCTCTGGAAAAGGGGAGCTGTATTTGATTTCTCGCAAGCTCGAGATCGGTTGCGGGCAGTCGCCCACGCCGGGCTACATCCACAATGACGTGAATGCGTTTCCGGGCGTCGACATCGTCGGTGTGCCCTGGGAGATCGACTTCCCGGACAACTCGCTGGAAGAGGCGCTGGCGCTCGGCTCGATCGAGCATATGACTTACGCGCAGGTCCGCGACACGTTCAAGAACGTGCATCGCATGCTGGCGCCGGGCGGCGCCTTCTATTTCGACGTTCCCGACATTCCGGTCTGGTGCCGGTACGTCGTCGACTACTTCGCCGGGCGCAGCATCCCTTTCACCATCGATCACGTGTTTTCGACCCTCTACGGTTGGCAGCGCTGGCCGGGCGATGAGCACAAGTCCGGCTGGTGGCAGGCAAGGCTGGAGGAGGAGCTGCGCCAGTCCGGTTTCCATCAGTTGAAGTTCGGGGTCGAGCTGTTCCTGGAGAGGGGCATCGAGCGCAACCGGATGAAGCGGCCGCAGGACGCCCATATCTACTGCAAGGCCACGAAGGGTCTGGCGAACGGGAAGGACGGCTAGCCCCGATCGCCCCGGGGTCGGATGGTCGCGGGTCCATATGCACGTATACGACCACCAGTTCTTCGAGACAGCCGACCGCACCGCCGCGGCATCGGCCGATGTGCTGATTCCGCATCTGACCCGCGAATACCTGCCGCGAAGCGTGCTGGACGTCGGTTGCGGTCGCGGCGTATGGCTGGCGCGATGGCGGCACCATGGAGCCGGCGAGGTGTTCGGCGTCGACGGCCCCTACGTCGACCCGGCCCGCCTCGTCATCCCGTCTGCCGCGTTCCGCGCCCAGGATTTGTCGCAGGCGTTCTCGATGGATCGGACCTTCGACCTGGTGCAAAGCCTCGAAGTGGCCGAACATATCGCCGCGGACCACGCCGAAACATTCGTCGACAATCTCGTGCGGCACGGCTCGCTCATCCTCTTTTCCGCCGCTGTGCCGGGACAGGGCGGCGAGCACCACATCAACGAGCAGCCGTGGGAATACTGGCGCCGGAAGTTCGCCGCGCGCGGATTCGAAGTGTTCGACTACCTCCGCCCGCTTGTGCATCACGACCGACGCATTCACCCCTGCTACCGGTACAACTGCTTCATCTATGTGCACCGCGACCGCATCGAAACGCTGTCGGAAGCGCTGCGATCCACCCATGTCCCGGCTGAACGTCCGCTGGGCGACGACATGCCGGCGCTGCTCAAGTTTCGCTATGCGGTGACGCGGTGCCTGCCGCCAGCCATGATCGATTTGATCGCGCGGGCGAAATATCGCGCCAGCTACGGCTTGAGAACGCGAAGCTGACGGTCGGCCGCTGCCGCGACGCAACGGGACGGATCGGCTTTAATACCGGCCTGCCAAGCCGATATAAGTCACGTCATGCATCGGGCCGCTGATCACGTCGCGGTCGGCGATCGGTGCGACCTTGGAAACGAGCTCGCACAAGTGCTCGAGCTTCCTTGGATGACTGCCGCGGTCGAGCCTGAAAACTATCGTCTTTAATGCGAAATTCGGACTCAGAGGCAGGACGGCGTCGATGAGATGAACGCGACCCGAGGGCTTGCACACGCGCAGCGCCTCGCGCGCCATTTCGGCGACCTGGCTGTCGTCGAGGTGATGCAGGGTGGCCAGGCTGACCACATGATCGAATGTGGCGTCCTCGAACGCGAGCCGCGTGCAGTCCATGGTCATGAACCGGCCTTCAAGATGCGAACTCGCCTTCTTGATATAGTCCGGATTGATATCGACACCGAAGTATTCGCACTGGAAGCTGCTGCGGTAGTTCCCCGTGCCGCACCCGACATCGAGCAGCCTATCGTTGCGCCCGAGCATCACCCACCGGCGGATCAACTCGCGAAACCTGTCGGTCGTCGGCCTCGCCAGGACCTGTGCAACCGCATAGCCGTTGGCATGCTCGAGGAAGCGATAGACCGGCGCCAAGAGTGCGCGCATTCATTTCCTCCCCTGCCGCCGAATCTTGAGCCCGGCGACGAGGTTCTTACACCATTGACGCAGGTCTAGCGACATGGCCCATCAATCCGGCGTAGCAAGTGTTTCGCGGCCGCCATCCCGATCGCGATGGGCAGAAAACCGGCCAGCAGCAGGATGCTGTCGGCCATGGTCGACTGGTTGGCATAGGACCAGAGGCTGGGCGCGGCCGCGGCCAGGACCGACACGCCGCTCAACCAGACCGCGTCGCGTCGCGCGCTAGGGTGGTCGCGCAGGCCAAGGAATGACACCAGCGCGACCGCGCACGACGCGACCAGAAGCGACAGGAAGAGCCATAACTTGGACTCCGCCGTGGCGATCGCCGCCTTCATCGACATCAGCACGTGCAGGGGCTTCCTGAGCAGATAGACGATCAGGACGCGCACCGGGCTGCGCTTGACGGCTTCCATGAACGCGCTGCGCGCGTACTGTTCTTGCAGCGGCGCCTTGATGCCGACTCCCGCAAATTCCGACACGATCCCCGGCGCCGCCTGCGAGCCATGCGGGTTGCCGTCCCAGGCAACGAAGCGAGTCCGATCCATGTAGTCGCGCGCGACCCACCATCGGACATTCTCGCTGAGGCCGCGGGCTCTCACGGCCGCAGCGACCCGCGGGCTGAGAACGCGGGAATCGTAGGCGGCAAGCCCAAGATACGCATCGGTCCAGACGCCGCGGCCCGGCATGATATCGTCCGTGGAGTAGGCGAAGTGCAACGATGCCCGATCGTAGAGAACGCTGCCCAGCAAACCAGCCAGCAGGACCACCACAGGCCAGCGCAATGTGGCATTGGCAAACGGAACGAACGACTTCGCGCCAATCCAAATCGATCGCCGTAAACTCTTCGCGATTCCGACGATGCGCGGCGGCCAAAGGCGGACATGTCGGAATTGCGCCAGACGCACGCGCGGTCGCGCGGTCGCAAGGGCTTGCACGAACAGAAACAGGAAAGCCCATGTCACCGCACTGCGCATGCGCCAGGCCAGAACCAGGATGCCAAGTTGCACGACAGAACCAACGATCACGGCCGGCGACGGCTCGCGTTTCGTAAGCAGCAGGAAAACGAAATGCCAGAAGGCGACCAGGCACATCGTCGATCCGTGCTTCACGCCGAAATAGCTTGGCATCGCAACGGGGTCGAACACGCCGAGCTGAAGCTCGATGCAGTAGGCGGACAGCGTGCCGAGCAGAATAACGAGGGCGCAGATGTTGTCGCGAAACGTCAGGATGAAGACGAAGGCGCTCAATCCCACCAAAAAAAAATACAGATAGAAGAGCGACTCGATGCCGGTACCGAACAGCGCAAACGCCAAGGTGACGTAGTCGACCTGCCCGATATCGTTGCTGTTCATGGCGAACAGCGTTCCGTCGCTGACATATCCCGGCGACTGGATGCCGAGGGAGGCTGCCGCCTCGAGGCCGGCGTTGATCAGTGCGGCGTCCCTGTAGTTCGATTTCAGCTTCTCGATGTCATCCCAGCCTTGCGCGTCTCGATTCCAATACTCGCCCAGCTTGTCGGAGACCTGTTTCAGCCCCAAATAGCCAAGCTTCAACGTCGTGAGCGACCGGGAGAGCGAAATCGCGATGGCCGCCTGTTCGTCTGGAGAAATGGCGACAGCGTGATCCATGCCGCGTCGGATCGCGGACGACATCGTCAGGCCGATAATCGCTGCAGCCAGCAGCAGCGCCGCCACGGTCCTCGTCAGCGCAGGCGCGAATCCCCCCGTGGGGCGACCTGTCACTGCCGCGAAATACATGAGGTGCCGGAGTGTGGGCGGATGCCGGGCTTCCGTCCGTTCCACCGAACCCGCATCAGGTCAGGCAGCCGGCAATTCGGTGCGGGGCCACCGAGCAACGGTCCAGCGGCAACCCGCAAACGGTCGACCGCACCGGTGAATGCATGGGCGCCGCCTGCTTTGCGCGCAAAGCCGGGAGCGGCATTGATGAAATATGCATTTGCGGCCTCTTTTGGGAGAAGAGGCCGCGGATGTCAAGAACGCCGTGACAGACGGCAGGCGCGCAGTCGGGCGCGCGTCGGCCTGCGTCGCGCGCGTCATAGCGACACCGTGCGACCGTTGACGCTGCGGTCCGCCACCAATATGGTGCCGACGCAGTGACGGGAACCCGGTCCATTCTTTGCGCCCAACGGAGCTGCGGAATTTGCCCCCCGATCAATCGCAAGCGAAGTCGGTCGATCTGACGCGGTTCGCCAGCTCCAGGCTCCTGGTCGCGCTCCTGCTGGCAGGCCTCATCATCGGCCTGACCATGCATTCGGCCGTCCGTCGCGGAATGGATCATGCGGTCATGATCGGGCCGGGCGATCAGGCCGCGATCGCCATCTCGCTCTCGGACTCCATCTACAAGGTCGGACTTGGCTATGTCGGGCTGAAGAAGGTCTTCGACACGATCCAGAGCTATTGGAATCGCGATGCCTCTGGTTGGTCGAACCTCGAGCAGCTAAAGGTGAATTTTCACGACCGCGAGCTGCTGAACGCCGGCATTCGCGCCGCGGCATCGCTTGGGCCGCAAACCCCAGGGTACTTCGCCGATGGCTCTCTGATCACGACGTTCTACGATGATATGGGCGAGGTCGACTACGTAACGCTCGCGTTCGGCCTCTTCGGGCTGAAGATCGAGGCGCTGTTCTACTTCTATTTCACGCTGGTGAGCCTGGCCGCGCTGGTTTTCATTCTGACCTTTCAGGATCGGGCCTTTGCCCTGGCCGTCGTGCTCACGACGCTGTTTGCCTACTATGTCGAACAGTTTCTGGACTTCTTCGATCTGGTCGCCATACCGACCTATTGGGGCATGCGTCATAGTTCGACGCTCTGCCTCATACCGGCGATGCACTTTGCGTTTCTGCTGCTGTGGAGGAAAAAGCTCTCCTGGGCGGTCGCCGCCGGGACCGCGCTGCAACTCGCGATCCTGATCCTGGCTTGGCGCGTCCGCGGCTCCGTCGCCTGGGTGTTCATATTTGTTACCGTACTCGCCGCCGCCCTTGCGGTGCTCGAGCTGTGGCCACATTCCGTCGTGTCTCGGCCGCGATCATGGGTTGCCGCCGGGCGCGGCGTCGTGGAACTGGCCCGCTCGGTCGCGACCCTCGCCCGGTCATGGCGGTCGCTGCTACGCGGGACATTGCGTTGGCCGGTCGTATTCCTGCTGCTCGGGTTGGTCGCCAACGCCGCCTACAACCGCGCGATGCTGCATCCGATCTACAAGACCGACGACGTGATGCCCTATCACGGCATCTGGCACTCGGTGCATCTTGGGCTGATCCTCAACGCTCCGGATGCCATCACCCCGAGGGCTTCCCATGCGATCAAGACGGAGGGCCTGAGCGACGGATCGACCGCATGGATCGCGCGCGACTATCTTGACAGCATCCACCTCATTCCATGGGACGGCCGGCCCAGCTGGTCACCATCCCCCGCGGGCTATGTGTCGCCCTGGCCCGGCCTCGGCCCGAAGATCGCGCTGCATGAACGCGTTCTTCGCAACGTGTACTTCGAGAGATTGAAATCGCAGCCGCTCCGCTTCTTTCAGCTTTACGCAAGCAGGCCGATGCTGTGCCTCCAAGTTCTGGCGACGCCCTTTACGCAGGCGCGCACGCTGACGTGGCTATGGCTTGTGGCCGCAGGCGGAGTCGGCGCGTTCATCATGTTGATCGGTTTGGCACGTACCGAGGAGCTTGGCGATGCACCCAAGGTTCTTGCCGTCGGTGCGGCGGCGATCTTCACCGCCACCTCGCCCAACATGCTTGCCTATGTTGCGGCGTATGCGATGGCGGATAGCATCCTCATGATCGCGGGCTTCATGGCCGCCTCGCTCGGCATCGGCGCCTACGCGTTGCTGCGGTCCTTGCAGAGGCGCGCCCTGCCCCCAGCGGTCCTGGCCGATCGGGGCGCCTGATCCGGGCGTCGCATCCGCTCGCGGCTTGGATCGCGATGGCCGCCCGACAGCCGATGTCATAGCCGCGGCAGCCGCCGGGCCGCCATGGCCGGGATGGTTCTCGCAAAGTTCCCGGCCATGGCGGGCCCGTGGCTCGCAGAAGGGTCGGATGGGCAGAAGGGCCCGTCAGCCCTTCTTCGGCTGGGTGGCGGCGCCCACAATCTTGGCGCAGGTGCCGGCCGGGACGTAGATCCAGGCATCCGCCTGGGCGTCTTTCTTCGAGGTGCCGGCGCAGCTCGACTGGGCGGTCTGGCAGTCGTTCTTGCCGGCCTTGACGATGCCGTAGCACTTCTCCTGCTTGCCCTTGTCCTGCGCCTGGGCCGGCGCCTGGGCGAAGCCGGCGGCGAGCGCCAGCGAAACCGTCAGCAACGCCGCAGTGGCGGAAGCCTTTTGCATACAAGTCGTCTCCCGATATGATGGAACGGTCCTCTTTCGTCGATTTCCGTCCCCTGTCCCCGCTTGTTCGCGGCGCGGCGGAATAGGTTACAGGCGGCACCCAGATCCATGGGCGATGCGTGGAACGAGCCGATCACACCGCCGTGAGAGCCGCCCAGTGGTCCGGCTGGATGGCGGCCGCGCAGGACGGCGACGCCGCCGCCTATCGCCGGCTGCTCGTCGCGATCGTGCCCTTCATCCGCGCCATCGCCGCCCGCCAGCACCGCGCGCCCGACCGCGTCGAGGACGTCGTGCAGGACGTGCTGCTGACCGTCCACCGCGTCCGCCACACCTACGATCCCGCGCGCCCGTTCGACCACTGGCTCGCCGCCATCACGCGGCGCCGGTCGATCGACGCCCTGCGCCGCCTGGGCCGCATCGGCCAGGCCGAGGTGGCGGACGACAGCGCCTATGCAACCTTCGCCGATCCCCGGGCGAACAGGGATAGTGAGGCCGGCGCGGCGGCGGACGAGCTCGGGCCCGCGCTCGCCGCCCTGCCGCCGGGCCAGAGGGAAGCCATCGAGCTCGTGAAGCTGCGCGAGATGTCGCTGAAGGAAGCATCGCGGGCGAGCGGCAAGTCGGTCGCCGCCCTCAAGGTCAACGTCCACCGCGCCCTCAAGGCGCTGAGGGCGCGACTCGGAGGAACCGGCGCATGAGCACGTCGCCAGCACAAGGGCGCCAGCCCACCGAGCGCCTCATCGACCGCCTCGTCGCGGACGCGCGGCCGGTCCGGCGCCTCGGCCCGCCCGGCCGACGCGCCGGCCTGTGGCTGGTCGCGGTCGCCGCGGTCGCCACGGTCGCGGTCCTGTTCCTGGCCGACCTGCCGCTGTTTGCCGAGCGCGCGCGCAACCCTTCCCTCGCGCTCGAGATGGCCGGGGCCCTCACCGCCGGCATCACGGCGGTGATCGCGGCCTTCCACCTGAGCCTGCCCGACCGTTCGGGCGCCTGGGCGCTCTTGCCCCTGCCCGGCCTCGCGCTCTGGCTCGCCGGCAGCGGCTACGGCTGCTGGGCCGACTGGATCCGCTTCGGCTCCGAGCGCTGGGCCGTCGGCGAGAGCCTGGTCTGCCTGCGCTTCATCCTCGCGGTGGGCCTGCCCCTGGGCCTGAGCCTGCTGCTGATGCTGCGGCGCGCCTGCCCGCTGGCCCCCGGCCGCGTGGCCGCCGTCGGCGGCCTCGGTGCCGCCGGGGTCTCGGCCTTCCTGCTGCAGTTCTTCCACCCGTTCGACGTCACCGTGCCCGACCTCGCCATGCACGTGATCGCTGTCGCCCTCGTGGTCGCGGCGAGCAGCCTCTTCAGCCGCTTTTCCGATCGGACGCAATACAGGTTTACGTAAACGCGCCGGACGCCGGCACGTTCCGCCCGGCCGGGCGAAATTCTCCGCTTGCCGCAGCCCTGTTTTCGCGTCGGAGGGGGTTCGCGACCGCGCCGCCTTGCCCTACATTGATCACGCCCGGGAGATGCCGCACCCGGTCGAAGGAGGGGTTCGAGGGGCCGGATGGCGGAAACGATCATTCCCGACGATCTGCGAGACTTCGTCCTGCGGCATATCGATTCGGTGGCGCAGCTCGAAGCCCTGCTCCTGCTGCGCAGCAATGCAGGCCGGTCATGGGATGTCCCCCAGATGGCCAAGCGCCTCTACATCGACGAGCAGGCGGCGTCCGAAGCGCTGACGCGGCTATCGGCCGACGGTCTCGTCAGCCACAAGGGCGGCCAGTTCCGCTACGAGGGGCAGGCCGAGGAGCTGCGACGGATGGTCGACCGCCTCGCCGACGCCTATGCTCGGCACCTGATCCCGGTGACCAATCTGATCCACGGCAAGCCGCGCCGCATCCGCGAGTTCGCCGACGCGTTCAAGTTCAGACGGGACCGCTAGATGGCAGCCCTCATCTATAGCCTTTGCGCGCTGACGGCGCTGACCTGCACCTGGCTGCTGCTGCAGGCTTGGCGTCGCGGTCGCTACCGCCTGCTGTTGTGGAGCGGCCTGTGCTTTGCCGGCCTCACGCTCAACAATTTCCTGCTGGTGGTCGACAAGCTGGTCCTGCCGCTGGTCGACCTGTCGACCCTGCGGGCTTCGGTCGCGCTCCTTTCCATGGCCGTGCTGCTCTACGGCCTGATCTGGGATACAGAATGAACACCATCCCCGGTTCCGCCCTGATGGGCGCCGTCGCGATGGCCTCCGGCGTGGCCACGCTGTTCTTCCTGCGCTTCTGGACGCAGACGCGCGACAGTTTCTTCCTGCTGTTCGCCATCGCCTTCGGGCTCGACGCGGCCGCGCGCATGGTGATGGCCCTGAGCCACGTGGCCGACGAGTCCGAGCCGTTCTACTACCTCGCGCGCCTCGTCACCTTCGCCCTCATCATCCTCGCCATCATCCAGAAGAACCGGCCGCGCCGGCCCGGCTGACCCGGGCGCCGCGCCGGCGCGCCGCGGCGCCGGCGACGGTCTGCAAACGATATCAGAAAACGTTTGCAGGCTGCGCCCGCATCGGCTAGTGAAATTGCAGCAGGGGGAAGGCAAACAGCGCGCGAACACGCGCCGCGTCCGGCGACCGCCGCGGCGTTTCCCCATCGACCCGGGAGCCGCGCGCATGAGCCGAACCGCCCCGCTGATCATCGACGCCCTGCAGATCCCGACGCCCGAGCGGCGCTGGTTCGAGGAATGGAAGGCCGGCGGCGTCGGCTGCGTGCATGCCACCATGGCGATCTGGGAGGGCGCCGAGGAGACGTTTTCCTATATCGGCCGCTACAAGCGCGTGCTCGAGGAGAACGCCGACCTGGTCGCGCAGGCGGCGACCGCCGACGACATCGAGCGCATCGCCGCCTCGGGGCGCACCGCGGTCGTGTTCGGCTTCCAGAACACCGCCCCCGTCGAGCACGACATCGAGCTGTTCCGCAGCTTCCGCGACCTCGGCGTGCGCATCATGCAGCTCACCTACAACCTGCAGAACTACATCGGCTGCGGCTACTGGGAAGCCAACGATTCCGGCATCTCGTCGCGCTTCGGCCGCAAGGCGATCGAGGAGATGAACCGGCTCGGCATCCTGATCGACCTGTCGCATTGCGGCGAGCGCACGACGCTCGAGGCGATCGAGCTGTCGGCGCGGCCGGTCTCGATCACGCACGCCAACCCGCGCGAATACGTCGGCAGCCCCACCTTCGGCGCCGGCCGCCTCAAGACGACCGAGGCGATCAAGGCGCTGGCGCGCCGCGGCGGCGTGCTGGGCTTGAGCCCCAACCGCAACATGATCAAGCACGGCACCGACACCACGCTCGAGCAGTTCTGCGACATGGTCGCCTGGGTCGTGGAGCGGATCGGCATCGACGCCGTCGGCATCGGCACCGACTACTGTGCGGGCCATCCGCCGACCGTCCGCAACTGGTGGCGCTACGCGCGCTGGTCGCGCGAGACGGCGCCGGCCGCGCAGATGAAGATCGCGCCGCACGAAGGCTGGCAGGCCTGGTTCCGCTCGCCGGCCGACTTCCCCAACATCACCGCCGGCCTGCTGCGGCACGGCTTCGCCGAGGCCGAGGTCGCCATGCTGATGGGCGGCAACTTCCTGCGCCTGTTCCGCGAGAGCTTCGGCGACGCCGCGGCCGCCCCGCGCCCGGCCGCGGCCGCGAGCTAGGGCGGGCGCTCCCCGTGCACGCGGTCGCGTTGAGCAAGGTCGAGAAGACCTACTTCGCCGGCCAGGGCGACGTGCATGCGCTCGGGCCGCTCTCGCTGGCGATCCCGACCGGCCAGACCCTCGCCGTGGTCGGCCCCAGCGGCTGCGGCAAGTCGACCCTGCTGCGCATCATCGCCGGCCTCGACGACGCCACCGGCGGCTCGGTGCGCGTCGCCGACCGCGATGTGAACGCGCCGATCCCCGACGTCGGCATCGTCTTCCAGCGCGACCTGCTGCTCGACTGGCGCAACGTGATCGACAACGTGATGCTGCCGGCCGAGCTCAACAAGCGCACCGACCGCCAGACGGCCCGCGCACGCGCCCAGGCCCTGCTCGAGCGGCTGGGCGTGGCCGAGTTCGCCGACCGCTATCCCTGGGAGCTCTCGGGCGGCATGCGCCAGCGCGTCGCCATCGCGCGCGCCATGCTGTGCCGGCCCTCGATGCTGTTCCTCGACGAGCCGTTCAGCGCGCTCGACGCGCTGACGCGCGACCAGATGAACGTGATCCTGCAGGGCGTGCAGGCGGGACAGGGCGTGACCACGCTGCTGATCACCCACAGCATCCAGGAGGCGGTCTTCCTGTCCGACCGCGTGGTCGTGATGTCGGCGCGGCCGGGCACCGTGCTCGACGACATCGAGGTCCCCTTCCCGCGCCCGCGCCGGCTCAGCCTGCGCGAGGACCCGGAATTCGTCGACATCGCGCGCCGCATCCGCGTGCATTTCGAGCGCGCCGGGGTGCTGGTCGGATGAGCGCCGACGTGACCCAGGCGCGGCCCCTGGCTGCGACGGCGAAGGCCGCGGCAAGGCGGCGCGCGCGGCCGGGCGGCGCCGTCGCGCTGCCGCTCATCAGCGGCATCGGCGGCCTCATCGCCTGGGAGCTGGCGGTGCGCGCGATGGAGCTGCCGCCCTATCTGCTGCCGGCGCCGACGCTGGTCGCCCAGGTGATGGTCGAATACTGGGGCATGCTGATGCGCCAGCTGGGATTCACCGCTTTCGCGGCCGCTTCGGGCTTCCTGATCGCGCTGGTGCTCGGCGTCGTCGCCGGCGCGGCGATTACCGCCTCGCGCCTCGTCGACCGCATGGTCTATCCGTGGCTGGTCATCTCGCACGCGATCCCCAAGGTCGTGGTCGCGCCGCTGTTCATCGTCTGGATCGGCTTCGGCCTGACCAGCGAGATCATCTTCACGGTCGTGTTCACCTTCTTCCCGATCGTCGTCAACACGGTGACGGGACTGAAGTCGGCCGATCTCGATCTCCTGACCCTGGTGCGCTCGATGGGCGCGAGCCCCTTGCAAAGCCTGTGGAAGATCCGCATCCCGGCGGCGCTGCCCAGCATCTTCGCCGGCATCAAGATATCCGCCACGCTGGCCCCGGTCGGCGCCGTGATCGGCGAGTTCGTCGCCTCGAACCAGGGCCTCGGCCACATGCTGCTGCAGGCCACCGGCAGCCTGGAAACCCCGCTCGCGTTTGCCGCCGTGTTCGTCATCTCGGTGTTCGGCATCGCGATCTGGTACCTGGCCGAGCTGGTCGAGCGGCTCAGCATCCCGTGGCACGCAAGCCAGCGGGGCACGATTCTGGGAGCATGAACAAGGGAGGATCCGCCATGAAGAAGACTTCGATCGCCGTGATGGCCGCCCTGGCGGCGGCCGCGCTGCCCGGCGCCGCCCAGGCGCAGAAGGTCAACCTGCTGCTCGACTGGGGCTGGCTGCCCTATCACACCGTGTTCCTGATGGCCGAGGACAAGGGCTACTACAAGGACGCCGGGCTCGAGGTGAAGATCGAGCAGGGCCGCGGCTCGGCCACCACCGCGGTCGTGGTCGGCCAGGGCAGCTTCGACATCGGCCACATCAACGTCACCAACGCGGCGCAGGCGATCGCCAAGGGCGTGCCGCTCAAGGTCGTGGCCGTCTACCAGCACCGCTCGTCGGCGTCCTTCATCGGCATGAAGGACAAGGTGCAGCTCAAGGGGCCGCAGTCGCTGAAGGGCATCAAGATCGGCAGCACGCCCGGCGGGTCGGACGGGCTCAGCCTCGCCATCTTCACCAAGATGAACAACATGCCGAAGGATGCGCTGAACATCGTCGGCCTCGACGGCGCCGCCAAGCGCGCGGCGCTCTTGAACGGCACGGTCGACGTCGTCAGCGGCGACAGCCACGCCTACGCCGCGATCGTGCGCGGCCAGGGCAAGCAGCCCTCGCTGCTGCTGCTGGCGGATTACGGCGTGCCGCTGCTCGGCTTCGGCTTCGCCGCCAACGAAGGCTTCCTCAAGCGCGAGCCGCAGGCGGTGAGGAAGTTCCTCGCCGCCACCAAGCGCGGCTTCGCGACCGCCGCCGCCGACCCCAAGGCCGCCTGCCAGTTCATCCAGGCCAAGGTGCTGATCCCCGGCAGCCTGGAGCAATGCGTCGACTACTTCACCGGCCTGCTCGAGCTGTCGCAGTCGCCCAAGGACGCCAACTGGGGCCGGCAGACCGACCAGGAATGGGAGAAGCTGGTCGCCACGCTCAAGAGCGTCGACGAGATCAAGAGCGACAAGAAGCCGGGCGAGTACTTCACCAACGAGTTCGTGCCCTGAACGGGGGCGACGTGCTGTCAACCGAGGGCCACCGGCGGTGACGTCCCACGACGTCATCGTCGTCGGCGGCGGGCACAACGGGCTCGTCTGCGCCGCCTATCTCGCCGGCGCGGGCCTCGACGTCCTCGTGCTGGAGCGGGGCCTGCGCCTCGGCGGGCCCGCCGGCACGGTCGAGTTCCTGCCTGGCTATTCCTGCACCTACTCGAACTCGCCCGGCTCGCTCGAGCCCAAGATCGCCCGCGAGCTGGAGCTCGAGCGCCACGGCCTGCGCTTCCTCGCGCAGGACCCGACCCTGGTCCACCCGCTCGGCGACGGGCGGCTGTTCGTCGCCTGGCGCGACCGCGACCGCACTTCCGCCCAGTTCGACGCCTTCGCGCCCGGCGAGGCCCGGCGCTACGACGCGATGTTCAAGTACGTCCAGGACTTCGCCGACCGCCTGGGCATCTCGCTGTTCCGCCCGCCGCCGACCCTGCGGGAGCTGGTGCGCAACCTGACGACCCTCGCCGACCAGGAGGCTTTCTCGCGCCTGTTCTTCGGCAGCGTGCGCGACCTGTTCGAGGAATTCGGCCTGGCCGAGGAGACCAAGGCGGTGCTGGGGCCGATCAGCACCGTCGCCGGCCTCGCGGCGCCGGCCACGCCGGGCACGCCGATGAACCTGCTGATGCGGCCGCTGTCGCTCGCCTCGGTCTCGGCCGATGCCGGCTACGATCCGCGCCGCATGCCGCTGCGCGGCTCGACCGGCCTGCCGGTCGGCGGCATGGGCGCGATCGTCGAGGCGATCGCGTCGAGCGCGCGGGCGCGCGGCGCGACCGTGCGCACGGGCACGCAAGTCCAGCGCATCCGCGTGCGCGGCGGCGCCGCCACGGGCGTCGTCACCGCTGCGGGCGAGGAGATCGAGGCGGCGATCGTCGTGTCCGCGGTCAACCCGCGCCTCACCGTCCTCGACCTCGTCGAGGACCAGCCCGACTGGGCCGAGCTCAAGGGCAAGATGGCGCGCAAGCGCATGGCCGGCAAGGCGTTCAAGCTGGTGCTGGCGCTCGAAGCCGCACCGCGCTACGCCGCCGCCCGCGACGACGCCGAGGCGGCGCTGCTCGCCAGCGCCCAGTTCCGCATCGCGCCGACGCTCGCCTATCTTGAGGAAGCGCACACCGACATGCTGCTGGGCCGACCGCCGGTGAAGCCGATCATCTGGGGCCTGTGCCCGTCGATGGGCGCGCCGAACCTGGCGCCCGCGGGGCGGCACCTCCTGAGCCTCAATATCGGCAACGCGCCCTATCACCTGAAGAACGGCGACTGGGCGGTCGAGAAGGAGCGCGTGGCGCACCGCTGCATCGACCTGCTGACGCGCTGGATGCCCAACCTGCCCGACATCATCGCCGGCTACCGCGCCTTCAGCCCGATCGACATCGAGCGCGAGCTGGGCCTGGTCGAGGCCAACATCACGCACGGCGACATGCTGCCCTGGAACCAGTTCTGGATGCGGCCGCTGCCGGGCCTGCACGACTACCGCACGCCGACGCGCGGCCTGTACCTGAGCGGCGTCGGCACCTGGCCCGGCAACTATGTCTCGGGCATCCCCGGCCACAACACCAGCCAGGCCGTGCTCGAGGATCTGCGCGCGAAGCGCATCGCCACGCGACGAAAGACCACAGTCGCATTGACCAGCTGAGGGACCGCCATGCAGGAATTCCTCGTCAACATCAGGTTCGTCTGGCCCGAGTCGATCAGCGATGCGACGCGCAAGGAGCTGCGCGAGAAGGAGATCAAGATGGCGGGCGAGCTGGCCAGGAAGGGCCACCTGGTCCGCATGTGGCGGGTGATCGGCCGCCGCGAGAACTGGGGCCTCTGGCGCGCCAAGGACGCGACCGAGATGCATGCGATCCTCTCCGGCCTGCCCATCTGGCCCTACATGGACGTGACCGTGCACGCCATGGCCGTCCATCCGGTCGACCCCTCGCCGCCGCAATGAGGCAGGCTTTGGACACAATCGCGCCAAGGCCCGCCGACCGCGAACGGCAGGTCACCACCGTCGTCGACGTGGCGCGCCGCGCCGGCGTGTCGGCGGCGACCGTGTCGCGCGTGCTGGCCGGGCGCAACGTGGTGGCGGCGGCGACGCGCGAGCGTGTGCTGGAGGCGGTGCGCGCGCTCCAGTTCCAGCCCAACGCCTTCGCGCAGGGCCTGCGCTCGGGCCGCGGCCAGGCCGTGGCGCTGCTGGTCAGCGACATCGAGCAGACGGTCTATTCCGCGCTCACCAAGCACGTGCAGGCCGCGCTCGAGGAGATCGGGCTCGACCTGCTGCTGTTCAATCTCGGCCATCGCCAGGACCGGCTGCGCGGCCTGCTCGAGCGCGCCACGGCGCTGCGCCTGCGCGGCATCGTGATCGCCTCCAACGACGTGATCCCGATGCGCGAGCTGAAGCCGCTGGTTTCCGCCCTGCAGCGCCAGGGCGTCTCGATCCTGTCGATCGGCCAGCGCCTCGACCGCTACGGGATTCCGTCTGTCGTGCACGAGGAGACCGCCGCGGCCGCGCGCGCGGCGCAATACCTGCTCGACACCGGGCGCGCGCCGATCGCCTATCTCTCGCGCATCAGGAACTCCGCCACCGGCCAGGAGCGCTACCGCGGCTATCTCGCCGCGCTCAAGGGCGCCGGCATCGACGTCGATCCGGCGCTGGTCTGGGACTGCTCCTACCGCTACGCCGCCGGCTACGAGGCGATGTCGCGGGCGCTCGACCGCAGGCTCGCGTTCCGTTCGCTGCTGGCCGCGAGCGACGAGCTGGCGCTGGGCGCCATGGCGGCGGCGCTCGACCGCGGCCTCAAGGTGCCGGACGACGTGGCGATCATCGGCTTCGGCGGCATCGCGTGGGGCGAGCACGTGCGGCCGGCGCTGACCACGCTCGGCGCCGACCCCAAGGCGATCGGCGAGCACGTGCGCGACATGTTCCGCAACCTGCTGGACGGCGGCGACGTGCCGCGGCAGACCGTGGTCAAGCGGCCGCTGCTATTGCGCCAGTCGGCGTGAGGCGGGCGCCGCCCGTCTTCGCCGGCGTCACGAATGCAGCGACAGGCCTCTTGTCACCTTGTCGACGTCCTTGCGGTCGGCGTGCAGCGCCAGCCCGACCAGATCGAGCGCGTCGGTTGCCATCGCCGCTACGGCGGCGCGGTTGTCGGCGTCGTTGCCGGTCGCAAACAGCTCGCGCGTGTAGATCGACGGCTGAAGCCCGCGTTCCATGGCGCGCGCCAGGCAAAGCCGCAGCTCCTCGGCCGACGCGGCGAAGACCAGCACCGGCTGGCGGATGAGCGGACCATAGGTGCGGCCCGAAGCGTCGGCGTAGCGTTCGCCCGCCAGTTCCTTGTAGACTCCGACCAGGCCGCCGGCGAGGAAGCAGGCGACGTTGAGCTTCTGCCAGACAGGAAGCTCGTCGCGAACCACGACGGCGATCTTGGTGTCGAAGCGCATGGGCGAGGTTCTCAACGGAAGCGGCCAGGCCCGTCTTGAACGATCGTGCGGTCCCTCGCCGCGCGACTGGCTGAGGCTTGCGCCGTCGCAGCCCGGCATCGACCGGATCGAGGCCTATTTCGCCGGCCACGCCTACGATCCGCACCGCCACGACACCTACGCGATCGGCTACACGCTGGACGGCGCGCAGGCCTTCGACTATCGCGGCGCACCGACCGTCAGCGTGTCGGGCAACGCCATCGTGCTGCATCCGGACGTGACGCATGACGGGCGGGCGGCGACGCAGACAGGCTTCCGCTACCGGATGATCTACGTCGAGCCGCGCCTGATCCGCGATGCGCTCGGCCCCAGGGCGCGCAGCCTGCCCTTCGTGCGCGACGCCGTCTCGGCCGATCCCCGGCTGATGGCGGCGCTCCGGCCGGCGCTGGATCACCTGGACCGGTGCTGGGAGGCGCTCGAGCGCGACCACGTCATCCTCGGCATCGCCGACGCGCTGCTGGCGCGCGATCCCGGCGCGCGCGGCCGGACAGAACCGTCGACCTGCACCGTCGCCGTCGAGCGGGCGCGCGAATTCCTCGCGCAGCATTTCCGCCGCGCGGTCGCGTCGCAGGAGCTCGAGGCGATCACCGGCCTCGACCGGTACGCGCTGGCGCGCCAGTTCCGCGCCCGGCTCGGCACCAGCCCGTACCGCTACCTGACCATGCGCCGGCTCGACCATGCCCGCGCCGCCATGCGCGCCGGCCGGACGCTGGCAGAGGCGGCGCTCGCGAGCGGCTTCGCCGACCAGAGCCACATGACGCGCCAGTTCAAGCAGGCCTACGGCCTGCCGCCCGGCCGCTGGCGGGCGATCCGCGTCGCGGATGGACGACGGCGGTGAAGCGGGGCCTCAGCCTTTCGCCTGCACCTTGGCCCAGCTGTCGCGCAAGCCGACGGTGCGGTTGAACACCGGCCGGCCGGGCTTGGAGTCCTTGTCGCGGCAGAAATAGCCCTGGCGCTCGAACTGGACGGCGTCGCCGGTGTTCATGGCGGCCAGCGCCGGCTCGACGCGGGCATCGGCCAGGATCTCGAGCGAGCTCGGGCTCAGGTCGGCCATCAGGTCGCCGTCGGCGCCGGGATCGGGCCGCGCGAAGAGCTGGTTGTAGAGCCGCACCTCGGCCGGCACGGCGTCCACGGCGGCGACCCAGTGGATGGTCGCCTGCACCTTGCGTCCGTCGGGCGCGTTGCCGCCGCGTGTCGCCGGGTCGTAGCTGCAGCGCAGCTCGACCACCTCTCCGCCAGCGTCCTTCACGGCTTCGCGGCAGGTGATGAAGTAGCCGTATCGCAGCCTGACTTCGCGCCCGGGCGCCAGGCGGAAGAACTTCTTCGGCGGGTTCTCCATGAAGTCGTCGCGCTCGACATAGAGCTCGCGCCCGAAGCGGATGCGACGCGTGCCGGCCGACTCGTCACCCGGGTTGTTGACGGCCTCGAGCTCCTCGCCCGGTCCTTCCGGATAGTTCTCGATCACGACCTTGAGCGGCCGCAGCACCGCCATGTAGCGCGACGCGATCTTGTTGAGGAGCTCGCGGATCGAATACTCGAACAGCGCGACGTCGACCACGCTGTTCGCGCGCGCCATGCCGACGCGGCGCACGAAGTCGCGGATGGCGGCCGGCGGCACGCCGCGCCGCCTGAGGCCCGCCAGCGTCGGCATGCGCGGATCGTCCCAGCCCGAGACGCGGCCCTCCCGCACCAGCCTGGTCAGGAAGCGCTTGCTCAAGACCGTGTAGGTCATGTTCAGCCGCGCGAACTCGTACTGCCGCGGCCGCGACGGCACGGGCAGGTTCTCGATCAGCCAGTCGTAGAGCGGCCGGTGGTCCTCGAACTCGAGCGTGCAGAGCGAATGCGTCACGTGCTCGATCGCGTCGGACTGGCCGTGCGCGAAGTCGTAGGTCGGATAGATGCACCAGGCCCGCCCGGTGCGCGGGTGCTCCGCGTGCAGGATGCGGTAAAGCACGGGATCGCGCATGTTCATGTTGCCGGCGGCCATGTCGATCTTGGCGCGCAGGACGCGCGCGCCGTTGGGGAACTCGCCCTTGCGCATGCGCCGGAACAGGTCGAGGTTCTCCTCGATCCCGCGCTCGCGGTACGGGCTGTTGCGGCCCGGCTCGGTCAGCGAGCCGCGCATGGCGCGCATCTCCTCGACCGGCGTGTCGTCGACATAGGCCTTGCCGTTGCGGACCAGGTGCTCAGCCCACTGGTAGAGCTGCTCGAAGTAGTCCGAGGCGTGGTAGAGGTGCTTGCCCCAGTCGAAGCCGAGCCAGCGCACATCGGCCTCGATCGCGTCGATGAACTCCTGCTCCTCCTTGGTCGGATTGGTGTCGTCGAAGCGCAGATGGCAGCGCCCGCCGAACTCCTGCGCCACGCCGAAATTCAGGCAGATCGACTTGGCGTGGCCGATATGCAAATAGCCGTTCGGCTCGGGCGGGAAGCGCGTCACCACCGCGTCGACGCGCTTGGCGTCCAGGTCGGCCTGGATGATGTCGCGGATGAAGTCGCGGCCGGCTTCCGGCTGAACGGTTTCGTCTGGCCCGGGCATCCGTGGTCCTTGCGCTGGAACGGGCCGTCTATGTGCCAGATAAGCGCCCCGCCGCCAAGCGGGCGCCGCCGATCAGCGCTCGTCCGGGCGCACCATCTCGAAGACTTCGGTCACCTTGGCATAGTCGTGATAGCCGCAGCGCGCGAGCGGCTGGGCGGCGGCGGTGTCGAAGCGTCCGTCCTTGATGTAGCGCGGGTCGATATGCACACCGACCACCTGGCCGATCACCACGAAGGTGTCGGTCGGCTTGCCGTCCAGGTCGTCCACCTCCAGCACCTTGAGCACCTTGCACTCGAAGGCCGCCGGCGTCCCCGCCACCCGCCCCGGCCGCACCAGCCGGCTGGGCGCCATGGCGAGCCCGGCCAGGTCGAACTCGTTCACCCCGCGCGCCACGCTCTCGGACGAGGCGTTCATCGCCTCGGCCATGGCTACGGTCGCGAGGTTGAAGACGAACTCGCCCGTCTCCTTGGCGTTGTAGGCGGAATCCTTGAGGCCGCCGCTGGCGAAGGCGACGATCGGCGGGTCGCTCGCCAGCGCGTTGAAGAAGCTGTAGGGCGCCAGGTTCGGCCGGCCGGCGCGGTCGACCGTCGAGATCCAGCCGATCGGGCGCGGCGCCACGATCGCCTTGAACGGGTTGTGGCGCAGCCCGTGGCCGTGGCGCGGCTCGTAGAACAGCATCGCCGCCCCCTCCGCGCCCGCTTCCTTGCGCGGCGCACCGCTGTCGTCCGGCTTCATCGATCCGCCCTCCGTCGCCTAGCGCCCGAGCATAGCCGCGCCGGCGCCGCAGCGCGAACGCGAAATCGGGCCTCGGCTCCCCGGCCGGTCGGAGGCGCGCCGCAAGGGCAAACAGGTCCCGCGCAGGAAGGCCGCCCAGCCGCGTCCGGCCGGGCACGCGCATCCGGCCACGCCTGACTCCATAGTCCGTCTCGATGGATTAGGATGGGCCTTCTCCAACCTTCGCCGGGGAGCCCATCATGAAATGCATCCTTGCCGTCGCCGATGGCGGCGCCGCGCTCGGTTCCGTGGTGCAGACGGCGGGCTTCCTCGCCGGTCTCGCCCAGGCTCATGTCGACTTCCTGCATGTGCGCGACGCCGCGTCGCTCGGCCGCGGCGGCGCGGCGATCGCGTCGCCGGCCGGTCGCGAGACCGCCGTGCCGATCCTGATGACGAAGAACGAGGCCGCGCTGGCCAGCCGGGCCGCCGCCGCGCACGCGTGCTACGACCAGCTGAAGAGCGGGATGCCACAATCCCGCTTCATCGACGTCGAGGGCACCGAGGCGAGCGTCGTGGCGGCGTACGGGCGCGTCTCCGACCTGATCGTCGTCGGCCGTCCCGGCACCGACCAACTCAAGCCCGAGCCGCCGCACGTGCAGGCGGCGATCTTCGATTCCGCGCGGCCGGTGCTGGTCGCACCGCCGGGCTGGCATGCCGCCCCGATCCATGTCGCCGTCGTTGCCTGGAACGGCAGCGCCCAGGCGGCGCGCGCGCTCGGCTACGCGGTTCCGTTGCTGCGGCACTGCGCCAAGGTGACCGTCTTGAGCGTCGGCACCGAAGCGCAGCGGCCCGACACGGCGCCCGTGGTCGGATACCTTGCCCGCCACGGCATCCAGGCGGCGGAAGCCGGCATCGACGTCGGCTCCGGCTCGGCGCGCTCGCGCGGCCGGGCGCTGATCAACCACGCCAACAGCGCCAAGGCCGGCCTCCTGGTCATGGGCGCCTACGGCCGGATCGGCCTGCTGCGCTTCCTCGGACTTGGCGGCGCCACCGGCAAGGTCATCACCTCCTGCCCCGTGCCGGTGCTGCTGGCGCATTGACGCCGGCGCGTGGCCGCTTTCGCCCTGCCGAGGGAGTAGGCGTCGTGTCCGCGACAGCGGGCCGCGCGCTTTCGCGGTCGCTCCGACCGATGGGCGATTGACCCAACGCCTGGGTTAAGGGCGTAGTGTGCGCCCAGTCTCCACACGCCGAGGTTCACGAGCATGGACACCGCGACGATGCCGCCGACCAACGTCATGAACGGCGCGACCAGCCTGTTGCGCACACTGATCGCCAGCGACGTCAGGGTCTGCTTCGCCAACCCCGGCACCTCCGAGATGCATTTCGTCGAGGCGCTCGACCGCGTCGAGGGCATGCGCTGCGTGCCCTGCCTGTTCGAGGGCGTCGTCAGCGGCGCCGCCGATGCCTATTACCGCATCGCCGAGAAGCCGGCGGCGACCCTGCTGCACCTGGGGCCCGGGCTCGGCAACGCGCTCGCCAATCTGCACAACGCCAAGAAGGCGCGCTCCGGCATCGTCAACGTCGTCGGCGAGCACGCGCTCGAGCATATCCGCTACGACGCGCCGCTGACCGCCGACATCGAGGGAATCGCGCGTCCGGTGTCGAACTGGGTGCGCACCTCGCGCGACGCCCGCGCGCTGGCTGCCGACACCGCCGCGGCCGTGGAAGCGGCGCGCGAGTATCCCGGGCAGGTCGCGACCCTGGTCCTGCCGGCGAACGTCGCCTGGGAGACGGCCGAGGGCACGGCCATGGCGCGCGCGCCCTCGCCGCCGGCGCGGGTGTCGAAGGAGGCGATCGCCGCGGGCGCGGCGGCGCTGAAGAACGGCGCGTCGACCGTGCTGCTGCTGGGCGGCGGCGCAGTGCGCGGCCGCCCGCTCGAGCTCGCCGGCCGCATCGCGGCCAAGACCGGCTGCCGCCTCATGGCCGAGTTCGCCCTGGCGCGCGCCGAGGGCGGCGCCGGGCGGGTCGGCTTCGCGAAGATCCCCTACGTGGTCGACGCCGCGACCGCGGCGCTGGCCGGCGCGCGGCAGATGGTGCTGGTCGGCTCGCGCCCGCCGGTGTCCTTTTTCGCCTATCCGGACAAGCCGAGCCTGCAGGCCCCGCACGACTGCCTCATGGTGCCGGTGGCGCGCGTGGACCAGGACGTGACCGACGCGCTGGGGGCGCTGGCCGATGCCCTGGGCGCGGCCGCGACGCCGCCGGCGGGCGTGTGCCAGCGCAGCAAGGACAAGCCGCCGACGGGCCCGATCACGCCCGAAGGCATCGCCGCCGTGGTCGCCGCGCTGCTGCCCGAGAACGCCATCGTCGTCGACGAGTCGGTCAGCACCGGGCGCGGCTTCGCCCGCGCCATGACCGGCGCGGCGCCGCACGACTGGATGAACATCATGGGCGGCTCGATCGGCTGGGGCCTGCCCGCGGCCGTCGGCGCCGCCGTCGCCGCGCCCGGCCGCAAGGTCGTCGTGATGGAGAGCGACGGCAGCGCCATGTACACGATCTCCGCCCTGTGGAGCCTGGCGCGCGAGGGCCTCGACGCGACGATCCTGCTCTTCTCCAACCGTTCCTACCGCATCCTCCAGGGCGAGCTCACACGCATGGGCGGCGGCAGGAAGGGCAGCGCGTCGATGAACCTGCTCGAGCTCGATCAGCCGCCGCTCGACTGGAAGTCGCTCGCGACCGGCCACGGATTGCAGTTCGCCCGGGCGGAGACGCTGGAAGACCTGGCGCGCGCGTTCGACCGCGGCCTGAAGAGCGGCGGGCCGAACCTGGTCGAGGTCGTGCTGCCGTAGCGCGCGCTCTTCCGGTCAGGCCGCCCAGCGTTCGAGTTTCTCCGGGTCGAGCTTTTCACCCGGTAAGCGATCTCTGTTGGATAGTCTGCCAAAAGGGGTAAAGTCGTGCCCGCACTCTCGACCGGAAGGCCATCGACGACGGAGGCTTTCGATGGACGAGGCGAAGCGAAAGGCTCGAAACCAGCAGCGGCTCACCGAGCTGTTCCCGACCTTCCGCCGGCGGGTGGCCCGGGTGATCAAGGACCTGGAGGACCAGGGCGTGCGGCCGCGCATCCAGGATGCCTGGCGATCGCCCGAGGACCAGCTCAAGGCCTTCGAGGGCGGGCACAGCCAGCTGAAGTTCGGCTTCCACAACGTCACCGGCGGAAACGGCGCGAAAGAATCCCTTGCCGTCGACCTGCTCGACGACAACGCGCCGCTGAAGCCGCCGACCCGGTACGTCCTGAGGCTCGCGAGCGCGGCGCGCAAGCGGGGCTTGCAGACCGGCATCCTGTTCGGCCTGCCCAAGAAGCTGCGCGACGGCGTCGAGGCCGCGCTCGCGGCCGAGGACTTC
>JAKLKW010000029.1 GCA_023150455.1 Alphaproteobacteria bacterium | reverse complement strand
GCCGCCCTGCGGCGTCGCGCCCGGCGGGCGGCCTTGCGCGAGATCCTGTCGGCGCTGCTGGCGCTCCGCCTGGGTCTGCTGACGCTGCGCCTGACGGTCCGCCTGGCTCTGCTGACGCTGCTGCTGGCGCTGCTCCGCCGCGGCCTGCCGGTTCTGCTGGCGCTGCGTCAGCGATTGCTGGCGGTACTCCTGGAAGTCCTTGAGGTCGTCCTCGTCGATGTTCCAGTCGTCCCAGTCCATCCACCAGGCCGTGGTCATCGCGCCGAGGAAGAACCCGCCCGCGGCGGCCGCGGCCGGATACCAGTAGGCCGGGTAGGGCTCGGGGACATAGACGGGCTGGACCGGCTGCGGCCGCGGCACGACCACGACCTGCGGATCGTAGACCGGCACGTGGATGACCTGCGGATCGACCGATTCGATCACGTAGTTGGCGCCGTCCTGCGCCACGACGAGCCTGTCGTCCGAGCGCAGGTTGCCGGCCGCGGCGACGCGGCGGCGGAACTGCTGCACCGCCGCCAGCACGTCGCCGGCGTTGGCCTGCACGGCCAGGCCCAGGCGCTCGGTCCACTCGATGTCGTCGCTCATCTTGCGCAGCACTTCGGCGTAGTTGAGCAGGATCTTCACCGGGTCGCTCCAGGCCTCGTTGGGCTTGAGCGACTTGTCCTTGGCGTACTTGTCGAGAAAGCGCATCGCCTGGACGATCTGCACCGGCTCGGTCGAGGCGCGCAGCACGACCGCGAGCAGCTCGTCGGGATACAGCGCCACCGGCGCCACCAGCGCGGCCAGCTCCTCCGTCGACTGCGCCGGCGGAACCTGCGCCGCGGCATACGGGCCCGGCACCTGCGCGGTTGCGTCGCCGCTCGCGGCCAGCGCGAGCATGGTCGCGGCGAGGATGCGCCCGATACGGGATATGCTCCGCATGTCCAGCCTCCCTTTTCGTTGCTACTGCAGCAGCGGCCGCAGCTTCGGCCAGATCGCGTCGTCGTCGAAGATGAACTGGTGGTCGCGCTGCGACATGACCACCCGGTCCCTGGCCGCGTGGCCGAGCGCGCTGACCAGCGGCACGGTGCCGTCGCCCATGTTCTTGCCGACGCCCCAGACGGGCTGGCCGAGGCCGCGCTTGGCGCCGAGGAACTGCACCAGCGTCACCTCGGCCGTGTCGTTCGCGACGACGGTCAGCCGCACGTTCGGCGGCAGGGGCAGATCCACCAGCCGGCGCTGCTCGACCATGTTCCGCCGCACCCGGGCCTGGAACTCCGGCTTCGTCGCGTTGCCGGCCTTCTCGCGCATCACCAGGTTGAAGCGCTCCCACGCCAGGTCGCTCGAGAGCAGGTTGACCTCGGCCATCGGCCCCGACGCGTCCATGCGCATGTGGCAGCAATCCGGATAGGTCGGCAGCAGCTCGTAGATCGAGTCGAGCGACGCGAACACGCGATAGACCGTGTTGGTGCTGCCGGCGCCGACCACGAGGTAGTTCTCGATGCCGAACACGGGGAAGCCTTCGGCGAGCGCGCGCACCGCCTTGGCCGCGCCGAAGAACGGCGTGCCCATGGCGATGAAGTTCCGCACCCGCTGCTCGCCGGCGTATTTCTGCAGGTAGATCGTCGTGACCAGCCCGCCCATGCTGTGCGCGAGGATGTCGACCGGCCTTCCGGCCAGGCCCCGGGCGGCGAGGAAGGCGCGCAAGGCCTCGGCGCTCTCGAAATTGCTGCGCCGCCAGTCGTAGTGAAAGGCGAACAGGTCGCGTCCTTCCTGGTAGCCGAGGGCCGTGAGGCGCGCGATCAGCAGATCGTACTGGTCGACATAAGAGCCGCGCGCCCGCTGCACCTGGCGCAGCACATCGGTCGAGACCAGCCTGTCCTTGGACCGGTCGACCGGCAGCTCGAGCCGGGCGAACTGGTCCATGGTCTGCTTGATGCCGCCGAAATAGACCTTTTTCGTGGCCTTGTCGGCGAGCACCGAGCCGCCGATGCCGGGCACGAACACGATCGGCACGCGGCCCTGCGCCTGCGCCGCGGCGCCGCCGAGCGTCAGCACGACGAGCGTCATGCCGAGCAGCCGCTGCAATCCCGCGAACATGTTTCCCCCTCGGGCGCGTAGCGCCATCTACATGATGTCGTAAAGCTTGCCGCGCGTGTTCTCGTGGAGCGTCCAGCCGCGCGCGGCGAGCTCGCGCTTCATCGACGCGGACGCGTAGCCGGCGATGTACAGCTCCTTGCGGCGCGGCTGCAGCGGGTCGACGATCCGGTCGAACGCGGCCGCCGTCTGCGCGGAGGCCGGCGTCCACAACAGCTCGTCCACCGGCACGAACAGCAGCGCGTCGCGTTCCGTCGACAGCGCCACGGGCAGGTGGTGGATCACGCCGACATTGTCGATCTGCTTCCCCTGCGCCACGTAGCCGGCCATCATCTGGGCGATGCGCTGGTAGAGGAACGCCTCGTCCGCGTCGTCGGCGACGTCGGCAAGCCGGACGTAGGATTCGAGCTGCCGCGCGCCGCCGAGCACGGCGAGCGACTGCACCAGCACGGTCTGCCGCAGCGGGTCGTAGGCCGTGTTGGCGAGGAAATCGCGCGCATCCTCGACCGGCACGCCGAGATTCCGCAACGTCTCGTAGTTGATCTCGCGCAGCTCGGCCGGGGTGCGGTCGCGCAGCAGCGCGCGCAGGTTCTGGCTGGTGCGCGTCGCCGAGAAGACCATGCCGATGCCGCCGGGCATCGCGATCGACGCCGCCGACATGGTGAGCCCGCCGAGCGCCTCGGCGCGCGCCAGCTCGGCGATCCTGTCCTGCAGCACCTTGTTGGCGCTGTAGGGCGAGACGTTGTAGCGGACCGCGATCTCGCGCTTCTTCGCCGCAGAGCCGGTGACGGTGCCGACGACGCCGTCGCCCGAGCCGCCGCCGAGGGAATCGCCGATGCGGCTGAACATCGCGCCGATGCCGCGCGGGATGCCGGTGATCGTGCCGCCCGGGTCGCTCGCCAGGTTCTCGACCGCCCGGATCGGCGCGGTCGCCGCCTTGCCCAGCGCCTTGCCGTAGGCCTCGGTCTTGCTGGTGTGCTCGAGCGACTGGATGGCGTAGAGCTCGCGCAGCAAGAGGACCAGCGCATCGTAGCCGTAGGCGCGCATCGGCCCCCAGTTGGTCTGCAGCGTGAACACGTAGGTGTGCGCCGCGATCGGCACGAGCTCGTCGACCTTGTGGATCGCGCTCACGCTCTGCGGCGGCTGCAGCAGGCGCGACGCCTGCCGCGGCCCGGGACTGTCGAACTGCTGGGCCGGCGCCGGCACCGAAGATGCCAGCAGCGCCAGGAGCAGCATTCCGGTCGCCAGCGGACGTTCGACATGGCGCATCATCGCATCGCCTCCGATCTCACTTGCCCGCCGCTGCGGCCGGCTCGGCCGCCGGCGGCGCAGCCGTCGCGACGGCCGCGGGCTCCTTGATGCGGAACCAGGCGACGTAGAGCGCGGGCAGGAACAGCAAGGTCAACGCCGTCGCCACGATCAGGCCGCCGATCACCGCATACGCCATCGGCCCCCAGAACACCTCGCGCGCGATCGGAATCATGCCGAGCGAGGCTGCCGCGGCGGTAAGGTAGATCGGGCGCAGCCGGTGAACCGAGGCGTAGACCACCGCATCCCAGGCATGCATGCCCTTGGCGCGGTCCATCTCGATCTGGTCGATCAGGATCACCGAGTTGCGCACGATCATGCCGATCAGCGAGATCACGCCGAGCGTCGCGACGAACCCCATCGGCGCCCCGGTCGGCAGCATCGCGCCCACCACGCCGATGAGTCCGAGCGGCGCGACGCTGATGACCAGGAGCATGCGCTGCATGCTCTGCAGCTGAAGCATCAGCAGCGTCAGCATGATGACGACCATCAGCGGGAACATGGCCTGGATCGACGCGTTGCTGTCCCGGCTCTTCTCGACCGTGCCGCCGACCTCGATCAGCCCGCCGACCGGCAGCTCCTTGCGCAGGGCGTCGAGCTGCGGCGCGATCGCCTTGATGGCCGTCGCCGCCTGGATGCCGGGGCTAAGGTCGGCCTGCACGGTGACGGTCGGCAGCCGGTCACGGCGCCAGACGTAGCTCTCGTCGAACGTGTCGGTGATGCGGGCGAAGCTCGACAGCGGGACCGAGCGCCCCTTGTCGACGGGAATCTGCAGGTTGCGCAGCGTCTGCAGGTTCAGGCGCTCGTCCTTGTCGGCGCGCGTCACGATGTCGATCAGGTAGATCGAGTCGCGCAGCTGCGTGGCGACGTGGCCGGTCATGATCGCGTTGGTCGCCGCGGCGACCTGCTCGGAGCTCAGGCCCACCTGCCGTGCCAGGTCCTGGTCGATGTCGATCCGCACCGACTTGCTGCGCTCGTACCAGTCGAAATTGACGGTGTTCGCGCCCGGATAGCCGCGGAGGATGCCGGCCACGCGGTCGGCGATGTCGCGCGCCTCGTTCGGCGTCTTGCCGCTGGCGCGGATCTGGATCGGCCAGCCGACCGGCGGCCCAACTTCCAGCGGCGCGATGCGGACCAGCACGTCCTCGAAGCCCGCCGCGAAGGCCCGCTCGAGGTCTTTCATCACGAGGTTGCGATCCTCGATGCCGCGCGTGACGATCACCGCCTGGGCGAAGAAGTCGTTGTCGAGCTGCACGTCGAGCGGCAGGTAGAAGCGGATCGCGCCGCCGCCGATGTAGAACGTGAACCGCTCGATCCGCTCGTCGCCCTTGAGGATCTCCTCGAGCTTCTTGACCTCGCGATCGGTCGCGTGGATCGAGGCGCCCTTCGGCAGCCGCATGTCGACCAGGATCTCGGGACGATCCGATGCGGGGAAGAACTGCTGCTGGACGAACCGGGCTCCGAACACCGAGGCGGCGAACAGCGCGATCGTGACGGCGATCGTCAGCCAGCGCAGCCGCATTGCCCATACCAGCACCGGCCGGAACATCCGCTCCATGCGCCCGGTTCCGTGCCCGCCTCCGCCATGGGCCTTCTTGATCTGCTTGGGCAGGATCCAGACGCCGATCAGCGGCGAGAAGATCACGGCCACGAACCACGAGGCGACCAGGGCGAGCGCAAGCACGGTGAACAGCGTCTTGCAGTACTCGCCCGCGTTGCTGAGCGCGAACCCGATCGGGATGAACCCGGCGACCGTCACGAGCGTGCCGGTGAGCATCGGGATCGCGGTCAGCGTGTAGGCGGCGGTGGCCGCCTTGAGAATGCCCACCCCTTCCTCGAGCTTCGCGATCATCATCTCGACCGTGATCATCGCGTCGTCGACCAGCAGCCCGAGGGCAATGATCAGCGCGCCGAGCGAGATGCGCTGCAGCGTGATGCCCAGCATCTCCATGCCGACGAAGACGATACCGAGGACCAGCGGGATGCTCAGCGCCACCACCAGTCCGGCACGCAGGCCCAGGCTCAAGAAGCTGACTGCGAGCACGATGACGATGGCCTCGACCAGCGTCTTGACGAAGCCGTGGACGGCGTGGTTGACGACCACGGGCTGGTCGGCGACCAGGTGGATGTCGACGCCGACCGGCAGCGCGGCCTCGAGCTGCTTCGCCGCCCGCTTCAGGTTCTCGCCCAGCTCCAGCACGTTGCCGCCGGCCGTCATCGAGACGGCGACGCCGATCGCCGGCTCGCCGTTGTAGCGGAACATCTTCTGCGGCGGATCGACGTAGCTGCGCCGGATGGTGACGATATCCTGCAGGCGGTAGAAACGGTCGCCGATGCGCAGGTTGATCGACCTGAGGCTCGCTTCGGACTGGAACTCGCCGCTGACGTCGAGGATGATGTTCTCGCCGGCCGTCACCAGCCGCCCGGTCGGCACCACCGCGTTCTGGTCGCGCAGCGCCTGGGTCACCTGCTGGATCGTGATGCCGAGGTTGGCGAGCTGGCGCGTGGAGAAGTCGAGGAAGATCTTCTCGTCCTGCGTGCCGAGGAGCTGCACCTTGGCCACGTCGGGCTGGCGCAGGAACTCCGAGCGCATGAGCTCGGCGTAGTCGCGCAGCTCGCGGAAGCTGAACCCGTCCGTGGTCAACGCGTAGATCGAGCCATAGGTGTCGCCGAAGTCGTCGTTGAAATACGGGCCCAGCGTGCCCTTGGGCAGGGTGTCGACGATGTCGCCGATCTTGTTGCGGACGGTGTTCCATATCCCCGGCACCTGGTCGGCCGGGGCGCGCTCGAGCAGGTTGACGTAGACGACCGTGACGCCGGGCTTGGTGTAGCTCTTGGTGTAATCGAGAAACGGCGTCTCCTGCAGCTTCTTCTCGATGCGGTCGGTCACCTGGTCCATCATGTCGGCGACCGTGGCGCCCGGCCATTGCGCCTGGATCGTCATGGTCTTGATGACGAAGCTGGGATCCTCCTCGCGGCCGAGCTGGTTGTAGGCGATCGCCCCGAACAGGCAGATCATGATCATCAGGTAGACGACCAGGGATCGGTGCTCGAGCGCCCAATCCGAAAGATTGAAGCCCTTCATTTCGCCACCGTCATTTCGCCGCCGGGGCCTGCAACGCCACCTTCTGGCCCGGGCTCAGCTTCATGACGCCGGCGGTGACGACGATGTCGCCGCTGGCGATGCCCTCGGAGACGATGATGCGGTCGGTGTCGTTGCGCAGGACGACGATCGGCTTCATCGCTACCGTCTTGTCCGCGGGATTGACCACCCAGACCATCGGCTTCTTGTCGCGCTCGAACACCGCCGAAGGCGGCAGCGACACCGTGTTCGCCACCTGCCCGCTGCCGGACGCGCGGATCGTCGAGCCCAGGCGCATCTCGGGCGGTGGGTTGTCCAGGCTCACCTTTACGGTGAAGCTGCGCGTCACGGGATCGGCGATCGGCGAGACCTCGCGCAACTTTCCGGTGGTCTTGATGGCAGGGTTGCTTACCAGCTCGACGTCGACGCGGAAGTCGGGCGGCACGGTGCGCATCCGGGTTTCGGGGACGCCGACCACGGCTTCGCGCTGGTCGGGATCGGCGACGACGACGACCATCTGGCCGGCCTGCACCACCTGCCCCGCCTCGACACCGGTCGCCGTGACGACGCCGTCGAACTCGGCCGCCAGCACCGTGTACTTGAGCTGATCCTGCGCGAGCTTCAGCGACGAGGACGCCGACTCCAGGTTCGCCTCCGCCGAACGCAGCAGCTTGAGCGCATTGTCGTACTGCACCTGGGTCGTATACCCGCTGGCGAGCAGCTGCCGCTGCCGCTCCTCCTGCGGCTTGGCCCGTTCCACCTCGGCCCGGGCCGCCGTCACCGCGGCCTGCGCGGCGCGGATCTGGTTCTTCTGGTCGCGATCGTCGATGCGCGCCAGCGGCTGGTCCTTCTTCACCGTGTCGCCGACATCGACCAGCCGGGCCACGACCTGGCCGCCGATGCGGAATCCGTGCGCGCTCTCCTGCCGCGCCTTGATCTCGCCCGTGAGCGCGATCCCGCTGGCTTCCTGCTGCACCTCCGCCGTGATCGTCCGGACCGGGCGGATCACGGGCGCGGCCGCCTCCTCCTTCTTCTCGCAGGCGCCAAGCAGCGCCAGCGTGACCAGAAGCATCGCTGCCGTCCCGCCGCGTCGATAGCCGATCTTCTGCAGTCCTTGCATCTCACCGCTCCCCCGGGTCGACTTGCTTTTCAAGGGTCGACGCCGCGCATATCAGCCGATCAGGTGGTAGCCGCCATCGATGTACAGGCGGTCGCCGGTGATCAGCTTGGCGCCGTCCGTGGCCAGGCCTGCGCAGGCGATGCCGACCTCCTCGATGGTGACCAGCCGATGCGCGGGCGCCTTGGCCGCCACGCGCTCCAGCAGCTCGTCGAACTCGGCGATGCCCGACGCGGCGCGCGTCGCGATCGGGCCGGGCGAGATCGCGTGCACGCGGATGCCCTTGGGTCCCAGCTCGGCGGCGACATAGCGCACGGTCGCCTCCAGCGCGGCCTTGACCGGACCCATGACGTTGTAGTTCTCCACCACGCGCTCGGCGCCGTAGTAGCTCATCGTGAACAGCGTGCCGCCGTCCTTCATCAGCGACTCGGCCAGCCGCGCCATCTGCAGGAAGGAGTAGCAGGACACGTCCATCGCCTTGAGGAAGCCGGCGCGCGAGCAGTCGACGACGCGGCCGTGCAGGTCGTCCCTCGGCGCGAAGGCGATCGAATGCAGCGCGAAATCGAGGCGTCCCCATTTCTGCCGGATGGCGTCGAACACCGCCTCCATCTGGCCCTCGACCTCGACGTTGAGCGGCATGAAGATCGGGCATTCCAGCTCGCGCGCGAGCGGCTCGACATGGGGCTTCGCCTTGTCGTTGAGGTAGGTCGTCGCCAGCTCGGCGCCGTACAGCCGGAACGCCTTGGCGCAGCCCCAGGCGATCGACTTGTCGTTGGCGATGCCGATCACCAAGCCTTTCTTGCCCTCGAGCGTACGCAGCTTCAGCTTTTCGAACATCGACGTCTCCCTGTGGCGCGCCCAAGTCAGGACGCGGCCGCGGCGGGGCGGCCGACCAGCGCGAGCGTGTGGGTGGCGATCATGCCTTCCTCGTCGGTCGGAATGACCCAGGCGGACACGGCGGCGCCGTCCGCCGTGATGCGCGGGCCGCCCGCGCGGTTGCGCCGCTCGTCCAGGGCGATGCCCATCCACGCCGCCGCCCGGCAGACCCGCGCGCGGATCTCGGGCGAGTTCTCGCCGATCCCGGCCGTGAACACGATCGCATCGAGCCCGCCGAGCACAGCGGACAGCGCGCCCAGCTCGCGGTTGATGCGATAGACGAAGTAGTCGAGCGCCAGCCTTGCGCCCGGCTTGTCGCTCTCCAGCAGGTCGCGCACGTCATTGCTGACGCCGGACAGGCCGATCAAGCCGCTTTCCTTGTAGAGCAGCCGCTCGACCGCCTTGGCGCTCATGCCCTTCTCGGCAATGAGATAGAGCAGGACGCCGGGATCGATCGCGCCGCAGCGCGTTCCCATCGGCAGCCCGTCCAGCGCGGTGAAGCCGAGCGTGCTGTCGACGCTCTTGCCCGCGCGAAGCGCGCACATGCTGGCGCCGCTGCCCAGGTGCGCCACCACGACATTGCCGGTGGCGATCTCGGGCGCCACGCGCGGCAACGCCCGGGCGATGTACTCGTAGGACAGGCCGTGGAAGCCGTAGCGGCGCACGCCCTCGGCATAGAGCGTCTCGGGCAGCGCGAAGCGGTCGGCCAGCTCGGGATGGCCGCGGTGGAACGAGGTATCGAAGCAGGCGACCTGCGGCACCTGCGGCAGCCGCGCCTGCACGGCGCGGATCGCCGCCAGGTTGTGCGGCTGATGCAGCGGCGCCAGCGGCACCAGCCGCTCCAGCTCCGCGAGCACGGCGTCGGTCACCACGACCGACGTGGCGTACTTCACGCCGCCATGCACGACGCGATGACCGACCGCGAGCAGCCGCGTGCCGCCGTAGCGCGACCGCAGCCAGGTCGCGAGCTGCGACAGCGCATCGGCGTGGCCCGATACCGCGTCCTTCGACAGCGAGTCGTCGGCCAGCGACGCGCCCTGCGCATCCCTGGCGACGAAATGCGGACGCACGCCGAGCCCCTCGACCTGTCCCTTCGCCATCAGGCCGGGCTTGCCCGACGCGTCGACCGCGTAGACGCGGAACTTGAGGCTCGAGGAGCCCGCGTTCAGCACCAGGATGGCGTCGGTCATGGCGCTCAAACCGCCGCGACGGGGCGCGTCGCGCGTCGCGCCTGGGCGTAGAGCGCCGCGACCGCGCAGGACGCAATGCGCGTGCGCACGCTGTCGGCGCGGCTGGTCAAGATGATCGGCACGCGCGCGCCCAGCACGATGCCCGCCGCGTCGGCCCCGGCCAGGAAGGTCAGGTTCTTGGCCAGCATGTTGCCGGCCTCGAGATCGGGCACCAGCAGGATGTCGGCGTGGCCGGCGACCGGCGATTCGATGTGCTTGATGCGCGCCGCTTCCTCGCTGATCGCGTTGTCGAGCGCTAGCGGGCCTTCCAGCAGCCCGCCCGTGATCTGCCCGCGCTCGGCCATCTTGCACAGCGCCGCCGCCTCGATGGTCGAGGGAATTTTCGGGTTGACCGTCTCGACCGCGGACAGGATCGCGACCAGCGGCCGCTTGACGCCCAGCGCGAGAGCGAAATCGATGGCGTTCTGGACGATGTCGACCTTCTCTTCCAGCGTCGGTACGATGTTGATGGCGGCGTCGGTGATGATGAGCGGCTTCGGATAGCTCGGCACGTCCATGATGAAGCAGTGGCTGAGGCGCCTGGCGGTGCGCAGACCGGTGTCGCGCTTGACCACGGCGCCCATCAGCTCGTCGGTGTGCAGGCTTCCCTTCATCAGCACCTCGGCCTCGCCCGCGCGCACCAGCGCGACCGCCTTCTCGGCCGATTCGTGGCTGTGCGCGGCGTCGACCAGCCGGAACGCGGCGATGTCCAGATTCGCGGCGGCGGCCGCCGCCTTGATCCTGGCCGCCGGGCCGACCAGGATCGGCGCGATGATCCGCGCCGCGACGGCGTCGACGACGGCCGAAAGCGAGGATTCGTCGCAGGGATGCGCCACCGCCGCAGGGATCGGCTCCAGCCCCTGGCAGCGGGCGATGATGCGCTCGTAGGCGCCGTGGCCGCGGCGTTCGGCTACCATGCAAGGAACAGCCCGACGTCGCCCGGCATGCCGCCGGGGTAGTTGAGGATCTGCGCGTGCGCCTTGTAGCCGAGCGGTCGCAGCTCCTTCTCGAAGTACTCGAGCGCGCGCTTGGCGAAGCCGGTCAGCGTCTTCGGCCAATCCGGCTCGTTGTTGTTGATGGCGCGCCCCTTGTCGGAGCACCATTCGCTCGAGAACTGGATGACGAGCACCTGCCGCTCGCCGCGCTCCGCGGCGCGCCGCACTGCGTCGGAGACGCGGTGCTTCACGTCGGGATGGATCTCCCGCTCCATGAAGGCCTTGTAGAGGTCCTTCGCCTCGGCCTCGGCCTTGCCGCGTGCCGCCAGGATCTCGTTCAGCTTCTCCATCTCGCGGCGATGGGCGATCTCGCGCAGCTGGTCCGGCGTGATCAGGTCGGTCGGCTTGCTCATGTCACGGTTTCTCCTTGCGCTATCTCTGCGGCGGGCGGCGGCCGCTTCCCGGCCGAGACGGTGCGACCCTGCTTGCGGGCGGCGCGGCGCTTGGGCCCGGCGGGCGGCGCCAGCCGCGGCAAGGCGGGCCTGGCCGCCAGGCGCGCCGGCTTCGCTTCCAGGATGTGCTCGATGCGGCGCAGCGTGGCGGCCGCCTCCGGCCGAAGCCGGCCGCGGCCCTTGACGATGGAATGCACGAACGCCAGCGCGTCGCGGCGCTGCTCGCGCGTCGGCAGCAGCTTGGGCAGCGCGTCGAGCGCGCGCTGGCGCTCGTGCGCCAGCATGAATGCCTGCTCCTTCGCCATCGCCTTCACCTGCTGCCGGGTCAGGCGCCGCAAGATGGGATGGCGCTGCTTGGCCTCGCGGGCGACCGCCACGCCGTCCGCGCCGATCGCGCGCTGGGCCGAGATGCCCGCCATCAGGATGCGCATCACGGCCTCGGGAAAGCCTCCCTTGTCGATGCGCTCGCGTATCGCGGCGATCTTCGCCGCCAGCAGCGCCTCCAGCGCCTCGTCGTGCCGGCGCGGCTTGCGCGCATCCGCGTGCGGCGCCGCGAGGCCGGCGATCGCCCGCATCGGCGGCGAATCGTAGATCGCATAGAACAGGCGCTCGATCGCGCCGTCGCGCAGGTCGCGCCAGCCGTCGAGCGCCTTCTCGATCTGCGCCGACGCCGCTTCCTGCGCGTGGATCAGCGCATTGTCCGGCGCCGCCTTCTGGCGCTGCTGGCGCACCATGTCGGCCAGCATCTTCACGCCCCACATCGCCGGGTTCAGGTCGGAATACGCCAGGCGCTCGATCCGCGACGGCTGCATGAGGCGCATCAGGTCGGCGGAAAGCGGATTCGCCACCATGCGCACCCACGGCGCGACGAAGGTATCGTAGAGCCCCTCGTTGATCTCGGACACGCGGGCGACGGTCTCGAACGTCTCCTCGTCCTTGCGGCCGTCGTCCAGCACCCGGATGTCGTCGAGCGTGCGCTCCTCGAACCGCACCACGTAGCTATCGTGCTCGTGCGCGGTGCCGGCGGCCTCGGTGCGGCGCTCCTCGATCACCATCTCGTAGAGGCCCGGCGGCAGGATCTCGATCAGGTCGACCGCGTTGACGAACTGCGCATGCTCCTTGAGCGCCACCTTGGCCGACACGAAGATGCCGAGATGGCCGATGGTTTCGTGCAGGGAGTAGACGATCACCTGCTCGTTGGCGCGCATCTCGTCGACGCTGCGGTAGAGGTCGAGGATCCAGTTCAGCGCCTGCTGCGGCGGCGTGATGTTGTCGCCCCAGGACGCGATCACGACGATCGGCGCGCGGATGTTCTTCAGGTCCAGGCGCCGCCCGTCCGAGAGCGCGATGTCGCCGCGGGCCAGCTTGTTGCCGACGAACAGCTCGTCGACGATGAAGCGGATCTCGGGGCCGGTCATGAAGAAATGGCCGCCCCACCAGCGGTCGAACTCGAGGTAGCGCTGTTCCTCGGTGTCGACGTTGGCGTAGAGATGGTACTGCTTCGTCCATAGCGTATTGGACGGATTGAGGTTCTCGAAGTTCGAGACCAGGCTCACGCCATCGAAGCGGCCGGCGCCGAGGTCGCTCGCGAGCGCCGCCGTCCAGCTGCCGCCCAGCATGCCGCCGGCGTAGCGCATCGGGTTCTGCCCCTTGGCCCCGGCCCAATAGGACAGCGGCGAGCCGGCGATGCAGATCACGCCGGGCAGGTTCGGGGCGGCGGCGCTCATCAGCATGATCGCCCAGCCCGCCTGGCAGTTGCCGATGATCGCCGGCTTGTCCTCCGCGTCGGGATGCAGCGCGATGACCTTCTGCACGAACTGCACCTCGGCGCGGCCGACGTCCTCGATCGTCTGGCCGGGCACCGGGTCGGGAAAGAAGCTGACGAAATAGCACGGATGCCCGGCGCGCATGGCGACGCCGACCTGGCTCGCCTCCTTGAAGCCGCCGATGCCGGGCCCGTGGCCGGCGCGCGGGTCAAAGATGACGAAGGGCCGCTTGGTCGGGTCGACCTCGGTGCCTTCCTTCGGAATGATCCGCAGCAGCGCGTAGTTGACGGGGCGCTCGAGCTGCCGCCCGTCCATGATCGTCTTGTAGTCGAACGCCAGGACCGGCGGCTTGCCTTCCTTGAAGTGCTCGATGAACTGGTTGCCGCGCTTGCGCAGGACGTCGAGGTAGAGGACGCCGCGCTGGACCGCGTCGATGGCGTATTCGACGAGGTCGACCCCGCTCCCGTTTCCCCACGACGCGCGGCTACCCTCGGGTTGCGGCGCCACGGCCTTGCTCGCAATCAATCGGTTCATCCGACTAGCCCCCCTTCGCCGTCCACGCTACGACACGTTGTTGGGAACGCTGATTCCGGGTAGCGGACGCATCCAGCCCCCGCATTGACCTGGGTCACTGCGTGCAGCTTTGCCCGCGGAAGCGGCACAAGCTGCTCGCTGATCGTTCGGGTTGCGGCCTTGGCCGCTGCGCTCAGTGCGTGGAGGCAGCGGCAAGGGCCGCGGAAATTTCCCGCAATAGTCCCGCCAGCGCCTCACGATAGTCGCGAACCCATGCCGAATCCACCGCATATCCGGACTCCAGCAGCCGACGCAGCGTGACCGCCGACAAGATGTAGTCCTCGCACAGCATCCTGAACTCCTCCGACGCGGCGGCGAGCGCTTCGATGCGCGCGCGCTGGCCGGGAAACTCCCGGGCCACTTCTGACAACGGCGCGTCGATGTCGTTCACGTCTGCCATGATCGACTGCCGGGCGAACGAGACCTGGCGCTGACCTTTCCGTGAGTTGCCGCCTCGGAGCGATTACGTTGCGGTAAAAAGCTCCACGGAAAGCTTGGCCCAAGCTGCTGATTTCATTGATGTTGCGGGGGAAGGAGCCAGACGAGTTGAAGATCGGCCCGGAAGCCGGCGCCGCGGCGCCGTCGCCGGGCGAAACAATGGCGCAGCTCGAACGCATCCTCGCCAGCGACGCCTTCGATGCATCGGAGCGCAACCGGCGATTTCTTGCGTTCATCGTGACGGAAGCGCTGGCCGGCCGGGCCGAGCGCATCAAGGCCTATTCGATCGCAACCGAGGTGTTCGGCCGCGGCAAGGATTTCGATCCGCAGCTCGACCCCGGCGCGTAGCGCTTCGCCAGGTAGACCAGGATGGCGTTGCTGTCGGCGAGCACGAGGTCGCCATCCTCGAGCACCGGGATTTGCCCGAGCGGGTTGAGCTTCAGGAACGCCGGCGTCTTGCGTATCTCCGCCGGCGCCGCGACGAAGCGATAGGGCAGGCCCGGCATCAGAAGCAGCAGCTCGACCCGGTGCGTGTGGCCGGACAGCGCGGTGCCGTGCAGGACGATCTCGGATTGCGACATGGATGGGCTCCTCCGTGCGGGCGCATCCTATGGCGGCACGGAGGAGCGGAAATCGGGCAAGGCTGAAACGGACTGTTGCGATTCCAGGAATGACGCCGGAACGAAGCAGACGGCTTCCTCCATCACGCCGGCTCGAGCCAGGTTTCCGAGAAGGCGAGGAACGCCATGCGGCCCTGGCGCCCGAAGAACGGGCGCGCGTAGACGCCGCCCGGCAGGGCCTTGCCGTCGAGCTTGAGCGTGGCGGCCTCGGCGTTGACGAACAGGCTGTACATCTGGTGCCGGCCGGTGGCCGACAGCGCCGGCGGCACGTCGACGCAGACCGGCTCGCCGAGCCTGCTCCAGGTCATCTCGACGCTGCGTCCGCCGCCGCCGACGCGCTCGGTCCAGCTCGAGCGGATGTCGCCGCCGGTCTCGGCCTTGTCGAGCTTCAGGTAGCCGATGCCCTTCAGCGCCGGCTTGTCCTTGAAAGCGCCGAAATAGGTAACGAAATCGCTCACCAGCCAGCGCGCCAAGGGCTCGTTGTCGCAAATGACGAAATTGCCCGCAGCGGCGCCGCCGGACTGCTCGGGCGCGGCGCAGACGACGACGGCCTTGCCCGGCCCGTGCGGCGACAGCACGACGCGGAAGAACGACGCCAGCGCGGTGAACCTTCCGTCGGCGCTGTCCTTCAGATAGATGCCCGGATTCTCGCCCGACCACGACACGCGATTGGGGCTGAAGGGCGAGGGCGCATCCGCCATGGCATTCCTCCTCGGGTTCGTCGTTTGGCGCGCGATCTTGCCCGGGGCGAAGGCATGCCGGCAAGGCACCGCCAGACCGATTCGCTTATTCGCGTCATTCGCGTCAGGATCGCGTTCCCTCCGGTTCGAAAGACAAGCCATCTGCTTCTCGGCCGCGGCGCGCTTCGTCACCGCGGGCGCGGCCGGCGCTATCGGCATGCTGACCCTGACCCGGGCAAACGGACCCTCGGCGCTGCCGCTGGCGGCCACGCCGGCCCTGTTCGCCGTGCAGCAGGCCATCGAGGGACTGCCCTGGCTCGAGCCTCCGGCGGCACCCGACGGATCGGCCTCGACGGGCCTGACGCCGCTGTTCCTGCTGTTCGCCGAGGTGTTGTGGCCCGTCTACGCGCCGATCGCCGTCATGCTGATCGAACCCGACCCGCGCCGCCGGCGCCTGCGGCCGGCCGGGGTGTGAGCGCAGGCTCGGGCGGCCCGCGGCGGGGGCACTCTTTGAGGTTCGCCCTTCTGGACGGAATGCAACAAAAACGTCATCATCCGGTCACATGCCTGCGGCGGACCTGCGAATATGGTCATGACGCTCGATGCCGACAGGCCCTCGGGAGGAGAAAAACACCGATGACGACCACGATCCGTCTTGCCGGCGCCGGCGCGCTGGCGGTTTCCCTGTGCGCCGCCGGCGCCCTGCCCGCTTCCGCGCAGATCGAAATCCACTGGTGGCACGCCATGACCGGCGCCAACAACGCCGTGATCGAGAAGCTGGCCGCCGACTTCAATGCCGCGCAGAAGGAATACAAGGTCACGCCGACCTTCAAGGGCAGCTACGCCGACACCATGAACGCCGGCATCGCCGCGTTCCGCGCCGGCAACGCACCGCACATCATGCAGGTGTTCGAGGTCGGCACCGCCACGATGATGGCCGCCAAGGGCGCCATCAAGCCGGTGCAGGAGATGATGAAGGAGGCGGGCGAGAAGTTCGACCCGAATTCGTACCTGCCGGCCATCACCGGCTACTACTCGACCAGCAAGGGCGAGATGCTGTCCTTCCCGTTCAACAGCTCGTCCGCCGTGTTGTGGTACAACAAGGACGCCTTCAAGAAGGCGGGCCTCGACCCGGCCAAGCCGCCCAAGACCTGGCCCGAGACCATCGACTACGCCAAGAAGCTGAAGGCCGCCGGCTACCAGACCTGCGGCGTGTCGACCGCCTGGGTCACCTGGCTGCTGCTGGAGCAGTTCAGCGCCTGGCACAACGTGCCGCTCGCGACCAAGGCCAACGGCATGGGCGGCTTCGACACCGAGCTCAAGTTCAACAGCCCGCTGCACGTGAAGCTGATCTCGCAGTTGGCCGAGTTGCAGAAGGACAAGACTTTCGACTATTCCGGCCGCACCAACACCGGCGAGGGCCGCTTCACCTCGGGCGAGTGCCCGCTCTTCCTCACCTCCTCGGCCTTCTACGGCAACGTCAAGGCTAACGCGAAGTTCGCCTTCGGCGCGGCGCCGATGCCCTATTTCCCCGACGTCGCCGGCGCGCCGCAGAACTCGATCATCGGCGGCGCCAGCCTGTGGGTGATGGGCGGCAAGAAGGCGGAGGAGTACAAGGGCATCGCCAGGTTCTTCACCTTCCTGTCCGACACCGACCGGCAGGTCTGGCTGCACGTCGAGTCGGGCTACCTGCCGATCACCAAGGCAGCGTACGAGAAGGTCAAGGGCCGGGGCTTCTACAAGGAGAACCCCGACCGCGAGACGCCGCTGCTGGAGCTCACCAACAAGACGCCGACCGAGAACTCGCGCGGCCTGCGCCTGGGCAACATGGTGCAGATGCGCGACGTCTGGGCCGAGGAGCTCGAGGCCGCCTTTGCCGGCAAGAAGACGGCCAAGGCCGCGCTCGACGACGCCGTCGCCAAGGGCAACCAGATGCTGCGCCAGTTCGAGCGCACCGTCCGCTGACCGCGTTGCGCCCGCCCGTCCGCGCGGCCTTCGGCGCGGACGGGCGGATGCCGGCGCCATGCGCAAGGTCATCTTCAAGGGCACCGCCCTGCCGCTGCTGCTGATCGCGCCGCAGATCGCGGTGACGATGATCTTCTTCTACTGGCCGGCGCTGCAGGCCGTCTGGCAGTCCTTCCTGATCCAGGACGCCTTCGGCACGACCACGCAGTTCGTGTGGTTCGAGAACTACCAGTACCTGTTCAAGGATCCGTCCTACTACAACTCGATGGCGGTGACGGCGGTGTTCTCGACCGCGGTGGCTGTCCTGTCGCTGGGGCTGGCGCTGCTGCTCGCGGTGATGGCCGACAAGCAGATCAAGGGCGCCGGCACCTACAAGGTGCTGCTGATGTGGCCCTACGCCGTGGCGCCGGCCGTCGCCGGCGTGCTGTGGCTGTTCATGTTCCAGCCGTCGCTCGGCGTGCTGGCGCAGGTCCTGCGCAACCTGGGGCTCGACTGGAACCCGCTGCTCGACGGCACGCACGCCATGGTCCTGGTCGTGCTGGCCGCGTCGTGGAAGCAGATCTCGTACAATTTCCTGTTCTTCCTGGCCGGGCTGCAGTCGATCCCGAAGTCGCTGATCGAGGCGGCGGCGATCGACGGCGCGGGACCGCGACGGCGCTTCTGGACGGTCGTGTTCCCGCTGCTCTCGCCCACGGCCTTCTTCCTGCTGGTCGTCAACATCGTCTACGTGTTCTTCGACACGTTCGGCATCGTCGACGCGGTCACCCATGGCGGCCCGGCCAAGGCGACCGAGACCATGGTCTACAAGGTGTTCCAGGACGGCAGGCTGGGCGGCGACCTCGGCGGCTCGGCCGCGCAATCGGTGATCCTGATGGCGATCGTCATCGGGCTCACCGCCATCCAGTTCAAGTACATCGAGCGCCGGGTGCACTACTAGATGGTCGAGAACCGGCCGCTCTCGACCCTGATCGCGCATGCCATCCTGTGGATGGGCATCGCCATCGTGGTCTTTCCCGTCTACCTGACTTTCGTCGCCTCGACGCACGAGCCGGCCGAGATCGTCAACGGCACGATGGGATTCCTGCCCGGCGGGCTGCCGCTGCAGAACTACGTCGACGCGCTGTTCACCGGCACCAAGCAGATCAAGAGCACGCCGGTGCTGCAGATGATGGGCAACAGCCTGGTCATGGCGCTGGTCATCGCCATCGGCAAGATCGCCATCTCGATCATCTCGGCCTATGCCGTCGTGTTCTTCCGCTTCCCCTTCCGCATGTTCTTCTTCTGGACGATCTTCGTGACGCTGATGCTGCCGGTCGAAGTGCGCATCTATCCCACCTACAAGATCGTCTCCGACCTCGGCATGCTCAACACCTACGCGGGGCTCACCATCCCGCTGATCGCCTCGGCCACGGCGACGTTGCTGTTCCGCCAGTTCTTCCTCACCATCCCGGACGAGCTGGTCGAGGCGGCGAAGATCGACGGCGCCGGGCCGATGAAGTTCTTCCGCGACGTGGTGCTGCCGCTGTCGCGCACCAACATGGCGGCGCTGTTCGTGATCCTGTTCATCTACGGGTGGAACCAGTATTTGTGGCCGCTGCTGGTCACGACCGACGCCAGCATGGACACGATCGTCTACGGCATCCGCCGCATGATCGTGACCTCGGACGCGCAGACCGACTGGCACATCGTCATGGCCACGACGATGCTGGCCATGCTGCCGCCGGTCTTCGTCGTGTTCGCGATGCAGAAGCTGTTCGTCAAGGGCCTCGTCGAGACGGAAAAGTGAGCGGGTGGAGCTGACATGGCGACGGTCGAGCTCAAGGGCGTGCGCAAGAGCTATGGCACGACGCGCGTGATCCACGGCATCGACCTCGAGATCGCCGACGGCGAGCTGGTGGTCATCGTCGGTCCTTCGGGCTGCGGCAAGTCGACGCTCTTGCGCATGGTGGCCGGGCTCGAAGCGATCACCGAGGGCACGATCGCGATCGACGGCGCGGTGGTGAACCAGCGCGAGCCCAAGGACCGCGACATCGCCATGGTGTTCCAGAACTACGCGCTCTATCCGCACATGAGCGTGTACGACAACATGGCCTACGGCCTGCGCAACCGCGGCATGGCGAAGGACGAGATCGACCGGCGCGTGCGCGCGGCGGCCCAGACGCTGGAGCTGGCCGCACTGCTCGACCGCAAGCCGCGCCAGCTCTCGGGCGGGCAGCGCCAGCGCGTCGCCATGGGCCGCGCCATCGTGCGCGAGCCCAAGGCGTTCCTGTTCGACGAGCCGCTCTCGAACCTCGACGCCAAGCTGCGCGTGCAGATGCGCGTCGAGATCAAGAAGCTGCAGCGCCAGCTGGGCGTCACCAGCCTCTACGTCACGCACGACCAGGTCGAGGCGATGACCATGGCCGACCGGCTGGTGGTGATGAACGCCGGCGTGGCGGAGCAGATCGGCACGCCGATGGAGCTCTATGCGCGGCCGGCGAGCGTGTTCGTCGCCGGCTTCATCGGCTCGCCGTCGATGAACTTCCTGCCGGGCCGGCTCGCCGGTGGCGTCGTCGGGCTGGCCGGCGGCACGAGCATCCCGGTCAACGGCGCCGCGCCGTCGGCCGCCGGCGAGGTCACGGTCGGCATCCGCCCGGAGCATGTCGAGCCCGGCGCCCCGGGCGCGCCGCTCAAGCTCAAGGTCGAGCTGATCGAGCGCCTCGGCTCCGAGTCGCTCATCTATGGCAGGCTCGAAGGCGGCGGCGAGCTGACCGCGCGCATCGACGGCGAGCGGGAGATCGCGACCGGCGCGACGCTCGCCCTCGGCGTCACCACGCGGCACCTGCACCTGTTCGACCGCGCGAGCGGAAAGCGGTTGAACTAGGGCACGCGTGCGCCGGCGCCCTCTCTGTTCCTTCGCCTATTCGAATCGCCGCAACACGAGGACCGAGATCGGCGCGTGCATCGCCACGTGGGCCGCGTTGGGGCCGATCAGATAGTCGCGCATTTCCGGACGGTGCGATGCCATGAGGATGAGATCGCAGCCGAGTTCGGCCGCGGTCTCGAGGATTCCCTGCCCAATGCTGCCGGCGACGACCCGACGCCCGATCGCGACGCCGTCGGCACGGCAGTCGGCCACGATGCGTTCCAGCGCGGACTCCGCTCCGGCGATCGCCCGGTCGAGCTGATAGCCCATCTGCACGCCGGCCAGGATCGACTGGACGTCGCGAACCACGGTCATGACCGTGACCATGCCCGAAGAGCGTCCGGCAAGCTCGATCGCCTGCGGCAGCGCGAATTGCCAGCTGCTGCGGTGGGCGACATCGACCGGCACCAGGATCGACTTGAACATCGCGACCGACCGTCCTTTCCCCGCAACCTGCACTATGCGGACGCCCGGCGGCGCCGCGCCGGCAGCAAGGCCGCGAACATCCCCGTTACCACTCCGCTCGACACCGCCACAAGCCAGTCGTCCGCGTGCAGCGGCTTGAGATGCAGCAGCGCCGCGACCGTCGGCATCTGCACCAGGAGGACGGCAGACCCGACGGTCAGCGCGACCACTAGGGCCGCCATCGCGCTTGCCATCCGGGTAAGGCCGGCGGTGATCGTGGCGCTCGCCACGATCAGGGCGACCAGTGCCATCGTGCGCGCATGCTCGACGTCGCCGAGCGCCCCCAGGCTGCGCACATAGGCCCAGAGGATCACGATCGTGACCACGGTCGCGACGGCGGCGATGATCGACCACTCGCGCCATGCGAAGAAGCCGGGTGCGGCGTCGCGGCCGACCGCATCCAGCCGGCCGGGTACGGCCGTCTGCTGGAACACCAGCAGCGCGGTCGGATGGATGATCAGCTCGAGCCAGACGATATGCACCGGCAGGTAGAGCAGGGGATAGCCGAGCAAGGGTATGAGCGCCGCGGTCGCCACGAGCGGGGCGTGGATCATCAGCAGATACGCGAAGCTGAGCCGGAGGTTGCGGAACAGCTGGCGCCCCTCGGCGACGGCATGGACAATGGTGCGGAAGTTGTCGTCGAACAGCACGATGGAGGCGACCTCGCGCGCGGTCTGCGTGCCTCGCTCGCCCATCGCGATCCCGACATCGGCGCCCTGCAGCGCCGGGACGTCGTTGACCCCGTCGCCGGTGACCGCCACCAGCTCGCCGGAGCGCCGCAACGCGCGGACCAGGTCGAGCTTCTGTGGCGGATAGGCCCGTGCCACGACGTCGAGCCTCGCCAGCCCCGCGGCGCCTTCATCGGTGAGATACCGTTCGAGGTCCGTTCCTTCGACGACGACGGGCGGATGCGCGCCGATGCCGATCTCGGCGGCGATCGTCGCGGCGGTCGCGCGATGGTCGCCCGTGACCATGACGACGCGGATGCCGGCGGCCTGCGCCTCGGCAACGGCATCGGCCACGCCTGCGCGCACGGGATCCTCGAACGCCATCAGGCCGAGAAACGCATAGCCGCAATCCGGCTCGGCGCCCCCCCATTCGACCAGGGACCGCTCGGCGCAAGCGATGATCTTGTGCCCCGCCGCGGCCAGGGCTTCAGTCTTCGCGAGCCATGAGGCGCGCTCGCTCCCGGCCAGGCCCGTCATGGCAAGGATGACCTCGGGCGCGCCTTTGGCGGCTGCGACCAGATCGCCCGATGGCAGGCGCAGGACCGCCACTTCGCGCCGGCGATCCTCGGTGAAGGGAAAGGTGCCGATGCGTTCGCAGGCACCGGCCGTCCCGGCCTCGAGCAGCGCGATGTCCAGCGGATCGGCACTCTCCCCGCGCGACGCCGCAGCGGCGACGCGGGCAAGGCAATCGGGCGTGACGCCGCCTACGGGCAGCACATGCGCGAGCCTCAATCGTCCTTCCGTAAGCGTGCCGGTCTTGTCGGAGCAGATGCACGTGACGCGCCCGATATTCTCGACCGCGACGGCCCGGCGCACCAGGGCCTTTCGTTGCCCGAGGCGAAAAACCCCGACCGCGAGAAAGAACGTCAGCACGACCGGAAACTCCTCCGGCAAGGCCGCGACCGCGAGCGTCACCGCGCTGAGGAAGGCGTCGATCGCGCCATGGCCCTGGGCATAGCGCACCCCGGCGAGCACCAGGCACATCGAGGCGGAAGCCACGATGAGCACGGCGACCAGCGAGCCGATCGCCCGCTGCAGCGGCGTGCGGTCGTGCCGACCCTGCTGGGCCGAGCGGATGATCTGGCCATAGGCGGTCTCGCCGCCGGTATGGACGACCCGCAGCCGGCCCTCGCCGGTCAGCAACCGCGTGCCGGCAGAGCCCCAGTGACGGTCGTCGACCAGCGCTTCCGCCGCGCGCGCCGGCGGCGCGGCGAGCGGCTGCTTGCGCACCGGCAGCGACTCCCCGGTCAGGGCGGATTCGTCGACCTGCAGATTGCTGCCGGCAACGAAGATGCCGTCGGCCGGCGCGGGCCAGCCCTCGGGCACGATGACGAGGTCACCCGGCACCAGCTCGGTCGCGGGCACATCGGTGGCCGCGCCGTCGCGGATCACGCGTGCGCGCGACGCCAGCCGCCCCGACAGCGCCCGCGTCGTGGCCCGGGTGCGCCGGTGCAGAAAGGCGTCCATGCCCATGATCGGCAGCGAGGCGACGCCCAGGACCGCAGCTTCCCTGAAGTTGCCGAGCAGCGCGAACAGCAGCGCGGTCGCGGCGAGGAACCACAGCATCGGGTCGCGCGCCGTGTCGCGTAGGACGTCGAACCATGCCGATGGCGGGGCTTCGATGATGTCGTTCCGCCCGTACCGGGCCTGGCGCGCCTTGGCCTGTTCGGCCGTCAGCCCCCGCGTGCTGTCGAGGAGACCTTCGATGCGGGAAGTCGCGACGGGATGGCGCATGGCGCACTCGGACGGTTTGCGCGCACCACGCCAGCATGCCCGCGTCGGATGCACGAAACGCCGATGGCGCCGCTTCGGGCGCGCCGCGCTCGGACCTGGGACCGGAAGGGTCGGTCGGCCGATGAGGCGCGCGCCGTCGCGCCGTCAGATCTTCTCCTGGTCGCCCTCGAAGCTCGACGCGACGTTGTGCAGGACGTGCTTGTCGGCGGCGGTGGCGAACACGTAGGCGTATCCGTTGCGGCGCCAGTAGATCATGTGCAGGCCGTTGCGCTTGGTCGATGTCCAATCGACGTCGGCGCGGCGCGTCTGCGCGATCGTCAGGCTGACGACGTCGTCGGCATTGACCGCCTTGTAGAAGAACTGCGCCGCCGGGAGGCTCTCGACGAAGGTCAGGCGGCCGCCCTGGATCTGGAAGCCCTGCGTCTCGAGGTTGGGCAGGCGCACGTCGCGCTTCAGCCGCTTGCCGAACCAGCTTTCCAGATAGGCCATGTCGTCGGCGCCGATATCGACGAGCAGGCGCTCGTCGCGCGTCGCCGTGCGGGCGTAGAGCTGGTGGTAGTTCGCGACGCTGTTGAGCCAGTTGCCCTGGCCGCGGGCGACCACGGTATAGGGCAGCTCGTAGCCCCAACTGGCGTAGTAGGCGCCGCCCGCGACGACCAGCGCGCCGAGCGCCGCCGCCATGGCGGCATAGCGCGCCGCGGAAACGGCGCGCCATGGCCGGCCGCGCTGCGCGCCCAGCGGCGCCAGCAGCCGCTCGGGCACGGGCTCGTTGAGCGGCGCGTTGAAGGCCGCGCGCAGCGCCGCGGTGGTGTCGAGCAGGACGCGGACCCGGCGCGCCACCTCCGCGTCGGCCGCCATCGCGCGGTCGACCTCGGCGACACCGGCTTCGTCCAGCTCACCGTCCACATACGCCATCAAGGTGGCGTCGTCGGGGAATCTCAGCGTCGTCATTGCCATGCCGTCGTCATTGGCCGAGGCGCACGATCTTGTCGCCGTCCCGCCGCCGCTCCAGATGCTTGAGCAAGGCGGCGCGCGCGCGCGCCAGCCGGCTCATCACGGTACCGATCGGGACATCCATGATCTCCGCAGCCTCCTTGTAACTCACGCCTTCCACCGCGATCAGTAGCAGGATCTCGCGCTGCTCGGGGCTCAAGTGCGCCACCGCGTCGCGCACGGCCTCGACCGTCAGCCGCGTTTCCATGTGCCGCTCGCCATCGAAGATGCGCTCGCCCGGGTCCTCCTGCTCATGCGCGCGCTCGCGGACAGCACGGGCGCGCAACTCGTCGATCCAGATCGTCCGGACGATGCGGAACATCCAGCTGTCGAGCCGGGTCCCGGGCGTCCACTGCTCCATGCGCGCCAGCGCGCGCTCGCACGCCGCCTGCACCAGGTCGTCGGCACGATCCACGCTGCCGGTCAGGCCGCGCGCAAAACGCCGAAGCCGTGGCAGCAGCGCCACCAGCTGGCTGCGGAACAGAGCGTCCAAAGAGCACCGCCCGACTTGTCGTCGAAACGCCACAATTCGGCCGCTGATCAGTTAACGGCCGTCCCGGGGTTTTATTCCACGTAATGGCCCGGGGCAAACAAATCAGGATTAATTCTTTTAGTTCAGGTGATTATGCCCATACAGCCGATAGCGGTCGCGTCCGCCCGCCTCGCCGGCTCGTGGAACGGATCGGTGCGCCACCCGGCGGCGAAAGCATTTCCGCCTCGATGACAAGGCATGCCCGATTGACTCGGATCAATGCGCCGCCACCGCCGATCGAATACCGCTGCTCCGTCCACACTCCAACCTAGCAGGAGACGTTGATGAACAAGTACGGTTTGTCCGCTGCCCTCGCCGTGATGCTGATCAGCGCCGCGGGGGTCGCGTCGGCACAGATGCCCGGCTGGGCGGCAGGCCCCTACTACTACGGCCATCACGGCCATGGCATGGGCCCGATGTTCGGCGTCGTCGATCACAACGGCAATGGGGTGATCGAAGCCGACGAAGCGGCCGCCGCCGCCGAGGAGCGGCATGATGCGATGGACCTGGACGGAGACGGCGTCGTGTCGAAGGACGAGTTCAAGACCGGGCATCTGCGTTTCGGCCCTGGCCACGGCCGCCGGCACCAGCAGCTCGACAGCTGGACGGAGCAGCGCTTCAAGGAGATGGACAAGAACAACGACGGCGTCATCGACCACGGCGAGCACATGGACGCGGCCCAGCAGCGGTTCAACACCGCCGACACCGACAAGGACGGCAAGGTCTCGCCGTGGGAGTACCGCCGGCACCTTCACCACCACCGCGGCTGAACGCGGGATCTGTTGCACAAGGCACGGCGCGGCGCCCGGTCGGGGGCCGCGCCGTCCCGCTTGCGCCGAAGCCGGCATCGACGACAATCGCGCCGGCGCCGAACGGGGACAGGGTCGGATGAAGCTCTATCGGCTGGCGGCGATCCCGGGCCAGGGGATCGCCAACCCGATCGGCACGTTCTGGTCGGCGGTGATGATGCTGGAGCATCTGGGCGAGGCGCGCGCCGCAAGCCGCCTCATGCGCGCGATCGAGCGCGCGACCGGCGATCCCGCCCTGCACACGACCGATCTCAGCGGGACGGCCAGGACGCGCGACGTCACCGACGGCGTCTGCCGCCTGGTGAAGATCGACAACGAATAGCGGCCCGCAGGATCACCCGGGCGCTTGTGCCCGGTCCTAACGCCTTCTCGGCATGGCAGACGCGCCCGGGTTCGGCGGCACCCGGATGGCGGTCCGGCGTTCAGGATCGATTGCCCGCGGACACCGGCAACAAGGGCCGGCAACAAGGGCCGGCAACAAGGGAGAGACAGGCATGCCGCTTCCGATGCAAGGACTAAACCTGGGCGTTCCGGATTCCCTCGCTGCGGCCGCGCTGGCCGTCGCGCTGGTCGTCGCCGCCCCCGCAGTGGACAGCCACGCCCAGACGCAGGTCCAGCCCAAGGCGCAGACCCAGCCGAAGGCCGCTCCGGCGGCGCCGTCGGCCGACATCTCGGATGCCAAGCTCGACGCGACGGCCGCGGCGATGCAGCAGGTGGAGACGGTGAAGAAGACCTATCAGGCGCAGATCGAGAAGGCGGCGCCGGCCGACAAGGAGCGCATCACCGGCGAGGCCAACAGCGCCGCCGTCAAGGCGGTGACCGACCAGGGACTGTCGGTGGAGGAATACACCGCCATCATCCAGGTCGCGCAGAACAATCCCGCGGTGCGCCAGAAGCTGATCGAGCGCATCCGGGCCAAGCCGCAATAAGCGCTAGGCCGGCTCCCGCGCCGGCATCGCGAAGGGCCGCGCCCCTTCGAAGGCGCGGCTGGCGCGCAAGACCAGCGCGTCGGCGTAGAGCGGCCCGACCAGCTGCAGGCCGATCGGAAGGCCTGCCTTGGTGATCCCGCAGGGCAGCGTCGCGGCCGGCTGGCGCGTCAGGTTGAACGGGTAGGTGAAGGGCGTCCACTCGGTCCAGCGCTTCTTGCCCGACCCGGCCGGCACTTCCAGTCCCGCCTCGAACGCGGCGATCGGCATGGTCGGCGTCAGCAGCAGGTCGTAGCGCTGGTGGAACCGGTTCATCAGCGCGCCGAGCTCCTCGCGCCGCTTGACCGCGGCGAGATACTCGAGCACGCCGAATCGCGCGCCGGCGGCGGCGACCTCCTGCAGCCCGGCGTCCATCAGCGCGCGCTTGTCGGCATCGAAGGCCGAAAGCGCCAAGGCGGCGCCGGCGTACCAGTGCGTGTTGAAGAAGTCGTGGCTGTCCGGGAACAGCGTGGTGCTCTTGCCGGGATCCGTCTCTTCGACCTTGGCGCCCAGCTTCTGGAACAGCCTGGCCCCCGCCGCCACGGCCGCGGCGACTTCGGCGTCGACTTTCACATGGCCGAGATCCGGGCTATAGCCGATGCGCAGGCCCTTCACGCCCGCGTTCAGGCCCCGGGTGTAGTCGGCGCTGTCGGGCGGCAGCGCGTACCAGTCGCGCGAGTCACTGCCGGCCATGACCTTGAGCATCAGGGCCGCGTCGGCGACGGTGCGGCTCATCGGCCCGATATGGGCGAGCGTGCCCATCGGGCTCAACGGATAGGCCGGCACGCGGCCGAAGCTCGGCTTGATGCCATAGACGCCGGCGAACGCGCCGGGGATGCGGATCGAGCCGCCGCCGTCGGTGCCGATCATCAACGCGCCCATGCCTGCCGCCAGCGCCGCCGACGAGCCGCCGCTGCTGCCGCCCGGCGTCATCGCCGGATTCCACGGGTTGCGCGTAACGCCGGTGAGCGGGCTGTCGGTGACGCCCTTCCAGCCGAACTCGGGCGTCGTGGTCTTGCCGAGGAATACCGCGCCGGCTTCGCGCAGGCGCGCCACGGCGGGCGCGTCCTCGTCCCAGGCCTGGGCGGGATCGACCGCCTTGCTGCCGCGCAAGGTCGGCCAGGTCCTGGTCAGCAGCAGGTCCTTGATCCCCACCGGCACGCCGTCGAGCGGCCCCATCGGCGCCAAGCGGCGCCAGCGCCGCTCCGAGGCGCGCGCGGCCTTGAGCGCGCCGTCCCGGTCGACCAGGCAATAGGCGTTGATCGTGCCGTTCAGCCTGTCGATGCGGTCCAGCGCCGCCGCCACGGCCTCGACCGGCGACAGCTTCTTCTTGCGATAGCGCGCCAGCAGGTCGGTCGCCGATATCATCGCAAGCTCGGTCGTCATCTCACGTTGCTCCCCCGCGAATCCTGCGCGGCAAGTTCGCATGCCGGGAATGCCGGTGTCGAGCCGGCGGCATTCAGCCGGCATTCACCCGCGGAACCTTATCGTCCCCGGCAACTGGCGCACGAACAGCCCGGCGCCGCGGGCCCTGAAGCGGCCCAGCAAGAGGCCCCAATCGAGGGCAAGGAGAGACGACCATGATCACGAGCAAGCTGACCAAGATCGCCGCCGTCGCCACGCTGTCCTTCGGCCTCCTCGCCGCGGGCGCCGGTGAGAGCCGCGCCGGCCAGGACAACCTGCTGATCGGCAGCCTGTTGGGCGGCGCCGCGGGCGCCGGCGCGGGCTACGCCTTCGGCAACGGCAAGGGCGCCGCGATCGGCGGCATCCTGGGCCTGGCCGCGGGCGCCCTGCTGTCGAGCCAGATCAACGGCAACGGCATCTTCGGCAACGAGCAGCCGGCCTATACCGGCTACGCGCCGCCGCCTCCGGTGTACCAGGTGCCGGCTTATCAACCGCCGGTCACCTACCAGCCGGTGGCGACCGATCCCTATGCCTACCAGACCACGGCCTATGTCCAGCCCGGCTACGGCCAGGTCCATTGCCGGCGGTACAACGGCACGATCCGGATCGACGGCCGGCGCCGGGAGACCACGGGCACGGCCTGCCTGCAGCCCGACGGAACCTGGAAGATCGTGAACTGATTCGGGCCCCCGCCGAGCGGCGCAAGCCCCGGCCCCGGCGGAACCAGCGGTTCCGCCGGGTCTTGCATCCCCCTGATTCAGCAACAGAATTGACTCAATTGCTGATGAACTTTCCTCCTGATTCACAACCACATTAGGGGTTGATTAAACTTCGGGGCCTAGGTTAGGTGGCAAGTGCGGCTGCCGCGAGAGGGGTCTGCACGATGCGACAAGACGGCGCCAGGATGACCAGCCCTTCGGCCTTCGAACGCGAGATCGACGCCGACAACCGGCCCGGAATCGACCAGCCGCCCATGCGGCCGGAAGACCGTCGTGCCGTTCCGCGCGGCGTGGAGCCCGACCGCCGCGATCATCCGCGCTTCACCGTCGTATGGACCGGCCGCATCCAGATCGCGCCCAAGCCGGTCGAATGCGTGATCCTCAACATCTCGGCCGCCGGCGCGAAGCTGCGCGTCTTCGCGCATGTCGACCTGCCGGCGGATTTCAACCTGACGGTCGACCGTTTCGGCGAGTTCCCCGCCACGCTGGTGTGGAGCGACGGCCGCAGCGCGGGCGTCAACTTCGTCGGCGACCCGAAGAGGATCAGCGAGATCTTCGCCACCGCCCTGCCCACGGCCAAGCTCACCGCCGATCGCATCGTGCTGCCGACGAAGGAGCGTTCCCGCTCGTCCCCATGAAGAGGGGGCCGCCCGGTTGTCCGGACGGCCCAGGGAGAGGGGAACTGGGAGGGAATGAAACAACGCTCTCGCGCTGTCGACCCCTCTTATAGGTCCCTCTCCGCCGCCGGGCTGTGATCTACATCACCCTGCCGCTGTGACGCGGCGCACGCCCCCGAACCGCCCTAGAAGAAGGTCCTGACCGCGTCGACGATGCCGTAGTCGTCGTCCACGACGTAGAGCAGCTGCCACTTGTCGAACGTGGTGCAGGGATGCGACACGCCGAAGGCGACCATGTCGCCGACGGCGAGCGGCGAGGACGCCTCGATGCGCATATGCGTGTGCTGGTCGTTGAGGCCGGTGACCTCGTTCTTGCCGGTGATCGCCTGCGGGCCGTTGTGGCGGCCGGGGCGGAACCAGCGCGCGGGCACCGGGTTGTGCGCGTCGGTGCCGACGTCGCGCCGGCCCATCGTCAGCAGGCACTTCTCGGGCTCGGGCCGCGACTGCACATAGGCCCAGACCTCGAGCGCCGGCTTCAAGCCCGGTCCGAGCTTCGCGAGCTCCGGCGAGCGCTTCATCATATCGGCGATGAAGCCGGTGTAGAGCGCCGAATCGTGCGCGATGTAGCAGCCGCTGCGCGTGACCACGCGCGTCGGCCGCTTGAGCCCGGCCGCGCCGAAGCACTGGGTCACCAGGTCGAAATAGGCGCTGCCGCCGGCCGACAGGATCACCTCGCCCTCGGCGAACAGGCCCTCGGCCTCGGCCCGGCGCGCGATCCGGGTCAGGAAATCGAGGAAGCCGCGCACCGGATCGGCGCCGGGCAGCAGGCCCTCGAAGCCTTCGACGCCGCGCAGCGCCAGATGCGGCGCCGCCGCCTTCACCGCCCGCGCCACGGCCATGGCCGTTTCCAGGTCCCGCGCGCCGGTGCGGCCGCCCGGCGTGCCGCCTTCCAGCAGCACCTGCAACGGCCGCCCGATGCCGGCCGCGCGCGCGGCTTCCGCCAGCAGCGCCGCGCCCTCGGCGGAGTCGACCAGGCAATAGAAGTCGAATTCCGGGTCGCGCTTCAGCTCGTCCAGCACGTAGCGGACCGCCTGGCGGCCGACCAGCTGGTTGGCCAGCAGGATGCGCCTGATGCCGTAATGCCGCGCCACCTGGATCTGCTGGATGGTGGCCAGCGTGATCGCCCAGGCCCCGTCCTCGAGCTGCAGGTCGAAGAGCTGCGGGCTCATCGGCGTCTTGCCGTGCGGCGCGATCGAGGCGTGGGTCAGCTTCAGGAACTCGCGCATCCACCGGCTGTTGTGCTCGAGCGCCGAGCGCTTGAGCACCGCCGCCGGCAGCGGCACGTCCTCGCGCAGCAGGTTCCAGCCGCGCTTGCCGACCTCGCCCAGCGCCAACGCGCCGATCCCGCCCGGAAAACCCTTGGTGCGGTCGTCCAGCTCGATGGCGCGCAATTCGCCGAGCTCGATCATCACGGTTCCTCCCCTCGTTTCGCGTCCGTCCCGTGCCATGATAGCGTCTTTCCGAAGCCACGCCCTACCGGAGCCGTCCATGTCCCGCATCGTCACCGTCGCCGCCGCACAGATGGGCCCGATCCAGCGCAGCGAAACGCGCACCGACGCCGTCCGCCGCCTGATCCAGCTCATGCGCGAGGCGAAGTCGATGGGCGCGCAAGTGATCGTCTATCCCGAAGCGGCGCTGACCGCATTCTTCCCGCACTGGTACATCGCGGACGAGGCCGAGCTCGACCAGTGGTTCGAGCGCGAGATGCCGTCGAAGGAGACGCAGCCGCTGTTCGACGAGGCCAGGAAGCTCGGCATCGGCTTCCATCTCGGCTACTGCGAGCTGGATTTCTCGACCGGGCGCAAGCGGCGCTTCAACACGGCGATCGTGGTCGACCAGAAGGGCGAGATCGTCGGCAAGTACCGCAAGGTGCACCTGCCCGGCTACCAGGAGAACCGGCCCGGCGCGCCGTTCCAGAACCTGGAGAAGCGCTACTTCGAGGTCGGCGACCTGGGCTTCCGCGCCTGGCGCGCGTTCGGCGGCGTGGTCGGCACGATGATCTGCAACGACCGGCGCTGGTCCGAGAGCTACCGCGTGCTGGGCCTGCAGGACGTCGAGATGATCTTCTGCGGCTACAACACGCCGGTGCATCATCCCTTGACGCCCGAGCACGACCGTCTCGGCCAGTTCCACAACGAGATCAGCATGCAGGCGGGCGCCTACCAGAACGCCACCTGGGTGATCGGCGTGGCCAAGGCCGGCGTCGAGGAAGGCGTCGACCAGATCGCCGGCAGCGTCATCGTCGCGCCCACGGGCGAGATCGTCGCGCGCGCCTCGACCAACCAGGACGAGCTGGTGGTCGCGCGCTGCGACCTCGATCTCGGCAGGTCGTACAAGGAGACGACCTTCAACTTCGCCAAGCACCGCCGGCCCGAGCACTACAAGATGATCGTCGAGCGCACGGGCGCGATCCCGCCGAACTGAGCGGGCTCACCCTTAACCGCCGCCGGTGGACGCCGGCCTCGCCGGACAACGTCTCCGGCCCCCGCCGGCTTCGGCTAGCCGGCCGCGCGCCGCTTTGCCGCCAGGTGCAGCGCGTCGTCGACCGCGGCGAAGAACTTGGCGACGTCGATCGGCTTGGTCAGGTAGCGGAAGAAGCCGGCGGCGAGGCCTTTCTCCACATCGCGCGGGAAGGCCGCCGCGGTCAGGGCCAGCACCGGGATGTCGCGCGTCTCGCTCATGGATTTCAGCCGCTCGAGCAGCTCGAAGCCGCTCATCTCCGGCAGCGACAGGTCCAGCACGATGACGTCGGGACGGTGCGCCGCGGCCAGGTCCAGCCCCAGTTGCGGGGTCGGCGCCGACAGCATGGTGACGCCCGGCAACGTGGCGACCAGGTGCTCCATCAGGTGCAGATTGGCCGGGTTGTCCTCGACATAGAGCAGGGCGTAGCCGCCGGCCATCGCCAGCGGCGACGGCGGCGCTTCGGACGCGGGATCCTCGCCGGCCGTCGTCCTCGTCGCGATCGGCAATTCGATCCAGAACGTGCTGCCGATACCGGCCTCGCTGGTGAAGCCGATCTTTCCTCCCATCGCCTCGACCAGCCGGCGCGACAGCGTCAGCCCGATGCCCGTGCCTTCGATCCCGGAGTGCTCGGCGCCCAGGCGCTGGAACGGCTGGAACAGTTCCTTCTGTCGTTCGGCCGGGATGCCCTTGCCGGTATCCGCGACGACGAAGCGCAGCGCGCCGTTTGCGCGATGCGCCGCGATGGTCACCACGCCACCGGGGCGGTTGTACTTGATCGCGTTGGATACCAGGTTGATCAGCGTCTGGCGCAGCCGCAGCTCGTCGGCCTCGACGTCGGGGAGATCGCCCGCCCCCGTCACGGTCAGCGATACGTTGCCGCGCTCGGCGACGGGGGCCATGGACCGCCTGATGTCGTCGAGGATCACGCGAACGCCCACGGGCCCCATGCTAAGCTTGAGCTGGCCGGATTCGATGCCCGAAAGGTCCAGCGCCTCGTTGATCAGGCGCAGCAGGTGCTCGCCAGCCTGGAGGATATGCCCGACATATTGGCGCTGCTTTTCGCCGAGGCTGCTGATGCGGTCGAGCTTCAACAACTCCGCGAAGCCGATGACCGCGTTGAGCGGCGTGCGCAGCTCGTGGCTCATGTTGGCGAGAAACTCGGACTTGGCGAGGCTGGCCTTCTCGGCGGCCTGGCGCGCCTGGGCCAGCTCCTCTTCGGCACGCCTGCGTTCGGTGATGTCGCGGACCGTGCTGTGGATGAACAGCTCGTCGCGCTGCGTATAGTGGCTGAGGCCGACTTCCGCCATGAAGGTGGAGCCGTCCTTGCGCAGGCCTTCCAAGGTCCCCCTGGCCTTCATCGGCCTGAACTCGGGCGTCGCGGCGAACCCGGTTCTGTGCGAGACGTGCTCCTCGCGATGGGAGACGGGCATCAGCGTCTCGATCTTCCGACCGACCAGCTCCGACTGCTCGTAGCCGAACAACCGCTCGGCCTGGTGGTTGACCCGTACGATGGTGCCGTGCCGGTCGACGATCACGGCCGCGTCCGGCGCGGACTCGAGCAGGCCGCGCGCCTGGCTTTCGGCGTCGCGCGCCCGCGCCACCGCCGCGCGCAACCCGCCGACCACGAGCACTTGCAGGAGCGCGACCACGTCGAACAGAGCGAGCGTGGCGATGTCGTCCGGGGCGATGATCAGGGAAAACTCGGGCGGGATCAGGAAGAACCAGGCGGCGAAGTTCGCCATGAAGAGCGCGGCGAGGCCGGCGCGCGTGCCGCATACCAGGGTCGTCAGGAGCACGGATGGGACAAGGGTGAGGTACGGCGCGCCGGGCGCAACCGAGCCGAGTGCCAGCCGCAGCAGTGTCCCGGTGGCCACCGCCAGGGCCGCGATCAGGTAGGCGCGTGGCGATCCGGGACGGACCAGAGGCAAGCGCGCGATGAACCGATCCGCGTCGGCCATGATGAGAGCGCCCTGTCTTCTCGCCGCCGCGAATTGGTTCCTTTGTCGTGCGCGTTTCCCGAGAGCGATTCGGCGGCATTTATCTTCGGTTTACGAAATATTGCGTATGTCGCGTGAATTTTCCGTTAATTGCGCGCACCCTTCGACCGGCTCGGGGCCGGAACCGGGACTCGTCGTGGAGTCGAAGGGCGCTCTACGAAGCGGCGAACCGCCGCCGGTGGAAATCGGCGTCGCCGAACAGCGTCTCCAGCACCGTCAGGCGCTTGAAGTAGCGGCCGACCGGGTATTCGTCGGTCATGCCGACGGCGCCGTGCAGCTGCACGGCTTGCTGCGCGACGAAGCGCGCGGCGCGCGCGATCTGCGCCTTGGCGGCCGAGACGTCGCGCGCGCGCTCGGCCGGATCGGCACGGTCGGCGGCGAGCGCCGCCAGCGCGGCCATCGAGCGCGCCATCTCGACCGCGACGAACATGTCGACCAGGCGGTGCTGCACGACCTGGAACTGGCCGATCGTCTGGCCGAACTGGCGCCGCGTCTTGGCGTAGGCGAGCGTCATTTCGTAGAGCGCCGCCATGGCGCCGAGCGCCTCGGCCGAGGCCGCGGCGACGGCGCGGTCGACCGCGCGCTCGATCGCCGGCAGCGCGCGGCCCGGCTCGCCCATCGCGTCGCTTTCGGAGACGACCACGCCTTCCAGCATCAGGTCGGCGGCCCGGTGCCCGTCGACGGTCGGATAGGGACGCAGGCTCGCGCCGGCGGCGCGCGGATCGACCAGGAACAGCGCGATGCCGTCGCGGTCGGCGGCCGGGCCGGCGACGCGCGCCGACACGATCAGCCGGCCGGCGGCATCGGCCCAGGGCACGACGTCCTTGCGGCCGTTCAGCACCCAATCGCCGCCGCGGCGCGTCGCGCCGGTCGCGACATGCGCGAGGTCGTAGCGCGCGGCGCGCTCGCCATGCGCCAGCACCACGAGGCCTTCGCCCGATGCCAGCGCCGGCCCGAGCGCTTCGCGTTGCGCCGGCGATCCGGCCGCGTCCAGCAGGCCGCCGGCCAGCACGGCGGCGGCGAGATAGGGCGATACGGCGCCGCCGCGGCCGAGTGCCTCCATCACGACCATGGCGTCGACGGCGGTGCCGCCGGCGCCGCCCGCCGCCTCGGACAGGGGCAGCGCCAGCACGCCCAGCTCGGCCAGCTTGCGCCACAGCGCGCGCCAGTCGCCTGCCGTCTTCTCGGCGACCAGGCGGTCCAGCGTCTCCTTGAGCTGCTGCTGCTCCCAGCTCAGCGACAGATCCACGGCGCCATTACTCCGGTGCTACAGGCCCAGCACCGCTTTCGCGATGATGTTGCGCTGGATCTCGTTGCTGCCGCCGAAGATCGAGGTCTTGCGCCAGTTGAAGTAGTAGGGGGCGATGGAATCGGCGTAGTCGGGGCCGATCGGCGGGGCGTTGTCGCCCTCGTTCAGCTTCCAGCGGTCGGGCAGCGCGTCGTAGCCGATCGCCTCGACCAGCAGCTCGGTGATCGCCTGCGCGAGCTCCGTGCCCTTGATCTTCAAGAGCGACGCCTCCGGTCCGGGCGAGCGGCCCTGCTGCTCGGCGGTCACGATGCGCAGCTCCGTCATCTCGAGCGCGCGCAGCTCGATCTCCGTCTGGGCGATGCGGTCGAGGAACACCGGATCGTCGAGGCCTTCGGCCTTGACGATGCGCTTGAGGCGCGCGAGCTGGGCCTGCGACTGGCCGACCTGGGCGATGCCGACGCGCTCGTAGCCGAGCAGGAATTTGGCGATCGTCCAGCCCTGCCCGTCGGCCCCGACGCGGTCGGCGGCCGGCACGCGCACGTCGTCGAGCCGGACCTCGTTGATCTCGTGCCGCCCGTCGAAGGTGACGATCGGCCGGAGCGAGACCCCCGGCGCGTGCATGTCGATCAGCAGGAACGAGATGCCGTCCTGCTTCTTGGCCGTGGAGGCCGTGCGCGCGAGGCAGAACATGCGGTCGGCGTGCTGCGCCAGCGTCGTCCAGGTCTTCACGCCGTTGACGACGTAATGGCCGTCCCGAAGCTCGGCCCTCGTGCGCAGGGACGCGAGGTCCGAGCCCGACTCCGGTTCCGAGTA
>JAKLKW010000257.1 GCA_023150455.1 Alphaproteobacteria bacterium | reverse complement strand
GGGCGTGGTCATCGGCGTCCCGGCCGGCGTGATCGCGGCCGTGCACCAGGACCGCTGGCAGGACCAGGTGGTGCGCGTGCTCGGGCTCATGGGCTATTCGATCCCGGTGTTCTGGCTCGGGCTGATGGGCCTGCTGCTGTTCTATGCCAACCTCGGCTGGGTCGCGGGGCCGGGGCGCCTCGGCGTCGCGTTCGAGGACCTGGTCGAGCCGATCACCGGCGTGATCCTGATCGACAGCGCGGTGCAGGGCGAATGGGAGGTGTTCGCCGACGCCTTCCGCCACGTCATCCTGCCGGCCTCGGTGCTGGGATACTTCTCGCTCGCCTATATCAGCCGCATGACCCGCAGCTTCATGATCGAGCAGCTGCGCCAGGAATACATCGTGACGGCGCGCATCAAGGGTTTGAGCGAGCGGCGCGTGGTCTGGCGCCACGCGCTGGGCAACGTCATGGTGCCGCTCCTGACCGTGATCGCGCTGTCCTATGCCAACCTGCTCGAGGGCTCGGTGCTGACCGAGACCGTGTTCGCCTGGCCCGGCCTCGGCCAGTACATCACCAACTCGCTGCTCAACGCCGACATGAACGCGGTGCTCGGCGGCACGATCATGGTCGGCACCATCTTCATCGGCATCAACCTCTTGACCGACCTGCTGTACCGGCTGGTCGATCCCCGGGCCAGATGACCGCCCCGGCCGCAACGAGCACGCTCGGGTGGCGCGCCTGGCTGCTGGCGGCCGAGCCGCATTCGCGCGCGCAGGCGCGGCTGGGCCAAGCCTATCTCGGCTGGCTCGCCTTCCGGCGCAACAAGCTGGCGCTGGTCGGCCTCGGCATCATCCTGGCGCTGCTCGCGGTCGCCGCCCTGGCGCCGGTCATCGCCGGTCATTCGCCCTTCGCGCAGGAGCTGGCCGACCGCCTGAAGCCGCCCGATGCCGGGCACTGGTTCGGCACGGACGAGCTCGGCCGCGACATCTTCGCGCGCATCGTCTGGGGCGCGCGCATCACGCTGACCATCGTCGCGCTGGTCGTGGTGATGGTGGCGCCGGTCGGCCTCGTGGTCGGAACCGTCGCAGGCTATTTCGGCGGCTGGTTCGACGTCGTGCTGATGCGCGTGACCGACATCTTCCTGGCCTTCCCGCGCCTGATCCTGGCGCTCGCCTTCGTCGCCGCGCTGGGGCCGGGCATCGAGAACGCCGTCATCGCCATCGCGCTCACGGCCTGGCCGCCCTACGCCCGCATCGCCCGGGCCGAGACGCTGACGATCCGCGGCGCCGACTTCATCGCCGCCGCGCGCATGACCGGCGCCTCGCCGGCGCGCGTGGTCTTCGGCCACGTCATTCCGCTGTGCACCTCGTCGGTGATCGTGCGCATCACGCTCGACATGGCGGGCATCATCCTGACCGCGGCGGGGCTCGGCTTCCTCGGCCTCGGCGCGCAGCCGCCGTCGCCCGAGTGGGGCGCCATGATCTCGAGCGGCCGCAAGTTCCTGCTGGACCAGTGGTGGGTGGCGACCATTCCCGGCATCGCGATCTGCGTCGTCAGCCTGGGCTTCAACCTGCTGGGCGACGGGCTGCGCGACGTCCTGGACCCGAAGCAGCAATGACCGGGGCGCAGCCGCTGCTGACGGTCGAGGACCTGCGCGTCGAGTACCAGACGCGAAAAGGGCTGGTGCGGGCGGTGCGCGGCGTAACGTTCACCGTCGGGCGCGAGAAGGTCGGCATCGTCGGCGAGTCCGGCTCGGGCAAATCGCAGACCGGGCGCGCGATCCTGCGCCTGATCCCGCCGACCGGCCGCCTCACGGCGAAGCGGCTCGGGTTCGAGGAAGTCGACCTGCTGGCCGCCGACGAGCGCACCATGCGCGACGTGCGCGGCCAGCGCATCGCCATGGTGCTGCAGGACCCCAAATTCTCGCTCAACCCGGTGATGACCGTCGGCAAGCAGATCGCCGAGGCCTATCGCGCGCATGCCGAGCTCGATGCCGGGGCGGCGCGCAAGCGCGCGCTCGACATGCTGGCGGCGGTGCGCATGCGCGAGCCTGAGCGCGTCTACGACTCGTATCCGCACGAGCTCAGCGGCGGCATGGGCCAGCGCGCCATGATCGCGATGATGCTGGGCACCGATCCCGATCTCCTGATCGCCGACGAGCCGACCTCGGCGCTCGACGTCACCGTGCAGATGCAGGTGCTGGCGATCCTCGACGACCTGGTGACCGGGCGCGGCATGGGGCTGATCTTCATCAGCCACGACCTCAACCTGGTCGCCTCGTTCTGCGACCGCGTGCTGGTGATGTATGCCGGGCGCATCGTCGAAGAGCTGCGCGCGAGCGAGCTGGGACAGGCGAAGCATCCCTACACGCAAGGCCTGCTCGCCGCGCTGCCGCGCGTCGACCAGCCGACGCGCGAGCTCGCGGTGATGCGCCGCGACCCGGCCTGGGCAATGGAGCCGGTTGGATGACGGAGTGGGGCGGATGACCGTCGCCGTGCGCCGCCGCGGCGGTCTGCCCGAGGCCGTGCCGTCGACGCCCGCGCCGATGCTCGAGGTCGTCGACATGCATGTCCGCTTCGACGCGGTGCATGCCGTCCGTGGGGTGTCGTTCAGCGTCACGCAGGGCGAGTCGTTCGGCATCGTCGGCGAGTCGGGCTCGGGCAAGTCGACCGTGCTGCGCGCCGTGGCCGGCCTCAATTCGGGCTGGAGCGGCGCGATCCGCATCGCCGGCGACGCGGTCGGGCCGCGGCGCGAGCGCGGCTTCTACAAGCGCGTGCAGATGGTGTTCCAGGACCCCTACGGGTCATTGCATCCGCGCCACACCGTCGATCGCGTGCTGGCCGAGCCGCTGGCGATCCATGGGCTGGGCGACGCCGAGGCGCGCATCGAGCGCGTGCTGCGCGACGTCGGTCTCGGCCCCGCCTTCCGCTTCCGCTACCCGCACCAGCTGTCGGGCGGACAGCGCCAGCGCGTCGCGGTCGCGCGCGCCCTGATCCTCGAGCCGAGCCTGCTGCTGCTGGACGAGCCGACCTCGGCGCTGGACGTCTCGGTGCAGGCCGAGATCCTCAACCTGCTGACGCGGCTCAGGGCCGAGCACGGCCTCACCTTCGTGCTGGTCACGCACAACCTCGCCGTCGTCGCGCATATGTGCGAGCGTCTCGCGGTCATGAACCAGGGCCGCATCGTCGAGGAGCTGACGGTCGAGCAGCTGCGTGCCGCCGAGCCGCGCGAGCCCTACACGCGCCAACTCCTGCGCGCGTCGCTCGGCTACGACCGCGAGGCGGCGAGGAATTTGGAGACCTTCGACTGAAGTCCCTCGCCCGCGTGAGCGGGAGAGGGAGGGCCGATCGCGAAGCGATGGGAGGGTGAGGCAACGGTGCAACAAGACCGCACCGCCGTCACCCAAGTGCAAACACAGCGGCGTGGCACGATGCACCGAGCCGAGCCCTCACCCCGCTCGCTGCGCTCGCGACCCTCTCCCGCCTTGCGGCGGGCGAGGGTTAAATGGAAGAAGCCGCCGCCGTCGCGACCGCCGTCTCGACCGCGCGCAGCATGGTGGCGAGCGACATCGACGGCACCTGCTTGGGCTGGCGCTCGGCGTGCGGGGTGGCGAGCAACGCTGCGACCTGCTCGGGCATGTAGGGCAGGTGCAGGAAGCCGAAGCGTGTCTCGAGCGCGCGCTTTCGGATCATGTCGCCGAGCAGATAGATGGAGGCGTTGCACAGATAGGTGCCGGCCGTGTTCGACAGGCGCGCGGGAATGCCGGCCTGCAGCAGCGCCTCGCGGATGGCGCGGTTGGGGAGCGTGGTGGCGAACGAAGGCGGGCCGTCCGGCACGATGGCGCGGTCGACGACCTTCTCGCCGTCGTTGTCGGCGAGCGGGAAATCGGCGAGGTTCACGCCGTAGCGCTCGATCCGGACCATGGATTCGCCGTTGGCGAGCCCGAGCGCGACGACGATCCGGGGCGGCGGATCTTCGAACACGCGGGCGAGCGCGTCGCCGATCGCGCGCATCGACACGGGCAGCACGCGCCCGGTCACCTTCAGGCCCGCGATGGTGCGTCCGTCCAGCACGCGCGCGACCTCGCGCGACGGGTTGCGGTCGCTGTTGCCGAACGGCTCGAAGCCGGTGACCAGCACGTCCATGAGCGGTTCCTCTGCTCACCAGCGCCAGTAGCGCCACGCATAGACGAGGGCTAGCCCGGCGCCGACCACGATCACGATCCATCTTAGCAGCCCGGTCGGCAAGACGCGCACCAGCTTGCCGCCGATGAAGCCGCCGACCAGCGCGCCGGCCATGACGGCGAGCGCCGGCGGCCAGGCCACGCTGCCTTGCCACACGAAGATCGCCATCGCCACGACGCTGACCAGGCTGGCGAGGATGTTCTTGACCGCGTTGATGGCGCGGAAGCCGC
>JAKLKW010000256.1 GCA_023150455.1 Alphaproteobacteria bacterium | reverse complement strand
GGCCAGGCCATGACCATTCGCCAGGAATCGCAGAAGGCGGTGCTCAACTGGAACAGCTTCGACATCGATCGGGGGCACTCCGTCACCTTCAGCCACCCCAGTGCATCCGCCGCCACCCTCAACAAGATCGGCGGCGCCGATCCCAGCGTGATCCGCGGCATGCTCAAGGCCGTCGCGCGCGACACCGGCGGCACCGGCGGGACGATCTACCTGATCAACCGCAACGGCATCCTCTTCGCCGAGGGCGCCCAGGTGAACGTCGGCGGCCTGACGGCTTCCGCACTGGATGTCGCCGACGATGTCTTCGAGAACGGCCTGCTCTCGGAGAAGCAGGGCACCCAGACCGCGAAGGCGGATCCGGTGTTCACCTGGCAGGGCGACGGTGCGCAATACGCGACGAGCCTCGTGCAGGTCGAGGCCGGCGCGAACATCGTCACCAGCCAGGAAGGCCGCGTGATGCTTCTCGCGCCGCGGGTGGAGAACGCCGGCAGCATTTCCACGCCGCAGGGCCAGACCATCCTGGCGGCCGGCAGCAAGGTCTACCTGGCCGCCCCGGCGAGCGGCTCGAAGCTGCGCGGCTTCCTCGTCGAGGTCGACCCCGGCGCCACGGCCGGGGTTGCGACCAACCTCGGGCAGATCCTCGCCGAGCGCGGCAACATCACCATCGCCGCCCTGGCGGTGAACCAGATGGGCCGGCTGTCCGCCACCACCACGGTGGACATGAACGGCTCGATCTACCTGCAGGCGCGCGACAGCGTGGCAGCCGGTTACGAGGAGACGGCCGCGGACGGCACGTCGATCTTCAATCCGCTGGCGACACGCATGGGCACGCTGACCTTCGGCGCCGGCAGCGTCACCGAGGTGACGCCGGAAACCGCGAGCACGCGCACGCTGCGCGACGACCAGAACTTCAACAAGTCCGAGATCGTCGGCGCCGGCAAGGCCATCGTGCTCGAGGGTGCGGCGAACGGGGCGGCGGGCGCACGCATCGCGGCGCCATCCGGCGAAGTGCGTCTGACCGCCCAGGGGGACCTTGCGGACAACAACGACACGTTCAACGACAATCCCGATGCCGCCGCCCGGATTTACGTAGGCCAGGGCGCCGCCATCGACGTTGCCGGCATGCGCGATGTGGCGCTCTCGGTGGAACGCAACATCGTCGAGGCCGAACTGCGCGGCAACGAGCTGAAGGATTCGCCGCTGCAGCGCAGCGGCGTGCTGGCCGGCCAGAAGGTGCTGATCGACATCCGCAAGGGCACGCCGTTCGCCGATGTTTCGGGCTACATCGCCGGCCTGCAGCGCGGCATTGCCGAGAAGAGCAGCACGGGCGGCAGCATCGCCCTCAGGTCGGAGGGCGACGTGATCCTGCGCCAGGGCAGCACGCTCGACGTCTCGGGCGGCAGCCTGGATTACGCCGGGGGCGACACCGGCACCTCGCGCCTGTTCACCGGGCGGCGCTCCTACGGCATCGACGAGGCCTCGCCGCTCCTCGCCTACACCGGTTTCGAGAAGGACACCTACCGCTACGAAGCCGGCTACGTCGAAGGCAAGGATGCCGGCACGGTGCGCATCGTGGCGAAACAGGCGGCGCTCGACGGCGCGCTCAGGGGAAACACGGTGGCCGGCATCCACCAGCGCGACGTCGCCGGGCGGCCTGCGGGCGGACAACTCGTGCTGGACGGGCTGGGCAGCAGCGTGCGCTTCGTAAACGGCGAGGCGGCGCTGGCGGCCGGGTTCGGCGCCACCGACGCCCTCGGCGACACGCCGCTGCTGCTCGACTCCGGCATCTTCAGTGCCAACGGCTTCAACCGTCTCGCGCTTACCACGTCGGGGAATCTCAGCCTGCCCGCCGACGTGCGCCTGGTTGCGGACCCCGGCGGTACGCTGACCATCAAGGCGCACAGGGTGGAGGTGCTGGGCGGCATCGCCACGGCCGGCGGCACCATCACCCTGCAGACCCACAACGCCCTGACCAACGATCCTGCCGAGACGACTCTCGAGATCGGGCCGGGCGCGCAGCTGTCGACCGCCGGCGCGCAGGTGAGCGACCGTTATGGCGCGCGCAGCGGCGGCGGCAGCGATGCGGTGGCGCTGGAGGGCGGCACGATCCGCCTGGAATCGGCCGGCGATCTGACGCTCGCCGCGGGCAGCGAGCTCGACGTCTCGGGCGGCGTATGGCAGCAATCGTCGGGCAAGTCCAAGTTCGGCGATGCCGGCACGATCGCCCTGGCGAGCGGCACGGTGACGCCCTCCGCCCGCCACGAGGCGGACATGATCCTGGACGGCACGCTCAAGGGCTACGGCCTGTCCGACGGCAAGACCGCCGGCCAGGGCGGCACGCTGGACATCACCGCCTCGAATGTCAGCATCGGCGGCACGGCGCTCGGCCGGGCCGGCGAACTGCATCTCGACGAGACTGCCTTCCGCAGCGGCGGCTTCGCCAGCCACGCGATCAGGGCGCGCGACGAGCTGGTCGTGGCGGCCGGGGCCCGCGTCAAGGCGGACCCGGAATCGCTGGTGCAGGCGCGCGGATTCGGCGGCACCGCGCCGGCCTGGACGCCGCTGCGCCTGCCGGACTACTTGCGCAATCCCGGCAGCCTCACGCTCGCCACGCTGGGACGGGTCTACGGCGATCTCGGCGTCGGCACCGGCGCCTATCTCGGCGTCGATCCCGGCGGCAGCATCCAGCTTCGATCGGAGCGTTCGCTCCATGTCGACGGCACGCTGGAGGCGCCGGGCGGAGAAATCAGCCTGGCGCAAGCGGCAGCGAATGCGCAAAGCGACGAATACCAGGCGGATCGGGCGATCTGGCTGGGCGCCCACAGCCGGCTGCTGGCGCAGGGCTACGCGCGCATCGAGCCGGACGGTACCGGCCTGCGCCGCGGCACGGTGTACGACGGCGGCCGCGTCGAGATCGACGCGGCCAAGGGTTATCTGGTCAGCCAGGCCGGCGCCCTGATCGACGTTTCCGGCACGGCGGCGACGCTGGATCTCGCCGCGTCCGGCGCCACGCTGGTCGGCAGCGCCGGCGGCGCGGTGAAGCTCGCTGCGCGCGAGGGCATGCTGCTCGACGGCGACTATCGTGCGCAGGGCGGCGCGGGTGCGCTCGGCGGCTCGCTGACCGTCGATTTCGACCACAGCGCCGCGAGTTGGACCCAGTTCAACTCGGTCATCGACACGGCGACCCAGAGTCAGCTGCAGTCGGCGCGCCGTTTGGTACTGACGCAGCAGCACGATGCCGGCACGGCCGGCATGAATTTCGGCCAGGCGATCGACCCCTTCGCGCACAACGGCCTGGCGACAGTGGCGGCCGGCAAGCTGGAGAACGCCGGCTTCGCCGACGTCGCGCTGAAGAGCGAGAACCGCATCGAGCTCGCCGGCACGGTGAGCCTCACGACACAGCGCAGCATTGCGCTCGACGCGCCGAACCTGATGGCGCAGCCCGGCGCGGCGGCCAATCTCACCGCCGCGCAGGTGACTCTGGGCAACACGCATGCCGACCGCCAGGGGAACAACTATCGCGACGATGCGGCGACCGGCACCGGCACGCTGACGGCGACGGCCGATCATATCGTGCTGGCCGGCACGCTGACGCAGCAGGGCTTCGGCACGACGACGCTGAACAGCACCGGCGACATCGAGGCGCGCGCCGTCGCCGTGGGCACGGATTACACGGGCAAGTTCATCTCCGGCGGCGACATCAACCTGAATGCCGACCGCATCTATCCCTCGACGCTGTCGGATTTCGCCGTCGAGATCCACAACAACCCGGGCGGCCGCATCGCGACCGGCCATTTCGACAAGCGCGCCGGCGACGGCAATGCGGTGCAGTCCGCCGGCGGACGTCTCGCGCTGGTGGCGCCGCACGTGTCGCACGGCGGCACGCTGATGGCGCCGTTCGGCACGCTCGAGCTGCGCAGCGAGTCCATCACGCGCACCAACGACGCCGAGACGCGCATCGCGCGTCCGGCCGGCGGCAGCGTCGAGCTCAGGGACGGCAGCGTCGCGTCCGTGTCGGGCGAAGGCCAGACGCTGCTGTTCGGGCAGACTCAGTTGTCGGGCGAAGACTGGGTCTATGCGCTGGGCGCGCAGGTCAGCCGCGTGATCGCGCTGGCGCCGGAAAAACGCATCGTGCTCGACGGCGACAGCGTCGGCAAGTCGGAAAGCGCGACGGTCGACCTCTCCGGCGGCGGCGACCTGCTGGCCTGGGAGTTCCTGCCCGGCACGGGCGGCTCCAAGGACGTGCTCGATCCGTCCGTGAGCCCGAACACCTACGCCATCGTGCCGTCCTACAACGGCAACTTCGCCGCCTATGACCTGCAGAACTGGTCCGGCGCCGGCCCCGCCGCCGGGCAACGTATCGAACTGCTCGACGGCGCCGGCGGGCTGGTCGCCGGCACCTATGTGCTGCTGCCGGCGCGCTACGCGCTGTTGCCCGGCGCCTATACCGTCACCCTGACCGGCCGGACCGAC
>JAKLKW010000028.1 GCA_023150455.1 Alphaproteobacteria bacterium | reverse complement strand
GTAGTTGGCGCATTCGTGTGGCGGAAAGCGGTTTAGGAGCTGGCCGATTGCGTGCCACAGGCTTTCGCGAGTTCGGGCAGCGGCTTTGCGGATAAGCGCCTTGAGCTTGGCGAAGAGCTGCTCGATCGGATTGAGGTCAGGGCTATAGGGCGGCAGGTACAGCAGAGTTGCGCCACGCCCTTCAATCGCTTCGCGGACGCCGGCGACTTTGTGAGATCCGAGATTATCCATGATGACGATGTCGCCGGCGGCGAGTGTCGGGGCCAAGATCTGCTCGACGTAAGCGCGGAATGCCTCGCCGTTCATAGCGCCGTCGAGGACCAGCGGCGCCGTGAGGCCGGTTGTGCGCAGCGCAGCAACGAAGGTCGATGTCTTCCAATGTCCATGCGGAACGGAAGCGACAAGGCGTTCGCCGCGCGGGCAGCGCCCGCGTTGACGCGTCATGTTCGTGGTGGCCCAAGTCTCATCGATGCATACGAGCCGAGCCGCGTTCATCCCAGGCTGCTGAACCCGCCAGGTCGCACGTGCAAGAGCTACATCGGGACGGCTCTGCTCAGACGCATGGAGCGACTTTTTTTTAGCGTGAGACCCCGGGCCTTCAAAAACCGGTCGACCGACGAGCGACCTATCCGGATGCCGTGCTCCGCCAGCTTGGCGCGTAGTTCCTCAAGCGTAAGGTCTGGATGGTCTTCGATCAGCATCCGGACCACCGCTTCGTGCGCCGAAAGCGCGTGGTCTTTCCAGCCCCCCGACTGTCCCGGTTCGATCGATCCGGTCTGACGCCAGCGCTGTACCAGTTTGACGACACAGCTCGGGCTCACAGCGAACCGCTTGGCTGTCGCCTGCCGCGACTCGCCGCCGTCGACTGCGCAAACTATCCGTACCCGCAAGTCCTTCGATAATGGTCGGCCCATCCATGCTGGCCTCCAGATCCCAGCAGCCAGCTTGAATCACATCCCGCTGCCGCTGTGAATTCCCTTTTGATTCCAGATAGTCGGGAACCGCTCTAGTCGCGCCAAGGGTCGACGAGATTCACGCCGGCGCGCCGCAAGGCGCCGTCGCGGGTCGCGAAGGCGAGCCCGTGCTCCAACGCCGTCGCCACGAGCAAGGCATCGATTGCCGGCAGCGGACCTCCCGACCGCAGTGCCGCCCCGCAGACCTGTCCCCAGCGCACCCATACCGAGCGATCCACCGGCAGGATGCGGCCGGCGAACTCGACCAGCAGAACCCGATCGAGCCAGCGCTCGATCTCGCGCCGCCGGTGCGACTGGGAAAGCTTCGCTATCCCCTTGTGGATTTCGCCGACGGTGACTTCGCTCAGAAACAGCCGGTCGCGATCCTGACGGTCGAACCACCGGCTGATCGGGTCGCCCGGGCGCGAACGCGCCTGATCGGACAGCACGTTGGTGTCGAGCAGGATCCCGTTCATGCGAGATCGACGTCGCGGCCGTAGTCCAACTCCCGCACCAGGTCCAGCTCGGCCAAGGGCGAGCCGCGGAGAATCTCCGACAGCTTCGGTCGGCGATGGTCCTGTCGGACCAGCCGCTCGTACTCCTCCTCGGCCAGCACGACCACGGGATCGGCGCCCCGCGTCGTGACGCGCTGCGGCCCCTCGCTGCGTGCGCGCCTGACGACCTCGCTGAGCTGCGCCTTTGCGTCCTGCAAGGCCCAGCTCGACCGCTTCTCGCGAAACGTTCGCTTCGGCAGGGTCGGTCTCCCGACTAGTCAGAACAACTAGTCAACAGCATAGCGCGCCCGTTCGCATGATTCAACCGGCGTGGCGCGCCTACTTCGCCAGGAACGCCCGGATCGCCTCGCCCTGCTTGGCGATGTGGATCACGCCGTTGAGATGCCCGTTCGGCCCGTCGATCTCGGCGTACTCGACGTCCTTGCCGGCGGCCTTCATCGCGTCGCGCACGCGCTGGCTGTTGGCCGGCGGAAAGATGTGGTCGCCGACGCCCGGCAGCAGCAGCATCCTGGCCTTGATCTTCTTCGCGATCTCCTCGAGCGAGCCGCCGTTGTCGGCGATGAAGAGCTGGTTGGCCTTGACGAGGTAGAGGAAGGAATTGGCGTCCGAGGCGGCGGCGCGCGCGGCCGCGCCCTTCTCCAGGGTCGCCTCGATCAGGTACTTGTTCGCGAAGCCGTCGAGCGGGTTCTTGCCTTCCTCCGCCCACTTGCGGGCGAAAGTCTTGTTGGCCCATTCGGTGCCCTGCGCGTGCAGCGAGACGATCTTCAGCGCCTCGGCCAGGCCCCTGGTCGGCTCAGGCCTCCCGTAGTAGTCGCCGTTGTTCCAGTTCGGGTCGAGCATGATCGGCGCGGCCCAGACGTTGAGCCAGCCGATCAGCCAGGCATTGGTCTCGGCGTCGCCGATCACCGGCACGACGCGCTCGACCATGTCGGGATAGCCGGCCGCCCATTCCATCGCCTGCAGCGCGCCCATCGAGGCGCCGACCACGGCGTGCAGCTTCTTGATGCCGAGCGAATCGAGCAGCGCCTTCTGCACGTTGACGAAGTCGCGGATGCCGACCACCGGGAAGCTCATGCCATAGGGCTTGCCGGTGTCGGGATTGATCGAGGCCGGCCCGGTCGTGACGGTGGTCGGGCTCTTGGTGTTGAGGTTGACCAGCGTGTCGCTGCTGATGACGAAGTACTTGTCGGTGTCGATCGGCTTGCCGGCGCCGATGATCGGATCCCAATAGCCCGCGACCTTCTCCTCCGGCTTGTACTTGCCGGCGGCGTGGCTGTTGCCGGAGAAGAAATGCGTGATCAGGATCGCGTTGCTCCTGGCCTCGTTGAGCTTGCCGTAGCTCTCCCAGCCGATCTTCACGTCCTTGATCGTCCTGCCGCCGACCGTCGTGTAGCTCGGCAGCGCGAAGGTCTTCTTCTCCACCGGGCCGTCGTAGCCCAGCGACGGCTGGGCGAAGGTCAGGACGGCAAGGGCAAAGCCAAATCGCAGCGCAGTCTTTCGCATCGCGTTTCCCCCTATAGGCGGGTCGCCTTCATGCGCCCGCGTTGTGCATGGAAAAAGGATGCGCGTTCGCCCGGCATCTGCCAATGCCGATAATGCCGCAGCGGATGATTGCCCAACCCGCAGGCAATCGAGCCAATGCCTAGTTGCGCGGCAGCGGGTTGTCCTTCGCCACGCGGTCGAACGCCATCAGCGCCTGCAAGAGGCCGCGCATGGATTTGAGCGGCACCATGTTGGGGCCGTCGCTCGGCGCCTTGTCGGGGTCCTGGTGCGTCTCCATGAACACGGCGGCGACGCCGACCGCGACGGCGGCGCGGGCGAGCACCGGCACGAACTCGCGCTGGCCGCCGCTCGTGCTCCCCTGACCGCCCGGCTGCTGCACGGAATGCGTGGCGTCGAACACAACCGGGCAGCCCGTCGCGGCCAGGATCGGCAGGGCGCGCATGTCGCTGACCAGCGTGTTGTAGCCGAAGCTGACGCCGCGCTCGCACACCAGCACGTTGCGGTTGCCCGTGCTCTCGATCTTGGCGACGACGTTCTTCATGTCCCAGGGCGCGAGGAACTGCCCCTTTTTCACGTTGATCGCCTTGCCGGTACGGCCGGCGGCCAGCAACAGATCGGTCTGGCGGCACAGGAAGGCCGGGATCTGCAGCACGTCCACCGCCTCGGCGACGGCTGCGCACTGGTCCGGCTCGTGCACGTCGGTCAGCACCGGCACGCCGACGCGCTCGCGCACCTCGGCCAGGATCGGCAGGCTCTTGCCCATGCCCAGACCGCGGGCGGTGCTGACGGACGTGCGGTTGGCCTTGTCGAAGCTGGTCTTGTAGATAAGGCCCAGGCCCAGACCGTCGCACATCTCCCGCAGCGCCGACGACATCTCCAGCGCGTGCTGCCGGCTCTCGAGCTGGCATGGGCCCGCGATCAGCGCGATCGGACGGTCGTTGGCGAGGTCGAGGCTGCCGATGGCCACGTGGCGTTGACTGACGGGCTTCATGGCCAAGGCTTCGCACGAACGCCCATCGTTCGGCAAGGCTGCGGAGGAGCTACTTCGCCCGCGCCGTCACCCGCGCCGCGCCGTCGCTGGCGGGCGTGAAGGACAGCGTCACGACGACGGACTTGCCGCAGCCGACGAAGGTCCAGTCCTCCTTCCACGGCGCGCCGGGCACGACCTTGCCATCGACGGCGGTGTCGGCCACGGGCATGGCGTCCTGGCAGCCCGTCTTGATGCGCGCCTGCGCCGCCGCGGGCCTGAGCGCGTCGCGCTGCAGGCGCGGCGGCGTGTAGGTGCGGCCGGGCAGCAACGCCGATGCCTGGAGCTTCTGCTCGCGCGCGACCACCAGCAGGTTGCGGTAGACCGTCGCGCCACAACGGTCGACCATCAGCCGGTCGATCCACTCGCCGCTCGCCGGCGCGATCTCCCTGCCGGTGAAGCGCGCTTCCGCGACGACCCACATCTGCGCGCGCCTGACCAGGCGCAGCGCCGGGCATTGCGCGCGCAGGCCCGGCGCCTCGTACTCGTTCAGCCGCGCCGCGACATAGGAGAGGTATTCGGCAGTATCGAGGTAGGCCTCGAGCCGCTCGAGCGCCCCGGCGCGGGCGTCCTGCGCGGCGACCGGGGGCGAGAACAGGCCGGCAAGCACAAGCGCGAGCGACGCGAAGCGGGCGGGCCGGTCCATCACGCGCGCCGCGCCACTACACGAGCCGGCTCTGCGTCACCGCGGCCTTGATGAACGACGCGAACAGCGGGTGCGGGTCGAACGGCTTGGACTTGAGCTCCGGGTGGAACTGCACGCCGACGAACCAGGGATGGCCGGGCATCTCGACGATCTCGGGCAGCTCGCCGTCCGGCGACATGCCGGAGAAGCGCAGGCCCGCGTGCTCGAGCCGCTGCTTGTAGGTGATGTTGACCTCGTAGCGGTGCCGGTGGCGCTCGCTGATGCGCGCGGCGCCGCCGTAGATGTCGCGCACCATGCTGCCCGCCGCCAGGTCGCACGGATAGGCGCCGAGCCGCATCGTGCCGCCCAGGTTGTCGCCGATGCCGCGCCGCTCGACCGTGTTGCCGCGGGTCCATTCCGTCAGCAGGCCGACCACCGGGTGCTTGCACGGCCCGAACTCGGACGAGCCGGCGCCGTCGAGGCCGACCAGGTTGCGCGCCGCCTCGATCACCGCCATCTGCATGCCGAAGCAGATGCCGAAATACGGCACCTTGTGCTCGCGCGCGAAGCGGGCGGCGGCGATCTTGCCCTCGGTGCCGCGCTCGCCGAAGCCGCCCGGCACCAGGATGCCGTGCACGCCCTCGAGATGGTGCACCGCGTCGGGCTGCTCGAAGATCTCGGAATCGAGCCAGTCCAGGCGCACGCGCATGTTGTTGGCGATGCCGCCATGCGCCAGCGCCTCGCCCAGCGACTTGTAGGCATCGCGCAGGTTCGTGTACTTGCCGACGATCGCGACGGCGACCTCGCCCTCGGGCTGGCGGACGCGCTGCATGATGCCGGCCCAGCGCGACAGGTCGGGCGGCCGCGCCTCGATCGCGAAATGCCGCATCACCTCGTCGTCGAAGCCCTGCTCGTGATAGCTCTGCGGCACCTGGTAGATGCTGTCGACGTCGAGCGCCTGGATCACGGCCGACGGCCTGAGGTTGCAGAACAGCGCGATCTTGCGCCGCGATTCGGCGGGGATCTCGCGGTCGCAGCGGCACAGCAGGATGTCGGGCTGGATGCCGACCGACTGCAGCTCCTTGACCGAGTGCTGCGTCGGCTTGGTCTTGAGCTCGCCCGAGGATGCGATATAGGGGACCAGGGTCAGGTGGACGAAAAGCGCGCGCTGCTGGCCCAGCTCGTTGCCGAGCTGGCGGATGGCCTCGAGGAACGGCAGGCCCTCGATGTCGCCGACCGTGCCGCCGATCTCGCACAGCACGAAGTCCGTGTCGCCGGTCTCGGCGGTGATGAATTCCTTGATCGCGTCGGTGACGTGCGGGATCACCTGGATCGTCGCGCCGAGGTAATCGCCCTTGCGCTCGCGCGCGATCACCTGGGAGTAGATGCGCCCCGTCGTCGTGCTGTCGCTCTGGCGCGCCGCCACGCCGGTGAAACGCTCGTAGTGGCCGAGGTCGAGGTCGGTTTCGGCGCCGTCATCCGTGACATAGACCTCGCCGTGCTGATACGGGCTCATCGTGCCCGGATCGACGTTGAGATAGGGGTCGAGCTTGCGCAGCCGCACGGTGAATCCGCGCGCCTGCAGGAGCGCCCCGAGGGATGCCGATGCGATGCCTTTGCCGAGGGAGGAAGCCACGCCGCCGGTGATGAAGATGAACCGCGTCATGGGCCCCCATCATACACGCCAACGCGCGCGCCGCGCCAAGGGAAATCTTCCGGCCTCGGCACGCGCCCAAGGGCGCGCGCAGGGCAACGAGAGGACCGGACCGAGGGAGCCGGCCCCAGCCGGTCGAGGGGCGAGCGGCTTCCTACTTGACCGGCGCGCTGGGTGCCGTCGGCGGCGCCTGCGGCGCCGGGGCCGGCGCGGCGGGTGCGGGCGCCGCGGGCGGCGCGTCCATGATCGACGTGCTGCGGCCGCCGGTCGCCATCAGGGTCAGGCCGATGCTGGTGACCATGAACGCGACCGCAAGCCCCGCGGTTACCCGGGTCAGCAGGTTGGCCGTGCCGCGGCCGGTCATGAAGCCGCTCATGCCGCCGCCGCCGCCGCCGCCGATTCCGAGGCCGCCGCCTTCGCTGCGCTGGATCAGGATCACCCCGATCAGCGCGATGGTGACCAGGATGTGGACGACGGTCAGAATTGCGATCATCACTCCTCCAGGCGCCCCCAATTCCCTCGGGGCGCACGCGGCGTCGGCCAGTGATTCGGGTGCGGCGGTCTTTTAGACCTTTCGGCGGCGCGATGCCAGCACCGAATGCGGGCTTCGCGACCATTCCGTGGCCGGTTCGACCGGGCTCGCGCGCTCATCTGCAATGATCCTATGTTGTAGTCGGCTGCGCCGACCGCAAGCCGGCGCGGTGCGCAGACGGCGAGGGAGGAGACAGGCGATGAGGACCACCCGCAAACCGGGCAAGGGCAAGACCGGCGCCCGTGCGACCGTTCGGGCGAGATCGGCCCGGCGCGGCGCGACTCGCAAACCCGCGCGCCGCGCCGCCGCGCGGGTCGCGCGCAGGCCGCAGCCGATCCCGGCCGGCTACGGCAGCATCACGCCCTACCTGATCGTCAGCGACGGCGCCGGCGCGATCGAGTTCTACAGGAAGGCGTTCGGCGCGCGCGAGAAGATGCGCATCGGCGCGCCGGGCGGCAAGATCGGCCATGCCGAGCTCGAGTTCGGCGATTCGCTGGTCATGCTCGCCGACGAATGGCCCGAGCACGAGGCGCTGAGCCCGACCACGGTGGGCGGCACGCCGGTCACCATCCATCTCTACGTCAAGGACGTCGACCGGACGGTCGAGCAGGCGGTCGGCGCCGGTGCCGCGATCGTGCGGCCGGTCGAGGACCAGTTCTACGGCGATCGCTCGGGCACGGTGCGCGACCCGTATGGCCATGTCTGGCACGTGGCGACCCACAAGGAGGACGTGTCGCCGAAGGAGGTCGAGCGCCGCGCCGCGGCGATGATGAAGCCGCGGGACGCGAACACGCCGGGCTGACCGGAGGTCACACCGCCGCCAGCACCATCTTCCAGAACGCCTCGGCGTCCAGGCTGGCGCCGCCGACCAGCAGTCCGTCGACGCCCGGGGTGGCCACCAGCTCCGGCGCATTGCCGGAATTCGCGGAACCGCCGTAGAGCAGGCGGATGCGCTCGCCTTCGTCGTCCTTCGGCAGCGCGTCGCTCAGCCGCTTGCGCACATAGGCATGCATCTCGGCGATGTCGGACGGCATCGGCGTCTGGCCGGTGCCGATCGCCCAGACCGGCTCGTAGGCGATGACCGTGTTGGCGGCGTTGACGCCGGCCGGCAGCGAACCATCGAGCTGCCCCGCGACGACGGTGAGATGGCGGCCGGCCTTGCGCTCGTTGGCGCTTTCGCCGACGCAGATGATGGCCACGAGCCCGGCGCGGTGCGCCGCCTCGGCCTTGGCGCGCACCTGCGGGTCGTTTTCGCCATGCGCGGCGCGGCGCTCGGAATGGCCGACGATGACGTAGCGGCAGCCGATCTCGGCCAGCATCGGCGCGGCGATGTCGCCGGTATGCGCTCCCTTGTCGGCGGCGTGGCAATCCTGCGCGCCGAGGGCGAGCGTCGAGCCGATCGTCTGGGCGACGGTGGTCAGCAGCGTGAAGGGCGGGCACAGCACGATGTCGGGCAACGCCATGCGCGCCGCACCCGCCTTGTCGCGCAGCGCCGCGGCGCGGGTCGTCGCGTCGGATCTCAGCCCGTTCATCTTCCAATTGCCGGCGATCAGCCGGCGGGGCGACGGCATCGATTACCTCCCTGGTCGTCGTGACGCCCTGGCTATCAGGATTTGGGCTTGAAAGCGATGGCGCGATCGCGCGCCTTGTCGCGCTCGGCCATCGTCACCTGCCGGCGCAGCCGGTCGCGATAGTCGACCCCCTCCTTGTCGCCGCGCTGGGCGGCGATCTCGAACCACATGAGCGCCGTGATGCGGTCCGGCGCGACGCCGGCCCCGTTCAGGTACATGAGGCCGAGCTGGACCTGGGCGCGCGCGAGTCCCCGCTCCGCCGCCCGCGCGATCCAGCGCGCGGCTTCGGCCGGATCCTGCGGCACCCCTTCGCCCTTTGCGCGCATCAGCCCGAGATTGTATTGCGCCAGGGGATCACCCGCATTGGCGGCGCGCGCGTACCAGGTGGCGGCCTCGCGCGGATCGCGCGCGGTGCCGTAGCCGCGGTAGTAGAAGCCCGCGACATCGAACTGGGCCGGACGATAGCCCCGGTCGGCCGACTTGCGGCACGCCGCGAAGGCCTGCTGCGGGCTTGGCTGCGTGCCGTAGCCGTGCACGTAGGCGACGCAGAGATTGTACTCGGCCTCGGGGAACTCGAGCTCGGCGCCGCGGCGAAACCACTCGAACCCCTTGGCATGATCGCGCCTGACGCCCTTGCCGAAGATGTAGAGCCGGCCGAGATTGGTCATGGCTTCGGGCGTGCCGCCGAGCGCCGAGCGCTCGTACCACGCCGCCGCCTCCTTGAAATCGGCCTTGATGCCGCGGCCAAGCTCCGTCAGCACGCCCACATTGAACTGCGCCGCCGGCTGTCCCTCCTCGGCGAGTCCGCGCCAGTGCTCGTAGGCGGCATGGAAATCGCGGCGCTGGAACGAGCGGAACCCTTCGCGGAAGGTGCGCTCGCTGCGCTCGTCCATGTCGGCCGAGGGCTGCTCGATCACGCCGGCCGGGATCGGCTGCTGCGCGTCGTCGACCGCGGCCGATGCGGGGCCGCCGGCGAGCGGCGTGCACGCCAGCAGCACGAGAGCGATCGCCCTGCTCGCCTGCCGCATCGGTTCAGCAGCCCGGTTTCTTGCCGCCCCCGCCCCCGCCATCGCCGCCGCGCTGGGTTTCGTCGCCCTCCGACTTGCCGCCGCCCCCTCGGATCACGGTTCCGCCGAGGTCGACCACCGTCGTGCCCGCGCCGCTGCCGTCGCGCATGACGACGCTGAGGCCGCTGATCGCCAGGGCGCCGACGCCGAGCGCCGGCCCCAGGGTGCTCAGCATCGAGCCGAACGCGGGCGCCGCGGCGGCGCCTCCGCCGCCCGTCGCGCCGGCGCCCGCTGCCCCGCGCCCGCCGGTCTGCAATGCCAGCTCGACGTTCTCGAGCCGCACCCGCGGCGCCACGACGCGGCCATAGGTCAATGGGATCATGTCGAGCTCGGCGACGACGCGCTGGGCCTGCACCGCCTCGCCGCGGCCGTTGCGCGCCACGCCGCGGTCGGCGATTTGGACATTGTGCAGCACGATGCGCGGCGGCAGTCCCCATTCCAGCCCCGCGCGCTCGACCTTGACGTCGCGGCCGAGCTTGTCGGACACGAGCTTCTCGAACGACACCTTGTATTCGGCCGGGTTTATGGCGTGGAACGTGCTGGCGAGCACGATCAGCGTCGCAAATACCACAATCCAGAAGCCACGGGTGAGCAGGCGAATCATGTTTACTTGGCCTTTTGACGGGACGGCATCGGCATTGCTTTGCCTTCGGCCGGCAACTCGCGTGATCTACTCGACGAATCCTGCCGATACGGCCGGCTCGGGTCGCGACGACGCGAACCGCGCTTCCAGGCTGTCACGTCGCGGGCCGGGCGCCAAGCGCAGGGACCCAGCGCAGCGAGTCCGGGCCGATGGCCTGCCGCGCGACCATCCCCTCCCGTCCCGCCAAGGCCGTTTTCGGTTGCGACGCCCGGGGTGACCGATATCATGCGCTTGGCGTCGATGCGCCCAAACTAAATTAGATACGTCAATCTCTTAACGTCGTTTCTTCAGGTTCAAATGCTGCAATCGCTCCGCTCCAAGGCGACGTCTTGGGTCATCAAGCTGCTGTTCGTTCTGCTGATCGTGAGCTTCGCGATCTGGGGCATCGGCGACATCTTCCGCGGTCCCGGCCAGCAGACCAGCGTCGCCCAGGTCGGCGATGTCGAGATCTCTGCGGCCGAGCTGAACGGCGAGTTCCGCCGCCAGGTCGACCGGCTGCGCCCGCTGTTCGGCGGCCAGTTCGACGCCGACAAGGCGCGCCAGCTCGGCGTGCTCGACCAGTCGCTCGACATGCTGGTCGGCCAGGCGCTGCTGCAGCAGGAGATCAAGCACCTGGGGATCGCGGTTCCGGAAAGCGTCATCCGCCAGCGCATCGCGCAGATCCCCGCCTTCCGCAACGAGGCCGGCCTGTTCGACCCGCAGCGATTCCAGGCCGCGCTGCGAAGCAACAACCTGACCGAGGCCGGCCTGGTGGCGAACCTGCGCCAGGATCTTTCGCGCGACCAGCTGGCCGGCACGATCGCGGCCACCGTGCGGACGCCGGCGACGCTCGCCGACATCGTCTATCGCCATCGCCGCGAGCAGCGTGTCGCCGATTACGTCGTCGTCGAGGCGGCCAGGACGCCCGAGCCGCCGGCGGCCGACGAGGCGGAGCTCAAGGCCTATCTCGAGCAGCACAAGGACCGTTTCTCGACGCCGGAATACCGCGCATTCGAGATGGTGCGCATCGACCCCGCCGCGGTGATCGCGAGCTTCAAGCCCGACGACGCCAGGGTGAAGGAGGCGTACGAGCTGCGCCAAGCCGAGTTCCAGCACCCGGAGCGGCGCGAAGTCCTGCAAATGGCGCTCGACGACGAGGCGAAGGTCACGCAGGCCCTGCGCGAGCTCGAGCTGGGCAAGGACTTCCTGGCCGTGGCGAAGGAAGTCGCCGGTCACGGCGAGGACGTGGTCAAGCTGGGCGGCGTCACGCGGCGCGAGCTGCTGCCGGAGCTGGCGGAGCCCGCCTTCGCGCTCGCCGCCGGCAAGACCAGCGAGGCGATCAAGACGCCGTTCGGCTGGAACATCGTCAAGGTCGAGAAGATCGAGCCCGCGCGCACCGAGACCCTGGAGGAAGCGCGCCCGAAGCTGGTGGCCGAGCTCGCGCGCGAGGCGGCGGGCGACGCCGTGACGCGCCTTGCCAACAAGTTCGAGGACGAGCGCGCCGGCGGCGGCTCGTTCGAGGAAGCGGCGCAGCGTGCCGGATTGAGCGCGGTCAAGGTCGCGGCGATGGACCGCGACGGCCGCGGCCCGGACGGCAAGCCGGTCGAGGGCCTGCCGCCGGGCGGCGAGGCGGCGAAGCTGGCGTTCGAGACCGCCGTCAACGCCGACAGCCCGATGACCGACACGCAGGACGGCGGCATGGTCGCCATCCACGTCGTCTCGAGCACGCCGCCGGCGGTGAAGCCCTTCGAGCAGGTGCGCGAGCAGCTTGCCAAGGCGATCGAGCAGGATCGCCGCACCAAGGCCGCGCAGCAGGCGGCCGAGGCGATCCGCGACAAGGTGAAGTCGGGCACCGCTTTGGCCGAAGCGGCCGGACAGGGTGCGGAGATCAAGACGACGCCGGCGTTCACGCGCGAGGAAGGCACGCCGTTCGGGCGGCCGGCCCAGTCGCTCGTGGCGGAGCTGTTCAAGCTGAAGCCGGGCGAGGCCGCCCTGTCGCCCGTGGCGGGCGGATTCGTCGTCGCGCAGCTCAGGACCGTGACTGCGGCCGATCCCGCCGCCGATGCCGCCGGCGTCGCGCGCATCGCCGACCAGCTGCGCCAGTCGATCGGCACCGACATATACGCGCAGTTCAACAACGGGCTGCGCGGGCGCTTCGGCGTCGCGGTGCACCAGTCCGTCATCGACCGGATGTTCAAGTAGGCGGCGGCGCCCGCCGCGATCTTGACCCGGCTCAATGACGGCGCGGGCGCGCGGCAAGGAGACGTCTCTCGAGGCCAAGCTGCAGCAGGGCGACAAAGAGCTGATCGGCAACGCCGGCTACAAGCGCTTCCTCGCCACCCCGCGCGCCGGCCTCGCTGCTCCTGCTCGACGAGCCGGTCGAAGGCCTGGCGCCGGTGGTGGTGCAGGAGTTGACCCGCCAGATCGGACAGTTGAAGGAGACCGGGCTCGCCATCCTGTTTGCGGAACAGAATCTCGCCTTCGCGGCCCGCGTCGCCGAACGTGCCTACATCATCGAGGGCGGACGGGTGCGATTCGCAGGCAGGCTCGACGAACTCGAACGCCAGCCGGAGATCAAGAAGAAGTATTTGATGGTCTGAAACTCGTGCCGGGCGCATGCGACCGCATGCGGATGCGGGCCGTCGGGGAGTCGGCTCACAGCGACCAGTCATGCGTTCTGGTCGCCGATGGCATGTCATGCAGAGGAGCCGATTGATGTCGTCGAATATCGTGGCAGTCGTCCAGGCGGGCTCGGTCCCCTATCAACAAGCAAGATGCATCGAGAAGGCCGCCGACCTGGTCGCCGATGCCGCCCGTCGGGGCGCCCGGCTGGTCGTGTTCCCGGAGGCGTTCGTGTCCGCCTATCCGAAAGGGCTCGACTTCGGAACGCGGGTCGGCTGGCGCGACGCCGCGGGCCGCGAGGAATTCCGCCGCTATTACGACAGCGCCATCGAGGTGCCATCGGCAGCGACCGACGCGCTCGGCCATGTCGCCCGCAAGAACGGCATCACGCTCCTGATCGGCGTCATCGAGCGCGACGGCGGCACGCTGTACTGCACCGTGCTGTTCTTCTCGCCCGAGGGCGCCCTGGTCGGCAAGCACCGCAAGCTGATGCCGACGGCGATGGAGCGGCTGATCTGGGGCTTCGGTGACGGTTCGACCCTACCGGTGATAGAGACGCCGGCCGGTCGCGTCGGCAGCGTGATCTGCTGGGAGAACTACATGCCCATGCTGCGCATGGCCATGTACGCCAAGGGCGTGCAACTCTATTGCGCCTCGACGGTCGACGACCGCGACAGCTGGATCCCGACCATGCGGCACATCGCCTTCGAGGGCCGCTGCTTCGTCTTGTCGGCCTGCCAGTACATCACCCGCGAGGCCTACGGCAACGACTACGCGCCGATCCAGGGCGACGATCCCAAGACCGTGATGATCCGCGGCGGCAGCTGCATCATCGATCCGTTCGGGAACTTCCTCGCCGAGCCGAACTACCTGGGCGAGACCATCCTCACCGCCGAGATCGATCTCGGCGACATCGCCTGCGGCAAGTACGACCTCGACGTGGTCGGGCACTATGCGCGTCCGGACGTCTTCACCCTGCGCGTCAACGAGAGGCCGCAGCCGGTGACGGTCCGGCTCGGCCCGGCGGCGGGCGAGGGTGCCGATGCGGCGGCCGCCGGCGGCACGCGGTCCGCTCCGCCGGCAGAGGCGGAAGCGGGATAGGATCAGGGCCCGACTTTTCCAGCGGGACGAATTCCCACGCCGGCGCGTGAACGCGACCGACTGCGGATCGGGGCGCCGCGGAGGTGCCACGGAAGGCACCGATCACGCGGCGTTGTTTCGCCGTCGGCCGGCGCCGAAGCTGCGCACACTCAATGGCGCCGGGTCTTCCCGTCGCGCCGCGAGCTGGTCGTCGAGCACCGCTACAAGCCGTCCGTCGGCGCCGGCGTCGGCACGCTGCTCGGCACGGACATGGCGCGGTCCGACACGCTCGAGCGGTACCGCCGCCGCTATTGCATCGACGGCGAGTTCCTCGCGGCGGCACAGCGACGCCGGAAGGCCGTTGCCGATGCCGGCGCGTCCGCGCTGGCGGAGCAGCGCATCGAGCACGTCCTGACCGCCGCCGGCGTCCAAGGCGCTGGCCAAGCGCGCAGAATCCCGCTACACGAACTGTCGCCCGAGGGACCCCTGTCCCGCCCGCGCCGGACTCCACACCCGGCGTGTCACACCGTACAAGGACCCGCCGCCATGCATCCTTCCTTCGACGACTTCGCCGCGTTGTATCGCACCAAGCGGCCGCAGGTCGTCTGGACGCGGCTGGTCAGCGACCTCGAGACCCCGGTCTCCGCCATGCTCAAGCTCGCCGACGGGCGGCCGAACAGCTTCCTGCTCGAGTCGGTCGAAGGCGGCGCCGTGCGCGGGCGCTATTCCATGATCGGCCTCAGGCCCGACCTGATCTGGCGCTGCCGCGGCGACCGCGCCGAGGTCAACCGGCGCGCGCTCGCCGGCGACGACAACGGCTTCGAGCCGCACGGCGAGGGCGCGCTCGACAGCTTGCGCGCGATCATCGCCGAGTCGCGCATCGACGCCATCCCGCCGAACCTGCCGCCGATGGCCGCGGGCCTGTTCGGCTACATGGGCTACGACATGGTCAGGCTGATGGAACGCCTGCCGGACGAGAACCCGGACACGCTCGGCGTGCCCGACGGCATGTTCATCCGCCCAACCGTGATCGCCATCTTCGACACGATCGAGGACACGGTGACCGTCGTGACGCCGGTCTGGCCCGATCCCGAGGTCGGGCCGCACGCGGCCTACGATCGCGCCTGCGAGCGGCTGAAGGAGGTGGTGCTGGATTTCGGCCGCTCCCTGCCCCACCGCCGCGAGCCCCTGGCCGACGTGGCCGAGCTGCCGCAGCCGACGTCCAACACGACGCGCGCCGAGTACCACGCGATGGTCGAGAGGGCGAAGGAGTACATCCGCGCCGGCGACGTGTTCCAGGTCGTGCCGTCGCAGCGCTTCGCCGTGCCGTTCCGCCTGCCGCCCTTCGCGCTCTACCGCGCGCTGCGGAGGCTCAACCCGTCGCCGTTCCTGTTCCATCTCGACTTCGGCGACTTCGCCATCACCGGCTCGTCGCCGGAGCTGCTGGTGCGCCTGCGCGACGGCCAGGTCACGATCCGGCCGATCGCCGGCACGCGAAGGCGCGGCGCCACGCCGGAGGAGGACAAGGCGCTGTCCGAGGACCTGCTGTCCGACCCGAAGGAGCGCGCCGAGCACCTGATGCTGCTCGACCTCGCCCGCAACGACGTCGGCCGCGTCGCCAGGATCGGCACCGTGCGCGTGACCGAGAAGTTCGAGGTCGAGCTCTATTCGCACGTGATGCACATCGTCTCGAACGTCACGGGCGAGATCGACCCGGACTACGACGCGATGGACGCGCTGATCGCCGGCTTCCCTGCCGGCACGGTGTCGGGCGCACCCAAGGTGCGCGCGATGGAGATCATCGACGAGCTGGAGAAGGCGCGACGCGGCGTCTACGCCGGCTGCATCGGCTATTTCGCCGCCAACGGCACCATGGACAACTGCATCGCGCTCCGGACCGCCGTGGTGAAGGACGGCGTGATGTACATCCAGGCCGGCGGCGGCGTGGTGGCCGACAGCGATCCCGAGGCCGAGTACCAGGAAACCGTCAACAAGGCGCGCGCCCTGGTCCGGGCCGCGGAGGAGGCGGTCAGGTTCGCGAGCGGGCGCGGGTGAAACGAAACGCCTCGATCGCCCGCCGCGCCGGCACGCCCATGTGCGCTCGGCAGTGCTGGCCAGCCAAGCCCGTCAGCGCCCGCCTCCGCGCTCGAAATGACATGGGTCAATGCAGCGTCATGCGAAAGGATGCAATTATTTAACATTCGACATTTGACCGGGGGAGCACATGTCGCATTCGAATAGTCCGGTTTCCGGCACCGCCGGCGACGACCTGCTGATCGGCGGCCACAAGAGCGATACCATTCAAGGTCTGGGCGGCGACGACATCCTGTTCGGCGGCAACGGGCACGACGTCCTCGACGGCGGGGACGACAACGACACCGTCCACGGCGGCAACGGCGACGATTCCCTGGATGGCGGCGGCGGCGCCGACCTCCTCTTCGGCAACAGGGGCGCGGACACGCTGAACGGAGGCGCCGGCGACGACGTGCTGCACGGCGGCTCGGGAAGCGACAGGATCGACGGCGGGGCCGGCATCGATGTCGCGCTGTTCTCCGGCGACGCGTGCGACTACCGGATCGTCTTCAAGACGGACGGCACGGTCGCGGTCATCGGCCGGGACGGCCACGACAAGCTGAGCGGCGTCGAGATCCTTCGGTTCGACGACCACGACGTCATCCTGGTCGGCGGCGGCGCCAGCGAGCTCACCACGGTGCAGAGCGGCGTCGACGCCGCCGGTGCCGCGGACGGCGACGTGGTGCTGGTCGCCGCCGGCACCTACGTCGAACAGGTGACGATCACCGGCAAGGTCCTGTCCATCCAGGGCCAGGGCGATGCCACGCATATCGTGGCGCCGGCCCTGCTGTCCGCCAATATCCAGGACGCCGGCTCGGGCACGCCGAGCAAGAACGCCATCATCGGCGTCAACGGCGGCCAGGTTTCGATCAGCGACCTGGTCGTCGACGGGCTGGGCAACGGCAACCACCTGAGCACGACCTACGGCGCGGCCGACTTCAACGGCATCTACTTCCTGAACGCGGGCGGAGCGGTCGAGGACGTCACCGTCACGGGCATCCGCGACCCCTACAATCTCGACGGCAGCCTGTCCGGCATCCAGCGCGGCAACGGCATCGTGGTGGCCAACCGCGACGGCGCGGACCGGAGCATCGAGGTCGGCGACAGCACGGTCACCGACTTCCAGAAGACCGGCATGGTGTTCGTCGGCGCCGGCCTGACGGTCGAGGCCGAGGACAACACCATCGTCGGCGGCGGGCTGCAGCCGCTGGGCTCGCCCGCGCAGAACGGCATCCAGGTCAGCGGCGGCGCGACCGGCGAGATCGACGACAACACGATCAGCGGCATCGGCTACGGCCCCGACAGCTTCAGCGCGACCGGCATCCTGGTGATCGACTCCGACAACGTCGTCGTCACCGACAACCGGATCACCATGGAGCTCGACTCCTTCGGCAATTCCGCCGACGCGGGCATCGCCTTCATCGACGCGGACGCGCCGGTCGCCGAGGGGAACACGATCGCGAATGCCGGCTACGGCATCTACCAGCTCGGCTCGTTCACCAACGAGCTGGTGCACCATCACAACGATTTCGACGACACGACCATCGCCGTCGGCTTCTACGCCGACCAGGGCGGGCAGGACTACGCCTTCACCGGGTCGCGCGGCAACGACGACATCTGGGGCGCCGACGGGGACGACGTCTTCAACGGCGGACGCGGCGACGACGGCCTCGTCGGCGACGGGTCGCATTTCGGCTTCGGCACGGGCACCGGCGACGACACGTTCGTCTTCACGCGCCATTCCGGCGACGACACGATCTGGGACTTCGGCCAGGCGATCGGCGACCGCGACGTGATCGACCTGCGGGCCTATCACTTCGACGACTTCGCCGAGCTGCAGCAACAGATCGCCGACGACGGCTCCGGCAACGCCGTCGTGCAGCTGACGGCGCATGACAGCATCACGATCTACGGCGTCGCGACGGCCCAGCTCACCAGCCAGGATTTCGTGCTGTAGGGCGGGGCTTCTTCCGTCGCGAGCGGCACGCGCGCGGCTTCGGACCAGCAGCCTCGCTGGACGGCGGACGAGGTTCAGCCCTTCGTGTAGTAGCCCACCGTGTCGCCCTGCAGCGTGACGCCGAGGCCGTTGAGCAGGCGGTTGGCGTAGTTGAAATAGGCGCAGACCTGGTTGACCTCGAGGATCTCCTCGTCGGTGCCGCCGGCGTCGCGGATCGCCCTGATGTCGCCCTCGTCCATGTCCTGCGGCCGTGCCGTCAGCTTGCCGGCATAGCGCAGCAGCGCCAGCTCCTTGCCCTGGAACACGCGTTCCGGCCTGCCCTCGGCGAACGCCGCCTTCATGCGCTCGGCCCTTGCGTCGTCGCGCATCAGCACCCTGGCGTTGTGGAAGTGGTTCGAGAAGCTGTAGTCGCACTTGTTGATCATGCTGGTGTAGGTGCCGACCGCCTCGAGGAACCACAGCGGCAGGCTGTTGTCCTTGCAGTGCAGCGCCGCCTTGTAGAGCACCCAGTGCCCGTCCATCGTGTGCGGACGCAGGCTGTGCACCTTCATCACGTTGTCGACGGTGCCGTGCGGCGTGCGGACCTTTTCGTACATCTGCTTGAGGAAGCCGGTCGCCTCCTCCAGCGGGATCATGCGAATCCAGGCGGACATTGTTGCTCCCCGTTTCGAGTGGCGGCGGTCAATGCGCGAACCGGACCCCGCCGCGCTCCAGCCGGCGGAACACGAGCGACAGCACGGCGCTGACGGCGAAGTACAGCGCGGCGACGGTGATCCAGACCTCGAACACGCGCCCGCTCGTCACCGCGACCCCGGTGGCGATGAAGGTCAGCTCCTGGGTCGAGATCAGCGAAACGATGGACGACGCCTTGATCAGCATGATGAACTGCCCGGCCAGCGGCGGCAGGATGCGACGCAGCGCCTGGGGCAGGATCACCTTGCGCATGCGCTGCCAGCGCCGGAGCCCCAGGCTGTCGGCCGCCTTCCATTGGCCCTTGTCGATCGACTGGATGCCCGCGCGCACGATCTCGGTGAGGTAGGCGCCTTCGAACAGCACCAGGCAGCACAAGCCGCTGAGGAAATTGCCAAAGAGCCTCGGGTCGCCGAACAGCCAGGCGAGCGCCGACCGCAGCGCCGGAGAGTCCGACTGCGCCAGACGCTCGATGCCGAGCAGCGGCACGATCTGGCTCGACAGGAAGAAGTAGAAGACGAACATGAAGACGAGCGGCGGCATGTTGCGCACGGTCTCGACGTAGAAGCCCGCCGGCAGGCGCGGGAACAGGCGCCCGCACGAAGGCGGGCGCCGCGCGCCGTCCTTGCGCTTGCGCTCAGTTCTTCGCCACGCGGTCCTTCCAGTCGCGGTTGGAGAACCAGGCGGCGTGACGGGCCCGCAGCCAGCCGCTCGAGGTGTGGAACAGCACCCAGTTGTTGATCCAGTTCAGCGTGTCCGGATCGCCCTTGCGCATGGCGATCGCCTCGTCGCCCTTGGTCAGGTTGTGGTCGAACGGCATGAAGGCGACCGCGGGATCGTCGAGCGACAGGAAGCGCGGCCGCGGCGCGCTCGCCATCCAGCCGTGCGCCCGGCCGTTCAGCACCCCCTGCGAGGCCTGCGCGTCGTCGTCGAACTGGCGCAGCGTGGCCTTGGGCATGTTCTGCTGGATCCAGGCGCGGGACGTGACCCCGCGCCGGCAGGTCAGCGTCACGTCGGCCTTGTTGAAGCCGGCGACGGTCTTGAAGCCCGCTGCCCGCTTCTTGGCCACGTCGATCTCGAAGCCCATCAGCTCGCCGGCGGTGATCGTCCGCGCGGTCGATCACCGCCGGCGCCACGTTGTGGTTCCGCACATAGAAGAAGCCGATCTCCGTGGCCGCGCGCCGGCGCGCGTCCGGCGTGCCGTCGATCAACGGCGCCATGTCGATCACGGGGATGGCGCTTACATCGACGTTCTTCGCAGTCGCGTAGTTCATCGGTCCGCCCCCCGGTCCGCGTTTCCGCGCGCCACGCGACCGCTGTCGTCGCACGACGGGAAGGATGGCCGCCGCACCGGGTGCTGACAACGCGGCGGCGTCGAATTTGCGAGGGCGGCGGCGGCAACGAAGCCGTGCGCCATCGCTACTGGCGCCCTATCGCAGCCGCTCCACCAGCCACGGCAGGAACCGGTCCATGCGGTAGTCGACGTCGGTGTGGTCGTCGTCGTACTCCTCGTAGACGTGCTCGACGCCGAGACGCTTGAGCTCGCGGCTCAGGCGCCGCATGCCGAAATGGATGCGGAACTGGTCGCGGCTGCCGCAGTCCAGGTAGAGGCCCTCGAGCCGCTTCAGGCTGTCGACGCACTGCCCGGCGATCAGCGCCGGGTCGTGGCGCAGCCAGTTGTTCCAGCGTTCCGGGATCAGCTCGGCCGTCCGGGGATCGCAGGGCAGCCGGATGTTGAGGAATGAAGCGGGCTCGGGATCGAAATGCGCCCCCATGGCCAGCAGCATGCGGCAGCGGCGCTCCTCGCCCGTCACCTTGTTGGCGGCGTCGAAATGCTCGAAGAAGCGCTGGATCGACATGCCGTGCTTCGCCAGCACCTCGAGCGCGACGTAGAGCTCGGGCAAATGCAGCGCATCGAAGCCCATGTCGCCCGAGTTGCACGACACCGCGGTCCAGAAGCCGCCGTGATGCATGGCATGCCAGATCGCGCCATAGCCGCCGGAGGACTTGCCGAACAGCCCGCGCCCGCCCGGGCCGCCGCAATTGAACGCGTCCTCGACGAAGGGCACGATCTCGCCGAGCAGGTAGTCCTCGTAGCGCCCGGTGCCGGCGCTGTTGATGTACTGGTTGCCGCCGATGCGCGTGTAGCAGTCGGGAAAGGCCGCGACCACGGGCGCCATCATGCCCGAGCCGATCAGGCGGTCGAGCCGCTCCGGCACGTTCTCCCCGATGTTCTTCCAGTTCGTGTGCCCCGGCCCCGACCCGCCGAAGCCGGGCAGGTCGACCAGCAGCGGCAGGCGCTCGGCCTTGCTCCACCCCGGCGGCGTGTAGACATGCAGCTCGCGCCGGGCCGGGTCGCCGAGCGGATTGTCGGCGAGCACGCCGGAGTCGTGGACGAGGCGGTGGACGGTTCCTTCGGCAAAGGCCCGGCTCTTGCGCACGTATCCTCCTGAAGCGACGGCGAGATCGGAAGATTCCGGGCAACAGCCTAGCAGCCGCCGTCCCGGCAAGACCAGGGCGCCGCTCTTGACGTAAATCATGGAGCGGCAACGCGTTCGGGCCTAAACGCTTACCGCCGCGGTGAAGACGTGTCGCGCCGGCGGGACCGGCCATTGCCTTGCTTGGATGAAACCATGAGCCTTGTTCGCATCGCGCTTGCCGCCCTTCTTGTCTGCGTCGCCGGAGCGGCGACGGCCGACAGCCCCGCCAACAAGGCACGCAAGACGTTGAAGGAATGCCTGGACACACTGCCCCTGGCCGAGCTGTCCGACGAGAAGGCGATCGCGGAATGCCTGGGTGAGGCGCGGGACGCGGCCAAGGCGGACGAGAAGCGCGACGGCCAGATCGAGTTCAACCGCCGCATCGACGAGATGGACCGGCTGATCGAGCGCACCACGCGCGGCAGCCGCACCGTTCGGCCGCCCGGTTAGCCTACTTCTCCTGCACGCGACAGAGCGTCAGGTCGAGGCCCTCGTCGCTCGCGTACCACAACGCGATCACGTTCGCGTCGGGCTGGTTGCGGCCGGCATGGCGCGCCTGCAGCGCCGTGACCGCGTCGACCTCGACCGGCAGCGCGGTCACATCGTAGCCCCTGTCCTTCAGGCCCTTCTCCCCGGCCGCGATCAGGCGCTGGGCCCGCTCGGCCTCGTCCCCGTCGAAGCGCCAGCGATACATCTCGATCCCCCGGCAGCGCATGCCGACGGACTCGACGAACTGCAGAGCCAGCGTCTCCTGGTCCATGTCCTTCGAGCGCTGCGGCCGCTCCGGCAGCGGCAGCTTGGCGATGCCGGAGACGATGTCGCGGCCGCGCTGCTGCGCCCAAGCCGGACCGGGCGCCGCCGCGCCGGCGAGCGCCAACGCGGAAACGAGCCCGACGACCGCCGCCCGGCGTCGCGTCATCGCGCCGCCTCGAGCCGGCGCAGAACGACGGCGGAAACCGGCGCCAGGGCGAAGCCGCGCTCGGCGAGGCCCGGCAGCCAGCGCTCCAGCGCGTCGAGCGTCACGTCGTGCGGATGGCCGATCGCAACCGCCTTGCCGGTGCGCCGCGCGATGCGCTCGATGTCGTCCAGGCGGGCGCGCACGGCGGCGGCGCTGCCGTCGTGGTCGATGAACACGTCGCGCGCCGTGCCGGGAAGGCCGAGCCGGTCGGCCAGCGCGCCGGCGACGGTCGCGCCGACCGTGCGCGAATCGACGAACAGCAGGCCGCGCGCGCGCACGGCCTCGAGCACCGGCAGCATCGCCTCGCGCTCCTGCGTGAAACGGCTGCCCATGTGGTTGTTCACGCCGACATAGCCGTCGAAACGCCCAAGGTGCAGGTCCAGGCGGCGCAGCAGCTCGGGCCCCGATTGCCGCGTGGTCAGCGCATCGGGGCCGGGATTCTCGTGCGGCCCGAGCGGCTCCATCGGCAGGTGCAGCATCAATTCATGTCCCCGCCGGCGCGCCTCGTCCGCCTGCCGTGCGACGTCGCCGGCATAGGGCAGGAACGAGATGGTGAGCGGCGCGGGCAGGCGCGTGGCGCGCGCCGTGCGCGCGCGGTCGAGCCCGGCATCGTCGATGATCACCGCGATCAGGGGCTGCGCCGGCCGGCGCTCGAACGGCACGGCGTTGACCCGCCACAGGGCCGGCCCGGGCTCGGCCCGCGGCGCCGGCCGGATCGCCGCATCGGGCAGGCCCGACGGCAGCATTCCGGGCGTCAACGCCGCAAGCTGCCGTTCCCCGATCGGATCGGCGGGCGGCGGATCGACCGGCGATGGCGGCACGAACGCGTCGCCCGCCACGGGCCTCTCCGGGTCGATGACGGCCGGCTCGATGACGGCCGGCGCGTCGCGGAACTCCGCGTCGGGCGCCGGAGGATCGGCGGCGGACGCGTCGGCCGGACGCGCGCCGGGCTCGGGCGGCAGCCGCGCCTGGAACGTCGCCGGGACGGCGCGGGGACCGCCCGGCTCCGAGGCTTCGCTCGGCGCCGGCAGCCCGTAGGTCCGATATTCGGCATAGAGAACGGCCGCCAGCACGAAGGCCACGGCGAATACCAAGCGGAAGCCCGATCCTCGGTTCGGTGGCGCGGCCGCGATGTCCTGCCTGGTCATCCCCATCCCCTCGGAGGCGGCTAGGCGCGCGCCGATCCGCGCGCCAAACATTTGGACGGCGGCCGGATCAACGGCCGCCTACCCGCCGCGCAGAATCAGCACGGCCAGCATCGCAAGGCCGAGCGCGATGCGGTAGAGCGCGAACGGCACGAATCCGCGCCGCCCCACGAAGCCGACCAGCCACCGCACCACCAGCATGCCCGAAACGAAGGCCGCGATGAAGCCGACGGCGATCACCAGCGCGTCGTCGCCCGCCAGATGGTCGCGGTTCTTGTACAGGTCGTAGACCGTGGCGCCGAGCATGGTCGGGATCGCCAGGAAGAACGAGAACTCGGTGGCGGCCTTGCGGCTCGCCCCCAGCAGCAGCGCGCCCATGATCGTCGCGCCCGAGCGGCTGACGCCCGGGATCATGGCGACCGCCTGGCACAGGCCGATGCGGAACGCGAGCCAGGGGCGGAACTGGTCGACCTCGGCGTAGCGCGTCGCGGGCCGCATGCGCTCGATGACGATGATGGCGAAGGCGCCGAGGATCAGAGTCGCGCACACGACCCAGGGCGAGAACAGCACCCGCTTGATGAAGCCGTGCAACAGGACGCCCAGCACCAGCGCGGGCACGAAGGCGACGGCGATGTTGTAGGTGAACTGCCAGGACGGCTCGTCCATGCGGAACAGCCCGGCGGCGGTATCGACGAGCCGCCGGCGGTACACCCAGCAGATCGCCAGGATCGCGCCGAGCTGGATCGCGATCTCGAACACCTTGCCGGGCGGCCCCTGGAACCCCAGCAAGTCGACCAGCAGGATCAGGTGCCCCGTCGACGAAACCGGAATGAACTCGGTCAGCCCCTCGACCACGCCAAGCAGCGCCGCCTTGGCGAGCGTGACTGGGTCCATGCCGGGATATCCACCAGATGTTGTCGTCTTGCTGGCTCTATACTACAGCGCTTGGGCAGACACGAGGCGTGTTTTGCCGCGACGCAGCAAAGTCACGAGTCGATTGTGCCAGGCACCTGTTGCCGGTAATATTACCGGAAATCGAGTGGAGAAGTCATTTGGCAAAGACCCCGCGGAAGGCGGTAGCCGATCACCGCCGACGCCAAGAGCGCAAGGGGCTCGAGCGCGTCGAAGTGCAAGTACCCGGCGCGGATGCAGCGCTGATTCGCGCTGTAGCGCGCCGTTTGCGGGAAGAAACGCCCGACAGTGATTTGTTGCGCGGACAACTACGCGCCGCCACCGGCGAGGTGCTTACGGGGGCCGAACTCATGAAGTTGATTACCTGCGATCTTCCCGATGACGCGTTCGACTCGATGCTCCAGCGCGATCGCAGGCCCTCGCGTCCTGTCGACCTCGATTGAACGGTGAGGTACCTGCTCGACACCAACGTCCTCTCGGAAGTGCGCAAGGGCGTCCGGTGCCATCCTGCGGTTTCTCGATGGTTTCAATCCCGGTACGTGCCCGATGTCTTCACCAGCGTGCTGGTCATCGGCGAGCTCAGGAACGGCATCGAGCGACTTCGGCGTAGCGACCCCACACAAGCATGGAACCTGGAACGCTGGCTCGAAACCCTGATCACCAGATTTGCCGGCCGTGTGCTCATCGTCGACCGTGCCGTCGCGGAGGAATGGGGGAGGATCGCTGCGCCAGATCCCTTGCCGCCGGTCGACGGCTTGCTGGCGGCGACGGCCATCGTCCACGACATGACGTTGGTCACGCGCGACGCTGCCGGCCTTGAAAAATCTGGCGTCCGCGTGCTGAACCCCTTCGAGTCGAAATAGGCCCCCTGCTCCGCCGCCTGCTTGTCCGGCGCCGGCGGGCGCCAGCGCGGGACGGGCTTGCGCGCGGCCGGCGTCTCGTCGAGGCGCCGGCGCGTCCGCGCTCAGTCGTCGGCGCGGTCCAACACCTCGGGCTCGACGCGCAGCGCCTTGCCAAGCTTCGCGCGCAGCCTACGACCGGCACGGCGCCCGCCGCGCTCGATCTGCGAAACGTAAACCGAGCTTGTGCCGGAGGCCTTCGCAAGCTCGGCTTGGGTCATACCGCGATGCTCCCGCAACGCCTTGAGCGGATGCGCGCCATCCAGGATCGCCGCCACCACCGAGTCCGGAAACGTCTCGGTCGGATGCTTCAGGAATGCACGCACGGAAGCTGCGTCGGCGCGATCCTCCAGCGTCGCCTCGATACGACGCCACTCCTCGATCGGGATCACGACGAAGGCCGGTTTGCCGTCCTGGGTAATGATCTGTCTGCTCATTGGTAGACCTCGCTTCGATGCCCGACCCTGACCACGACGACAGTCAAGACCTGTTGTTTCAACGTATAGATCACGCGCCAGCCGCCTACCCGCAGCCGATAGCCCTCGACGCCGGTCAGCTTCTTGACGTTGTTGCTTGGCGCTCTCGGATCCTGCGCCAAGGCCAGTACCTTGGCCCGTATGCGCTTGGCGACGATCCGATCAATTCTGCTCAACGCGTCGAGCGCCTCGGCCGTGTAGGTGACCGACCACATGGCCTCATATTGCAATTTGCATTATACACGTCAAGCAAATTGCTTTATCCGTTCGCCCCCTACTCCGCCGCCTGCTTGTCCGGCGCGGGCGGGCGCCAGCGCAGCACCGGCTTGCGCGCGGCCTGCGTCTCGTCGAGGCGGCGGCGCGGCGTGTAGCGCGGCGCCTGGTGGAAGTGGTCCGTGTCGCCCTTCTTCACGCGCTCGGCCAGTCCGCGCATGACCGCGATGAACTGGTCGAGCGAGGCCTTGCTCTCGCTCTCGGTCGGCTCGATCAGGAAGGCGCCGTGCACGACCAGCGGGAAATACATGGTCATGGGATGGAAGCCCTCGTCGATCATCGCCTTGGCGATGTCGAGCGTGCTGACGCCCGAGCCGTTGAGGAAGCGGTCGTCGAACAGCGCCTCGTGCATGCATGGGCCCGGGAACGGCGCCGACATCACGTCGCTCAAGCGCGCCAGCACGTAGTTGGCGTTGAGCACCGCGTCGCCCGCGGCCTGGCGCAGGCCGTCGGCGCCATGGCTCATCATGTAGGCGAGCGCGCGCACGAACATGCCCATCTGGCCGTGGAAGGCCTTGAGGCGCCCGGTGGCCGACCTGGCCGTGCCTTCCGTCTGCTCGACGAGCGCAAACCCGTCCTTCCCGTGAACAACCCAGGGCAAGGGCGCGTAGGGCGCCAGCGCCGCCGACAGCACCACCGGCCCGCTGCCCGGCCCGCCGCCGCCGTGCGGCGTCGAGAAGGTCTTGTGCAGGTTGATGTGCATGCAGTCGATGCCGAGGTCGCCCGGCCGCACGCGGCCGACGATGGCGTTGAAGTTGGCGCCGTCGCAGTAGAAGAAGCCGCCGGCCGCATGCACCGCGCGGCCGATCTCGATCATGTCGTTCTCGAACAGGCCGCAGGTGTTCGGGTTGGTGATCATGATGCCGGCGACGTCGGGGCCGAGCCTGGCCTTGAGCGCGGCGAGGTCGACGCGGCCGCGCGCGTCGGCGGGGATCGCCTCGACCTGGTAGCCGCAGGCCGCCGCCGTGGCCGGGTTGGTGCCGTGCGCCGACTCGGGCACCAGGATGCGCACGCGCTTCGAGTTGCCCTTGGCGTCGTGCGCCGCCTTCATCGCCATCACGCCGCATAATTCTCCCTGAGCTCCAGCAGCGGGCGACATGGCGACCGCCGGCATGCCGGTCAGCGTCTTCAGCCAATGCGCCAGCGTGTCGATCAGCTCCAGCGCGCCCTGCACGGTCGAAACCGGCTGCAGCGGATGCAGGTCGGCGAGGCCGCCCAGGCGCACCAACTTCTCGTTGAGCCGCGGGTTGTGCTTCATGGTGCAGGAGCCGAGCGGGTACATGCCGGCGTCGATGGCGTAGTTCTTCTGGCTCAAGCGCGTGTAGTGCCGGATCGCCTGCGGCTCGCTCAGGCCCGGCAGGCCGATCGCGCCCTGGCGCTCCAGCCCGCCGAGGCGGCTCTTCACCTTGGGCGGCTCGGGCAGGTCGACGCCCGAGCGTCCGTCCGCGCCCTGCTCGAAGATGAGCGGCTCTTCCAGCTGCAGGCCGCGATTGCCGGTGATCGTGCCGTGCGGGTTCGTGCTCATCAGCGTGCCCCTTCCAGCGCCGTCGCCAGCGCATCGATGTCCCGATCGGTCGTCAGCTCCGTCGCCGCCACCAGCAGCAGGTCGGCCAGCTCCGGCCGGTCGGGATAGAGTCGCGCCACCGGCACTCCGGCGAGGATGCGCTTGCCTGCCAATTGCTCGACCACGTCCACCGCCTTGCGTCCCTCGAGACGGACCGCGAACTCGTTGAAGAAACCGTCGCCGACCACTTCGACTCCCCTGGTCTTCTCCAGGCGCTCGGCCAGCTGCGCCGCGCGCGCGTGATTGAGCGCGGCCAGGCGGCGGAAGCCGGCCTCGCCCAGGAGCGTCAGGTGGATGGTGAAGGCGAGTGCGCAAAGTCCCGAGTTCGTGCAGATGTTGCTGGTCGCCTTCTCGCGGCGGATGTGCTGCTCGCGGGTCGACAGCGTCAGCACGAAGCCGCGCTGCCCGTCGGCGTCGACGGTCTGGCCGCAAAGCCGGCCCGGCATCTGCCGGAGGAACTTCTCGCGCGTCGCGAACAGGCCGACATAGGGGCCGCCGAAGCCGAGCGGATTGCCGAGCGACTGGCCTTCCGCCACGACGATGTCGGCGCCCATCTCGCCCGGCGGCTTGAGCGCGCCGAGCGACACGACTTCGGTCACCGCGACGATCAGCAGCGCGCCCCTGGCTCGGCACGCCTCGGCGAGCTTCGTGAAGTCGCGTATTTGGCCGAAGAAGCCGGGGTTCTGCACGACGACGCAGGCGGTCTTGTCGTCGATGCGCCGGGCCAGGTCCTCCGCCCCGTCCGGGCAGGGGGGCGCCGCGTCGAGCGCGATGCCGAGGAGCCCGGCATTGGTGGCGACGACCTCGCGATAGTGCGGATGCAGGTTGCCCGACAGCACGGCGCGATCGCGCTTCGTCACGCGCGTCGCCATCACCACGGCCTCGGACGCCGCCGACGCGCCGTCGTACATCGACGCGTTCGCGACCTCCATGCCGGTCAGCAGCGCGACCTGGGTCTGGAACTCGAACAGGTACTGCAGCGTGCCCTGCGACACTTCGGGCTGATAGGGCGTGTAGGAGGTCAGGAACTCGCCGCGCTGGATCAGGTGGTCGACCGCGGCCGGCACGTGATGGCGATAGGCGCCGGCGCCGAGGAAGCTCGGCGCCGAGGCCGTGCCGAGGTTGCGCGCCGCCATCGCGGCGATGGCGCGCTCGACCTCCAGCTCGCCCTGGTGCGGCGGCAGGTCGACCGGCCCCTTGAGGCGCGCCGCCTCCGGCACGTCGCGGAACAGGCTGTCGACCGAAGGCACGCCGATCGCCTGCAGCATGGCGCGGCGGTCGGCCTCGGTATGCGGCATGTAGCGCATGGTCAGGCCAGCGTCTTCAGGAACGCGTCGTAGGCGGTGCGGTCCATCAGTCCGCCAAGCTCGCCGGGATCGGCGAGCTTCACCTTGAAGAACCACGCGCCGCCTTCGGCCTCGGCGTTGACCTTGGCCGGGTCGTCGACGATCGCCTGGTTGCCGGCGGTCACCTCGCCGCTGACCGGCGTGTAGACTTCGCTCGCCGCCTTGACCGACTCGACCACGGCCGCGGCGTCGCCCTTGGCCAGCTTCCTGCCGGGCTCCGGCAGCTCGACGAAGACCACGTCGCCCAGCTGGCCCTGCGCGTAGTCGGTGATGCCGATCGTGCCGACGGCGCCGTCGACCTCGATCCATTCGTGGTCCTTGCTGAACTTGCGATCTGCCATCCGAATTCCCCTGTTGGCTCGACTTCACGTGCTCTTGTGATAGCGGTGCGGCACGAACGGCAGCGCGGCGACGCGCGCCGGCAGCGGCTTGCCCCGCACCATCGCCTGCAGCTTCGTGCCGGTCGCGGCGCTGGCGCGCGCGACATAGCCCATCGCGACCGGGCCGTTGACGCTCGGGCCGAACCCGCCCGAGGTGATCCGGCCGACGGGAGCGCCGCCTGCGTCCGCCAGCGCGGTGCCTTCGCGCGCGGGCGCGCGCCCTTCCGGCTGGATGCCGATGCGCAGCCGCGCCGGCCCGTCCTTGAGCTGGCGCTGCACGATGGCGGCGCCGGGAAAACCGCCTTCCGCCCGCCGGCGCCTGGAGATCGTCCAGACCAGATTCGCCTCGATCGGCGTCGTTGTGTGGTCGATGTCGTGGCCGTACAGGCACAGGCCGGCCTCGAGCCGCAGCGAATCGCGCGCGCCCAGGCCGATCGGCTTCACGCCGGGCTGCGCCAGCAGCTTGCGGGCGAGCGCCTCGACCGCGTCGGCCGGAACGGAAACCTCGTAGCCGTCCTCGCCGGTGTAGCCGGAGCGCGTCACGAAGGCGTCGATGCCGGCGACGCGCATGTAGGCGCCCGACATGAACGCCATCCTGCCCGCGTCGGGCGCGAGCGGCGCCAGCGCGGCGGCGGCCTTCGGCCCTTGCAGCGCGATCAGGGCCCGGTCCTGCAGCGGCTCGACCGCCGCGCCCAGACGCTTCGCGATGTGCGCCGTGTCGGCTTCCTTGCACGAGGCGTTGACGACGACCACGAGGTGGTCGTCGAAGCGCGTCACCATCAGGTCGTCGAGGATGCCGGCATCCTCGTTGGTCAGCATCGTGTAGCGCATGCGCCCGGGCGCCAGGGCCTGCAGGTCGCCGGGGACCAGGGCTTCCAGCCGCTTCGCCGCGTCGGCGCCGCGGATGCGCAGCTGGCCCATGTGCGACACGTCGAACAGGCCGGCCGCCTCGCGCGTGTGCAGATGCTCGCGCAGGATGCCGTCGGGATACTGCACCGGCATGTCGTAGCCGGCGAACGGCACCATCTTCGCGCCCAGCGCGCGGTGCAGCGCGTTCAGCGGCGTGCGTTGGAGAACGAGCTCGGGATGTTGATCGGCCACCGGCGCCCCTCGGGAAAGCGGACATTGCGACGGCCATCAAGGCCGGCATCGCGCCGGCTCGTGCATGACCGCCCCACTCTGTCCGTTAGACCTGAGAGATTCGCCGGATCGCCCGGCTTACTCCGTCGGTGGGGCCGCGAGGCCCGCTTTCCAGAGCGCCCAATAAGTCCCGCGGTCCTTTTGCCTGAGAGTTTCGGGGCCGTTGCTCCTTCGGCGCCGCCCTGAAGCCTGTGGGCTCCGGGCAGTCTCTCCCGCGGGATCCTCCTGGCGCCCCCAAGGTACTACGGCGGAGCGGGGGCGAGTCAATCGCGCGCGCTGCCGGTACTGGGTCGGTTTGAAATTGTGACAAGCCACACTTGGTCGCCAACTTGCCTGCGATAAATTGCGTGGCTGGTTGCCCCCTGTCGGTGCAGGGCAAAGCCATTCGCGGTGACAATCTCGATGAACTCGCCGAACGAGCACTTTAGGCGCGACAAGGAACCTGAAACCCGACAACGCCATCATTGTCAGGCTTCTTGCCAAAGATCGCGGCGAAAAGAATGCGCAACGCCCAAGGAAGACGAACGTGGAGCGGCGCTCGCCGATTCAAAAGACGAGAACGCACGGGCTCCGCCTCTTCCTTAGCGGCCGCGACGTAATCCTCGATCGCCTCCTCCAGGCGCGATTGAACTTGGTGCGGGGAATTGCCGTGGACTGCGAGATCGAGATCAAGGCAATAAGCTTCCCATCGATCACCGCTTCCGTGAGCGACGCACGTCAAAACCACCATTTCCTTGCTCCGGCGTTTAAGTGCTCTTCCCAGCACCCACTCCCCTTGAACCCCCTACATAATACTTTGCAGCTAATTGCACTCCCCATCAATCCAACTCTTCTTGAGCAGGATCGGCCGCAAATAAACTAAGGCATTGAAATCGTTAAAACTGGTTGATGCGCGGAAAGCACATACCGGGCTTGTCACGCGGCAAATCGACGCTGACGCTCTCCCCAGGCATCAACGATGGCGACGATATCGGCGATCGACCACGGCTTGTCCGTGATCCCGGCCGCCATCGCGGGCGTGACGCGCAAGGACTGATGGATGCGCGCGTAGTTGTAATGCATGTAGTAGATCGACAGCGCATGGATGTGGTTTTCGACCTTCCTGCTGAAAGCATTGGTCAACCGCGTGAACCGGCGCAGCCCCATACGGATCGAGAGGTTCGCCCGCTCGGCATAGCTGGTGCTGACGTAGAAGGGCGGTATCAGTTTCGTATCGGCGCAGATCGCGGTCCACTTCATCCACTTCAGCCAACAGCGGGGCGAGCCCGGGCAAATTTCAAAGTGACCCACTACCGCGCTGCCGATGACTTGGCGGCCGGATCAACGGCCGCCGGGCACGCGCCCCGCTGTCGTCGCGAAGCCCGGCGCTACGGGCTCGAGTCGCCGTACTGCTTCGATTCCTCGGTGTTGAGGCCGAGCATCGAATCGACCTTGCCGATGACCTGGTCGTTGACCGGCTTGTTGGCCAGGTCTTTCAGGATGCCGCGGGCCTCGGCGATCGCCTGCTCGCGTGCCGCCGGGTCCTCGATCGCCAACGCCTGCTGCATCGCCTGCGAATAGGCGTTGAGCTGCCCCACCGTCGAATTGGGCGAGGCATGCGCCAGCCCCTGCGGCGAGGCATGGGCGGCGTTCAGCTTTCCGAGGGAAGCGGCCGTGCTGCCCTTCTTGCTGGTCGTGGCCGTGGCGCCGGCGGCCGTCGCCGACGACTTGTTCTGGCCCGGCGCGCTCATGCCTCCCAGGCCCTGGCCGCCGTGACCTTTGCCGTCGGCCGCGGCGCTACCGACGCCGCTGCCACCGCCTTGACCCGAGCCATTTCCATTGCCGTTGCCGCTTCCGCCGGCATTGCCGCCGCCGTTCCCGTTGCCCCCGCCATTGCCGCCGCCATTGCCGCCGCCATTGCCGCCGCCGCCACCATTGCCGCCGCCGCCGCCGCCGCCGCCGCCGCCGCCGCCTCCCCCGCCGCCTCCCCCGCCGCCGCCGCCGCCCTTGGCGAGCACGGTCGTCATGCCGGTGTCGGACGTGAACATGCCGACGTCGGCCGGGACGGCGGCGATCAGCGCGCCGGCGGCGGCAAGGCATGCAAGACGCGGAAGCGCGTCGAAGAGCTTCTTGGGAGCCATGGGGGCCTCCATTCGGGTTTCTACAGGCCATCCTCTACGCGCGAGTCCGCGTCGGCGCTCGTGACAAGACTGGGACATTGGCCGGCGGCAATTAACCGGATGATTGAACGTCGAAATTGCTGCCGCCGAGCACAAGCATCGGATGCACAAAAGAGAGGCGCCGCCCGGCCGGGGGGACGGCCAGGCGGCGCCGCAAGTTCAGGATGTCTCTTGTTCTTGATTGCGCTTAGTGGCGGCCCATGCGGGGGCCATGGCCGCGATGCCCGCCGCGATGGGCGAACAGCTCGTCGGCGGTCTTCTTCTGCTCGTCCGACAGCGAGGCGTAGAGCGGCTTGAAGGCGTCCAGCACCTTGGCCTGGTGCTCCAGGCGCTCCTTGCCGAAGGCCTGCATGCGCTCCATGCGCTCGACCGCGTTCAAACTCTTGATCTCGGGCCGGTCCTTGCCCTGGGCCTTGGCCTCCTCGCGCGCCTTCTCGCGCTCGGCGCGCATCGTCTCGAACCGGGCCTTCATCGCGGCTGCATTCTCGCGCATGACCTTCTCATAGGCCGCCCACTGCGGTTCCTGCGCGGGGGTGATCTTCAGCTCGGCCTTGAGGAAGGCCAGCCGCCCGTCGATCCGGCCGAAGCTCCGATGGCCGAGATTCGCGTGCCTGAATTCGCCGCGATGATGCTTGCCCATCTGCGCGGGCGCACCGGCCTGCGGCCCGGGGCCACCGACGGCCTGCGCCAGGCTGGGGCCGACCAAGGCCGCGCCGCTGCCGAGGCCGACGATCACCGCAAGGGCCGAAAGGCCCAGTTTCGTTTTCCTGCTCATCGTTAACTCCTCCGGAGTGTCCGCATGTCCCCGCGACAGTCCTATCCACGGGGCTGCCGGAGGAATCCTGCGTGAACAAATTTTAATGCTGCGCCCGGCCTCCCCGGTGCCCGCGCCCGGCTTCGCGTGCCGCCGCCCCGGCCAGCTCCTCCAGGATCGGGCAATCCGGCCGCTCGTCGCCATGGCAGCGATCCATCAGGTGCAGGAGCGTGTCGCGCATGCCGCGCAGCTCCTGCATGCGCCGGTCGATCTCGGCCAGGTGCCCCTCGGCCAGGCGCTTCACGTCGGCGCTGGCGCGGCCGCGATCGCGCCAGAGCGCAAGCAGGTTCGCCACGTCCTTGACCGAGAAGCCGAGCCGGCGCGCGCGCTGGATGAAGCGCAGCGTCTGAAGGTCGTGGTCGTCGTAGTCGCGGTAGTTGCCCGCGGTGCGCGCGGCCGGGCGGATCAGGCCGATGCTCTCGTAGTAGCGGATGGTCTTGGCCGGTACGCCGGAGCGCTCGGCCGCGATGCCGATGTTCATGCGCGACACTCCATGGTCATCTGGTCGCGGCCCTCGCGAGACGCAGCGCATTGCCGACGACGCTGAGCGAGCTCAGCGCCATGGCGGCCCCGGCGAAGACCGGGTTCAACAGGCCGAGCGCCGCGATCGGCAGGCCGATCACGTTGTAGACGAAGGCGAAGAACAGGTTCTGGCGCAGCACGCCGACCGTCGCGCGGCTCAAGGCCAGGGCCGCGGCCACCAGTCGCGGATCGGGCCGCATCAGCGTGATCCCCGCCGCCTCGACGGCGACGTCGGCGCCGCCGCCGACGGCGATGCCGACATCGGCTGCCGCGAGCGCGGGCGCGTCGTTGACGCCGTCGCCGACCATGGCCACGGTGCCGCCTTCGCGCCGCAGCGCCTGCACCACGCGCTCCTTGTCCTCGGGCAGCACCTCGCCGATCGCCCGCTCGATGCCGACGGACGCGGCCACCGCCTCGGCCGCGTGGCGGTTGTCGCCGCTCAGCAGCACCGTGCGGATGCCGTGCGCCTTGAGACGCGCGACGGCTTCTTGCGCCTCGGGCCGGATGCGGTCGCCGAAGGTCAGCGCGCCCAGCAGCGCGAAGCGCCGCGTGCCGATGGCTTCCGCGACCCAGACGCGCGTCTCGCCCTCGCCCTCTTCCGGTACGGCGCCGTGCGGCATCGCGACTTGGATCTCGTCCATCAGCCGCCGGTTGCCGACGCGCAGCTCGCGCTTGTCGACCAGCGCGGCGAAGCCGCGGCCGGGCAGGCGCGCGAAGGTGCCGACCGGCGCCAGCGCGATGCCGCGCGTCTTGGCTGCATCGAGTGTCGCGAGCGCCAGCGGATGCTCGCTTGCCTGCTGCGCCGACGCGACGAGCCGCAGCAGCGCGTCCTCGTCGACCTCGCTGCTCCAGATCGCATTCAGCCGCGGCCGGCCTTCCGTCAGCGTGCCGGTCTTGTCGAACACGACCGTGTCGACGCGCTGCGCGCGCTCGAGCGCCTCGGCGTCGCGGATCAGGATGCCGGCGCGCGCGGCCCGGCCGATGCCGACCATCAGCGCCGCCGGCGTCGCCAAACCCAGCGCGCAGGGGCACGCGATGACGAGCACCGATACGGCGGCGATGATCGCGGTGCTGTGCGGCTGCCCGGCCAGCAGCCAGCCGACCAGCGTGACGGCCGCCAGCACCAGCACGGCGGGAACGAACACCGCGGCCACGCGGTCGACCAGGCGCTGCACGGGCGGCTTCGACGCCTGGGCGCCGTCGACCAGCGCGATCACGCGCGCCAGCACCGTGTCGCGCCCGACCGCCTCGACCCGCACCTGCAGCACGCCGTCGCCGTTCAGCGACCCGCCCGTGACGCGCGCGCCGGGCGCCTTGTGCACCGGCATCGGCTCGCCGGTCAGCAGCGACTCGTCCAAGTCGCTTTCGCCCGATGCGACCACGCCGTCGACCGGCACGCGTTCGCCCGGGCGGACCAGCACGATGTCGCCGCGTCGCACCTCGGCCACGGGCACCTCGGCCGGCTGCCCGCCGCGCATCACGCGCGCCGTGCGCGGGCGGAGCTGCATCAGGGCGCGCACCGCTGCCGAGGTGCCGCGCCTTGCGCGCGCCTCGAGCCACTTGCCGACGAGCACGAAGGCGACCACGGCGGCGCCCGCTTCGAAATAGAGGGGCCCCTCGCCTTGCGCGACATGCCAGGCGCTCAGGCCCCAGGCGGCGGTGCCGCCGACGGCGACCAGCGTGTCCATGGTGCCGACGCCGGCGCGCAGCGACTTCCAGGCGCCGACATAGAAACGGCGTCCGAGCACCGCCTGCACGACGAAGCCCAGCCCCATCTCGACCGCGGGCGGAAGGTGGTGATGCAGGCCGAACGGCACGGCGAGCATCGGCCAGACGAGCGGCGCCGTGAGCGCAAGTGCCAGCACCAGCTCGGCCAGCTGCCGGCGCTGCGCCGCGGCCTCTTGCGCCGTGCGATCCTCGCCTGCGTCCTCTTCGCGCGGCCGGGCGGCGTAGCCGACGTCGTCGACGGCGCGCACCAGGTCGGCGCCGGCGACGCCGGCGCCGGCGGCGACGTCCACCACGGCATGGCCGTCGGCCAGGTTCACGCGCGCATCGACCACGCCCGCGACCCGGTTCAGCGCGCCCTCCACGCGGCCGACGCAGGAGGCGCAGGTCATGCCGCCGATTTCCAGGTCGATGCGCTCGGTCGGCACGCCGAACCCGGCATTGGCGAGCGCCCCGACCGCGTCGGCAAGCCGGACCCCTGCGCTCGTGCGGATCTCGGCCCGCTCGGCGGGCAGGCTGACGGACGCCGCGTCGATCCCGGCGACGCTCAACAGGGCGTTTTCCGCCCGTCGCGCGCAGGCGGCGGAGGCAAGACCGGAAATGGGCAGTTGCAGGGCGACCGACATGGGCCCGGATTCCTGTACGCGTTGCTGCCTCATATAGGTGGAGATCCCAGAGACTGGAAGGTCAAGGGGCGGCCGGGCCGGCATGAGGTGGTTAGCGCCCAGGCCTGGAGCGTCGGCAGACCTTAACAAATCATCCGAGGATCGGATTTCCTAAACTCTATCGAAAACACACACAAAATCAGCGGCCTTACCGCGCGCGATTTACTTTTTTTTTAAACCAGCGCGCGAAGCTGGGCGTCTGCCGATCTCAGCCCGTGATCCGGAGAGGTATGATGCCCCCGATAATCAGAAAGAGCGCCATCGCTCTCGCCTTCAGCTTCACTCTGCCGTTCGCCGCCCAGGCCGCCGACCCCGGCGTGGCGGCGGACAAGATCACCTTCGGCGCCGACGACAACCAGGGCATGGACGAAGTGTTCGTCACGGTGCTGCAGAAGGACGGCACGTTCAAGGCCGTGAAGCAGCTGACGGCGACCGGCAGTTGAGGCCGCCGGCGCCTGGTCGGCATATCCGAGCAGACAGCGCGACCGTGGCCCCGGCCGGCACCGGGGCCGGGGCCACGGTCCGCCAGCAACGAAGAGGTTGAATCCATGCGCCCGTCGAAGACCGCCCTCATGGCCCGGATGCCCAAGCTGCCGCGTCCTTCCTGGATGCCGCGCCTGCCCGGCGTGAACATTGCCATGCGCTACAAGCTGTATCTGTCGTTCGCCGTGGTCGCGGCGTTCACGATCGGATCGGGCCGTGGTCGCGGCGTTCACGATCGGATCGGCGGCGGTCGCCTGGTTCTCCTACCGGGCCGTCGACACCTCGGTCGAGCGGATCAGCCGCCAGGCCATGCCCGCGGTCGTATCGGTGCTGACCATGTCGCGCCAGGCCGCGACGGTGAGCGCGGCGGCGCCGCTGCTGGCGGCGGTGCGCTCGCAGCAGGAGCGCCAGGGCGAGCTCGCGCGCCTGAAGCAGATGCAGGACCAGCTGCGCGCCGACCTGGACACGGTTTCCGCCTCGGGACTGATCGAGAAGGACCGCGCCGCCGGCGTCAGCCAGACGGTCGACAACCTGTCGCAGGAACTGTCGACGCTCGACAAGGCGGTGACGAGCCGCCTGGAGGCGGCGGAGGCGCGCATCCAAGCCTCGGCGGTCATCGTCAAGGAGCGCGAGAGCTTCATCCAGAAGGTCGCGCCCATGGTCGACAACGCCGTGTTCGACATGACGATGGGCCTGACCGACGTCGACCAGAAGGCGACGCCCGAGGCGATCGCCAAGTCGCTGAAGACGCTGGGCGACGTGCAGTTCTCGGTGGTGCAGGGCCTGTGGACCCTCGTCGCCGAGGTCAACTATCTGGCCGGGGTGCTGAACGAGATCGCCCAGGCCGAGCGTCCGGAGCAGCTCGTGCCTTTGCAGGACCGGTTCGTCGCCACGACCGGGCGCATCCGCAAGGCGGTCGCGGGGCTGGAGAAGGTCGACGCGAAGACGGCGAAGGAGCTCGGTGCGGCGACGCAGCAGATCCTCGCCCTCGGCAGTGCCGATACGGGCCTGCCGGCGCTCCGCCGCAAGGAGCTTTCGTCCGCCGACATGGCGATCAAGGCGCTGCAGGCGGCCTCGAAGATCGCCGAGCAGCTCGACAGCGAGTTGTCGAGCGATGTCAGCACGGCGGAGACCCAGAGCATGGTGACGGTCGGCCGCCTCGAGGAGACGATCGAGTCGAGCAAGCAGGTCCAGGCCTACCTGTCGATCGCGAGCGTGCTGGTGGCGCTGTTCGTGACCTATTCGATCGTCTATCGCGGCGTCGTGCACCCGCTGGCGGGGCTGACGAAGGCCATGGGCGGGCTGGCCGAGAAGGACTGGTCGGTCGCCGTGCCGTCGACGGAGCGGCGCGACGAGATCGGTCGCATGGCCCGGGCGGTCGAGGTGTTCAAGAACTCCGGCCAGGAGAACGAGCGCCTGCAGGCCGAGGCGGAGGAGGCGCGCCGGCGCGAGGACGAGCGCCAGCGCGAGAAGGCCGAGGAAGAGCGTCGGGCCGCGGAGGAGAAGCGCCGGCTCGAGGAGCAGGCGCGCGCGGCCGAGGAGACCAGCCGCCGCAAGGCCGAGGAAGAGCGTCGCGCCCTGGCCGAACAGGCCGAGCGTCGCCGCAAGGAGCAGCTGCAGGCGATGGCCGACGCGTTCGAGAGCAGCGTGAAGGCGGTGGTCGATACGCTGACCCGCTCCGCCGCCGAGATGCACGGCACGGCGCGCGCGCTGACCGGCAGCGCCGAGCGTACCAGCACGCAGGCCAAGGCCGCCGCCGGCGCCTGCGAGCAGGCATCGGCCAACGTCCAGGGCGCCGCCACGGCGACCGAGGAGCTGGCGGCGTCGATCCAGGAGATCAGCCGGCAGGTCGCGCACTCCAGCGGCATGGCGCGCGAGGCGGCCGATCAGGCCGGACGCACCAACGCCACCGTGCAGAGCCTGAGCGAGGCGGCCGAGAAGATCGGCCAGGTGGTCGGCCTCATCAACGCGGTCGCCGGCCAGACCAACCTGCTCGCGCTCAACGCGACCATCGAGGCCGCGCGCGCCGGCGAGGCCGGCAAGGGCTTCGCGGTGGTGGCCTCGGAGGTCAAGTCGCTGGCCAACCAGACCGCCAAGGCGACCGAGGACATCTCGCGCCAGATCCAGGGCATCCAGTCGACCACCGGCGGTGCGGTCAAGGAGATCCGCGCCATCGCCGGCACGATCGCGGAGATCAACACGATCGCCGCCGGCGTGGCCTCGGCGGTCGAGGAGCAGAGCGCCGCGACCAAGGAGATCAGCCGCAACGTCCAGGACGCCTCGGCCAGCAGCCACGAACTCGACCGCAACATCGCCGGCGTGACCGGCGCCGTCGAGGAAACCGGCAGCGCCGCCGTGCAGATGGAGCAGGCGGCCGCCGCGCTGACCCGCATCGCCGACCAGCTGCGCGAGGAAGTCGACATGTTCATCCACACGGTGCGCGCGGCATAGGCGCCGCCTCCCTCGGGCCTGGTCGGAAAGCCGCCTAGCGGCGATCCGACGACGTGAGCGGCCACTCGCCGATCGACTCGGCGATCATGACCAGGCAGCCGGCCCGGCCTTGCACGCGAGACTCGTGCTGGCTGCCCTCACCGTCGCCGCAGCGACGCCCCGCCCAAACGGACGTTTGGCTGAAGCCGAGCATCGGGAAATCCTCCAACAGGCCCTTTCCGTCGAGCCGGAGGCCAATTTCGACTTCCTGACAGCCAAGTCGAGGAAACTCACAAAGCGTTAGGACAACGGCCGCAATCATCACCCGCACCATGCGAAGGGCAACGACTGAAGGAAACCGCAATCATGCGGCGGAGCGCGAGCGCCTGGGCGGCATCCCATGCGAATTCGTAAGTGGTTTCCGTCTGAGCGGACAAGCGCCATTGCCGATCTGCATGACCCAAGCAGCATTCATCCGGACGCGGTTCATTATAGTAACGGCCTTTCGCCCCCTTGGCGTCGCCCGCGAGTTCGGCTTAAGTCCAGGCTCCTTGAACCCACAGGGGCTCGCCCGCCATGCCCACCGTCAAGCCCGTGCCCTATGCCGACGCCTCGCCCGCCGTGCGCGCCGTCTACGACGACATCATGACGACGCGCAAGACCGACTGGATCAACAATTTCTGGCTGACGCTGGCGCACCATCCGCCGACGCTGAAGCGCACCTGGGAGAGCGTCAAGGAGGTGATGGCGCCCGGCGCGCTCGACCCGCTGGTGAAGGAGATGGTCTATCTCGCCGTGAGCACGACCAACAACTGCGAGTACTGCATCCGCTCGCACACGGCGGCGGCGCGCAAGGCCGGCATGACCGAGGCGATGCTGGGCGAGCTGATGGCGGTCGTCGGCATGGCCAACGAGACCAACCGGCTCGCCAACGGCTACCAGGTCGAGGTGGACGAACGGTTCAAGCAGACGCCATGACGCGCGCGGCCATCGTCGGCGCCGGGCCGGCCGGCGCCGCCGTCAGCGAGGTGCTGTCGGCGGCCGGTATCGCCCATGCGCTCTACGACGAGCAGCCGCGCGCCGGCGGCAATATCGGCCGGCGCCGCTTCGATGCGCCCGCGCTGCCGCCGGAAGAGGTGCCGCTCTGCGACTATCGCGGCGGCCGCCGCGTGCTTCGCGTCTCCAACGACCGCAGCGTCGAATGGGACGACGGCGCCGCCATCCGCCGACAGGGCTACGAGGCGGTGTTCCTGTGCGCCGGCGCCTATGACGGCATGCTGCCGCGGCCGGGCCGCTTCGCCAGCTGGACATCGGCAGGCGCGCTGCAGGCCTTGCTCAAGGGCCAGGGCGTCGTGCCCGAGGGGCGCGTGCTGATCTGCGGCGCCGGACCGTTCCTGCACGTCGTTGCCGCCGACCTGGTCGCCGCCGGCGTCGCCGTCGTGGCGGTGGTCGACGCCCTGCCCCGCCGCGCCTATGTCAACCTGCTGCCGCGCGCCATGGCCGTCCCGGCCAACGTCAAGATGATGATCGACGTGCAGCGCCGCCTGCACCGGGCCGGCGTGGCGCTGCGGTTCGGCCACCGCGTCGTCGCGCTCGGCGCGCGTGACGCCGTGCTCGACGACGGCACGCGCTACGACTTCGACCATGTCGGCATCAGCGACTGGTTCGCGCCGCAGACGCAGCTCGCGCGCAGCGCCGGCTGCACCCAGGCGTGGTCGGCCACGGGGCGGTATTTCCATACCCGGGTCGATGCGGATTATCGCAGCGACGTGCCCGGCATCTTCGTGTGCGGCGAAGGCGCCGGCGTGCGCGGCGGGCCGCACGCGCGCCATAGCGGGCTGATCGCCGCGCTTGCCTGGCTCGCCGAGCGCGGCACGCCGGCGCCGGAGCGCTACGGCCTGGCAGCGCTGCGCGCGCAGGCCCTGGGGCTGACGCGGTTCGGGCAGGCCCTGGAAGAAGCGGCCACGTCGCGCGAGCCGCGCCTCGACGACGACGGCTGGGCCTGCGCCTGCGAGCGCGTGCCGGTGGCCAGGGTGCGCCAGGCGGTCGCCGACGGGCTCGAGGACCTGTCCTCGATCAAGATCGTCACGCGCTGCGGCATGGGCCCGTGCCAGGGCCGCTATTGCGAGCCGCTGGTCGGCCGCCTGGTCGCCGAGGGCGGCACGGCGCCGCGCTCGGCCCTGACGCAGAAGGTGCTCGCGCGCCCGCTCGCCGTGCGGGAGCTGATCGGTGGCTAGCTACGACATCGTCGTCATCGGCACCGGCATCATCGGCAGCTTCACCGCGCTGCACCTGGCCGACGCCGGGTTCAAGCTGCTGGTGGTCGACCGCAACGGCCTCGCCGCCGGCACGTCGCGCGCGTCCGACGGCAACCTGCTGATCTCCGACAAGTCGCCGGGCCTGCTGTTCGACATGACCGTCGACAGCTTCCGGCACTGGGACGCGATGATCGCCGCGCTGGGCAATCACTGCGAGTACGACCGCAAGGGCGCCACGCTGGCGACGCTCGACCCGCGGCGCGAGCCCGGCCTGCGGCGCCACGTCGAGGAGCATGCGCGCCACGGCATCGAGGCCGGCATGCTGAAGCCCGACGACATCCACCGCGTCGAGCCGGCGCTGCATCCCGAGGTGGCGGCGGTCGGCTGGTGGCCGGACGACCGGCAGGTGCAGCCGATGCTCGCCTGCTACCAGATCGCGCGGCACCTGCGCGCGCGCGGCGTCGCGTACCGGCTCTACGACGAGCTGTCGTCGATCGAGCCGTCGGCGGCCGGCGTTTCGCTGCGCTTCCGCTCGGCGCCGACCGTCGCCTGCGACCGGCTCGTGCTGTGCACCGGCGTGTGGACCCCTGCCCTGCTCGCGCCGCTCGGCATCCGCCTGCCGGTCCTGCCGCGCAAGGGGCAGATCTGCGTCATCGAGCGCTCCGACCTCGTCGTGCGCACCAAGATCGCCGACTTCGCCTACAACGACCTGGTGGAGGAGATCGACCCGGACGACCCGCGCCCGCAGACCGCCGCCATCGTCGAGGCCACGCGGTCGGGCACCATCCTGTGCGGCAGCTCGCGCCAGTTCGTCGGGCTCGACCTCTCGGTCGACATGGACGTGCTGGCGCGCATCATGCGCGACTGCGTCGCCTTCGTGCCGGGCTTGAAGGCGCTGCGGGCGATCCGCGGCTATGCGGGACTTCGTCCCTGCGTGCCGGACGGGCTGCCGGTGATCGGCGCGGTCGACGCCCATCAACGGCTCTACGTCGCGACCGGCCACGAAGGCACCGGCCACGGGCTTGCCGGCGCGACCGGCGCCATGGTCGCGGCGCTCCTGGCAGGCAAGGGCTCGCCCTTCGCCCGCGCCTGCGACCCGAAGCGGTTCCTGCAATGATGCGCTATCGCCGCTTGGCGGAGGGAATCGACACGGTGGCGGTCAGCGTCGACGGCGCACGCGTCGAGCTGCCGCGCGGCTCCTCGCTGCTGGTGGCGCTGCTCGTCGCCGGCACGCCCGGCGCCGCCGCCGACTTCCACTGCGCCATCGGCCAGTGCCAGCGCTGCCTCGTGCGCGTCGACGGCCAGGTCCGCGCCGCATGCCTTTGCATCCCGAAGGGGGGCGAGTCGGTCGATACGCGCCCGCTCGACGGGAACGCCGCAACCGGAGGAAACACCGCGTGAGCACGGCCTTCACCCGCAGCATCCACACGGTCGACTCGCATACCGAGGGCAACCCGACCCGCGTCATCGTCGGCGGCGTCAAGGTGCCGCCGGGCACGAGCCTGTTGGAAAAGCGCGCCTGGCTGATGGCCAACGACGACGGGCTGCGCCGCCTGCTCAACTTCGAGCCGCGCGGCAGCGGCATGATGTGCTCGGTCCTGCTGCTGCCGCCCGAGCGCAAGGACAGCGACTTCGCCGCCGTCATCATGGAGCAGGACGAATACGTGCCCATGTGCGGCCACTGCATCATCGGCACGGCCACGACCGTCGTCGCCACCGGCATGGTCGCGCGGCGCGAGCCCGTCACCACGGTGATGTTCGACACGCCGGCCGGCCAGGTCGTCTGCGACGTGGCGGTGAAGGACGGCCAGGTGCAGTCGGTCGGCTTCGACAACGTCGACAGCTTCGTGCTGCACGACCGCGCCGCCATCGAGGTCGAGGGCATCGGCAAGACCGAGGTCAGCATCGCCTATGGCGGCGATTTCTACGCCTTCGTCGACGCCGACCGCCTCGGGCTGGAGCTCACGCCGCACAACGACGCCAGGCTGATCGACGCGTGGCGGCGCATCCGCGCGGCCGTCGGCCGGCAGCTCGAGACCGTCCATCCGGAGCGGCCGGACATCGACGTCTGCTACCAGGTGCTGTTCACCTCGGCGAAGAAGACGACCGGCGACTACAAGCAGACCATCCTCTGCCCGCCCGGCTCGCTCGACCGCAGCCCCTGCGGGACCGGCACCTCGGCCCGGGTCGCGCTGCTCTACACGCGCGGCGAGATCGGCCTCGACCAGCCGCGCAAGTTCGAAGGCGTGCTGGGCACGTATTTCACCGGCGCGGCGGTCAAGGCCGAGAAGCGCAACGGCATCACCTATGTGCGGCCGCGCGTTACCGGCCGCGCCTACATCACCGGCTTCCACCATTTCGTGCTCGACCCGGCCGACCCGCTGCCGGAAGGCTTCCGCATCGGCGACGCGCCGCGGGCGCAGGTCTAACGGGTCAAATCAGCAGCGAGAGTTTGGCTCTGACCTCGGCCAATAGAGCTTCTGGTGCGCGGCCGGCCCGCGTCGCTTGTCGGGCGTGCCAATCAACGCTCCTCACGTGATCGGCGAGGACGACACCGCCGACCTTCATCGCGGCCGGAAGGACAACCTCAAACGGATATCCCTTCACCTGCCCTGTGATCGGGCACACGATGGCGAGGCCGGTGCGTTCGTTGTAGTCCTTGCGCGAGAGCACCAGGGCTGGGCGGTGTCCGGCCTGTTCCCGACCGGCCTGAGGGTCGAACTCGAGCCAGATCAGATCGCCCCGGTCCGGAGGAAGAGCACTCGATCGCCGTCTCACCATACCTCACGCCCGCGGGGCTTGCCCCAATCGGTTTCACTGTGAAGGTTCTCCGGCGTGATCTGAGCGACAAGGTCGTCGAGCGTGTAGGCCGGCTTGCGCAGCACGATCGCGTCGTCGTTGGCGACGATTTCGACCGCGCCGCCCTCCTTCAGGCCGACTTGCTCCGTCAACGCGCGTGGCAGACGGACGGCCAGGCTGTTGCCCCATTTCGAAATTCTCGCGCGCATCCCTGTTTCCCGGTGGTGTGTCTACATTGAATATACACAAGGCCGAACCAGCCATCAAGGCAAGTCGGCGGCCCATCGTGCGGCTCGCCGACGACTTAGACAGGCTCAAGACGAGGCGCTAGATTGCGTCGCCCAAGAACGACCAGCAACGTGAGCTCCATGGCCTCCAACACCTATCTCTGCATCGACGGACACACCTGCGGCTGCCCGGTGCGCGTGGTCGCCGGCGGCGGGCCGCAGCTCCAGGGCAGGACGATGAGCGAGCGGCGCCAGTACTTCCTCAAGCACTACGACTGGGTGCGCACGGCGCTGATGTTCGAGCCGCGCGGACACGACGTGATGTCGGGCTCGATCCTCTATCCGCCCACGCGCGAGGACTGCGACGTCGGCATCCTGTTCATCGAGGTCTCGGGCTGCCTGCCGATGTGCGGCCACGGCACGATCGGCACGGTGACGACGGCGCTCGAGCACGGCCTCGTCAACCCGCGCGACCCGTCGAAGCTGATGCTCGACACGCCGGCCGGCGTGGTGACCGCCTACGTGAAACGCGACGGGCGCTTCGTCGAGGAGGTGCGCATCCACAACGTCGCCAGCTACCTCGCCATGACCGACGTCAAGGTCGACTGCCCCGGCCTGGGCGAGATCGTCGTCGACATCTCCTACGGCGGCAATTTCTACGCCATCGTCGGTCCGCAGAAGAACTATACCGACCTCGCCGACATGACGGCGGGCGACGTGATCCGGCTCAGCCCGATCCTCAGGCGCGAGCTCAACAAGGTCGTCCAGCCGCAGCACCCGGACGACCCGACCATCAGGGGCGTCAGCCACATCCTGTGGACCGGCAAGCCGCGCGCCAAGGGTGCGCATGCGCGCAACGCCGTGTTCTACGGCGAGAAGGCGATCGACCGCAGCCCGTGCGGCACCGGCACCTCCGCGCGCATGGCCCAGCTCGCCGCCAAGGGCAAGCTCAGGAAGGGCGACGACTTCGTGCACGAGAGCATCATCGGCAGCCTGTTCCACGGCCGCGTCGAGGACACCACGACGATCGGCAACCACGCCGCGATCAAGCCCTCGATCGGCGGCTGGGCGCGCGTCACCGGCATCAACACGATCTTCGTCGACGACCGCGACCCGTACAAGCACGGCTTCCAGGTGATGTAGGTCGGGAAGATCGACCACAGGGACACAAAGGCGCAGAGAGAAAGAAGAGAAGCGATATCTTCGCGCGGCGCAGCCGCGTCCATATCACCTTCTTCTTCCTTTCCCTTCATGACCTTCGTGGTTGATCTTTCGGATTGAACCACGAAGGTCACGAAGGGAAGATGAAAGATCCGATGCAGCGGCTTCGCCGAACGGAAGACAGCCCCTCCTTCTTTCCGCTCTGTGTCTTCGTGCCCCCGTGGTGAATCCTTTTCCTTCTGCCGCAGGGGAAACACGAGAGTGGTCATGCTCGGAATCGTCGGCACGGGGCGTATCGCGGCCGCGCTGGTCACCGGCCTGTGCACGTCGGAGCGACCGCCGGCCAAGGTGCTGGTGAGCCCGCGCAACGCCGAGACGGCGGCGAAGCTCGCCAAGCGTCACGCCATGGTCTCGGTCGCCGCGGACAACCAGGCCGTCGTCGACGGCAGCGAGTGGGTGCTGCTGGCGGTCCGGCCGCAGGTCGCGCGCGAGGTGGTCGGCGCGCTGCGGTTCAAGCCGGGGCAGAAGGTGCTGAGCGCGATCGCGCCGATCGCCGACGAGTGGATCGACGATGCGGTCAAGCCCGGGAAGCTGGTCGCGCGCCTGCTGCCGCTGCCCCCGGTCGAACAGCGACTCGGGCCGATCGCGTTCTTCCCGGGCGATCGCGACGTGGAAGCGCTGCTGAAGCCGGTCGGCACCACCGTGCCGCTCGGCTCCAAGCATGAGCTGCTGGTGATCTGGACGCTCACCACGCTGATCGCGTCCTACTACGGCTTCGTCTCGCATGCCGTCGATTGGGCCGCCAGGAACGACGCCGACCCGCAGGCGGCCCGGACCTACATGACGTCCATGCTGCACGCGCTGAGCACGATCGCCGCCGCGCCGGCCGCGGCACCGCCCGCCGAGCTCGCGCAGCACGCGCAGACCAAGGGCGGCCTCAACGAGCAGGTCGCGCGCGACCTTGCCGCCAAGGGCTGGTTCGACGCGATCGGGCCGACGCTGGACGCGGTCCGCAGGCGGCTGGAAGGGCGCGGGTAGCTTACGACTGGCGAAAGCTTTCGTAGTACGTTAGTATAGCCCGCGGGATGATCAAGTCGTTCGCCAACGACGCCGCGCTTGCCGCCTGGGAGCGGCGGTTTGTAAAGGGCGTTCCGAACGACGTGATCAAGATCGGACACCGGAAGCTGACGCAGATCAACAGTGCGCAGTCGCTGGTCGATTTGCGCGCGCCGCCCGGAAACAGGCTCGAGGCCCTGGCGGGCGACCGCGCCGGCCAGCACAGCATCCGGATCAACGATCAGTGGCGGGTCTGCTTCGTATGGAGAAACGGCGATGCGCACCAAGTCGAAATCGTCGACTATCACTGAACGCCGCCGGCGCAAGGGCCCGGATTTCCCCCCCGCGCATCCGGGAGACGTGCTGCGCGAGGATTTCCTCAAGCCGCTCGGCATGAGTCAGTACGCCTTGGCAAAGGCGCTCGCCGTCTCCGAGGTGCGGGTCAGCCAGTTGATCCATGCAAAGCGTGCGATCACGCCGGACACGGCGCTTCGGCTGGCGCGCTATTTCGGCACGTCGGCCGAGTTCTGGACCGGCATGCAGGCCAGCTACGATCTCGCCGTCGCCCGCGACGAGGTAGGCGCGGCGATCGAGGCGCGGGTGCGGCCCCGCGCGGGCTGATCGCCGTCCCGCCCTACTCCGCCGGCACCAGCTCCGGCGCCTTCAAGCCCAGCTTGGCGACGTCGGCGGCGAGCGCCTTGCCCTGCTCCATCGTCAGCGGCAGGAAGGGCGGGCGGACGTTGAGCCACTGGGCGTCGCCGGTCCAGGCGGCGCGCAGCGACTTCATCGACGGGATCATCGGGTGGCGCTGGATGGTCTTGCGGATCGCCGAGATCTCGGCCTGCAGCCGGTCGGCGTCGGGCTTCTGCCAGCCGTCGAAAAGCCGGCGGATCATGCGCGCGTTGACGTTGCCGGTCGCCGTGATGCAGCCGACGCCGCCCGAGCGCATATTGGCGAGCAGGAAGTCCTCGGAGCCGGCGAAGATGCCGAAGCCGGGGAAGCGCTTCAGCATCGCCTCGGTGTTCTTCCAGTCGCCCGAGCTGTCCTTGATGCCGACGACCGCCTTCGGATAGGCCTTGATCAGCCGCTCGATCAGGTCGTGCGACAGGCCCTGAATCGTCTGCGGCGGGATGTGATAGAGATAGACCTTGAGCCGCGCGTCGCCGACGCGCTCGATCACCTCGGCGAAGAAGCGGTAGAAGCCCTCGTCGCTCATGTTCTTGTAGTAGAACGGCGGCAGCAGCAGCACGCCGCCGCAGCCCTTCTCCACCGCGTGCTTCGTCGCGCGCACCGCGTCGGTCAGCGCGCAGGAGCCCGTCCCCGGCATCAGCTTCCTCGCGTCGACCCCCGATGCGACGATCTGCTCCAGCAGCTCGATGCGCTCCTCGACCGACATCGAGTTCGCCTCGCTGTTGGTGCCGAACGGCGACAGCGCGGTGCAGCCCTCCTGCAGCAGCGACTTGCAGAATTGCGCCAGCTTCCTGCCGTCCGGCCGCAGGTCCTTGTCGAACGGGGTCAGGACCGGCGACATGACGCCGGTGAAGGCCTGTTGCTGCATCGTCTCTGGTCCTTTGCTGAGGGCGCTGATATAGGGGAATTAACTCATCATTACGGGATCGCCGGCCGGGCTACAAGGGGGAAGGACGCATGGCAGACAGGACAGGAATCCAGCCGGGCGCAGTGGCGCTGGTGACCGGCGCCGCGACCGGGATCGGGCTGGCGATCGCGGAGCGTCTGGCCGAGCGCGGCTGCAAGGTGATCTGCGCCGCTCGCCGCCTGGACCGGCTGGCCGGCGTTGCCCGGAAGCTGGGCAAGGACGCCATCGCCCTGAAGCTCGACGTCACCGACGCGGCCGACTGCAAGTCGCTGCTCGAGCGGCTGCCGCCCAGCCATCGCGAGATCGACATCCTGGTCAACAACGCCGGTCACGACGTCGGCGGGCGCAAGAAGCTGGAGCAGGCCTCGATCGACGACCTCGCGGCGATCGTCGAGACCAACTGCGTCGGCATGCTGCGCGTCACCCACGCGGTGCTGCCCGGCATGGTCAAGCGCGGCCGCGGCGACATCGTCAACCTGGGCTCGACGGCGGGCCTCAGGACCTATGTCACCGGCAACGTCTACGCCGCGACCAAGGCCTTTGTGCATTCCTTCACCGAGGGCCTGCGCATGGACTACAAGGACAGCGACATCCGCATCATCGAGACCCTGCCCGGCATCACCCGCACCGAGTTCGCCGAGGCGCGCCAGCGCGGCGACGCCGCGCACGCCACCGCCTTCTACGGCAAGTACCCGTCCGTCATGGAGCCGGACGACATCGCGCGCGCCGTCGTCTACGCGCTGGAGCAGCCGCGCAGCGTGACCGTGGCGCAGATGCTCGTGGTGCCGACGCGCGAGGCTTAAGCCGACTTCTTCTTCGCCGGCTTGCGGTGCTTGAAGTACTCGACCTGTCGCAGGCGCTTCTCCGCCTCGGCCTTGGTCTTGTATGGGCCCCCAAGGACCTTGCCGCTCTCGGACAGAACCCGGTAGCCGTCTCTTTCTTTCCGGATCATGGGTCACCTGCCATGTGCCCGCGCCAACGGCCGTCGGACTCAACCGTCCCGGACGGAGCCGGTGTCAGCGGTTGACCGGCTTCTCCGGCGGCGGAGCGAACACCGTCTTCTGCTCGATCTCCAGCACGTTGTCGGGCCGCGCGAAGGGCGCGGGCGCGGCGTCGCCGGGCCGGCGCCGCCGGCCGATGCCCTGGAAGAAATCCTCGAGCCCGCCGGGCAGCAGCACCCAGGCCATCTTCAGCGGCTTGTCGCCGGTGTTGATGAAGGTGTGCCGGCGCTTGGGGCCGAGATAGACCGACGTGCCGGCGCGAAGCCGATGCTCCTCGCCGCCGTCGATCACCACTTTCCCCTCGCCTTCGAAGAAGAACAGGATCTCCTGGTTCGCGTCGTGCGAATGGTCGCGCACGTAGCAGCCCGGCGCGATCACCTGGATGCCGTGCGAGAAGCCCTGCACGCGCGGATCGTTGCGGCGCGACACGCGCACCTCGGCATAGCCGTTGGCGGGCACCGGCTGCCACCAGCTTTCGCCCTGGTCCGGCTGCACCACGATGGCGAAGCCCCGCGCCTCGGCGTCGTTCTTCAGCGGCACGTCCATGGAGCGCCTCCCGATTCCTCCGCCCCAATATAAGCACTGGGGCCACGGCGGGAAACCGCACGCGGCGTCTCTGCCTTCAGGCGGCGCGCCAGCCCGAGGGCTGCGCAGGGAAATAAACCAAATCAATCCGCTACGAGACGATCTTTCGCCGAGTTCACGCAACTTTAACCAAAATTCGAAAATTCCATATACGAATAACCGCGAAATTGGTACAAAACTAATTCAACTACCAGGATGGTCCTGGTCCTTCGAGGCAAGACGCTGTCGTGTGGGGACCTTCATGAACAAGACCGGCAACTCGCTGTCCAACAGCCTCGCGCCCTGGCTGCCGGCGGGCACCTCGCTGTTCCTGTTCGTGGGCTACGTCGCGATCGTGGCGCTGTTCCGGCGCTCCGGCCTGTTCGACTTCACCTACCACGCCATCGTGCTGGTGCTGATGGGTTTCGCGATGGCGGCGCATACGCCCTTCCGCGAGATCGCCACCGCCATGCTGGCCACGATGCTGATCGCCTCGGTGCTGTCCTACCTGTTCGGCGAGGGCGCGCGCGACCGTCGCGCGCAGGCGCGCCGCAAGTACTCCACGCGCGCCGCCGTCCTGCCGCGCGCAACCGGCGCCACCGGCGTCGTGAAATAGTTCTCCCAGCCGCGATCCACCCATCGCGCCGGGCCGGAGGTCGACCAGACCTCCGGCCCGTCCGTTTTCCGGCCGGCGAAACCTACGCCGCGTGCGGACGCATCGCGGATTCGGGCAGCAGGATGCGGAAGCGCCGCCGCAAGTCGCGGTCGAGCGCCGGCTCGATCACCCGCGGGAAATGCTCGGCCAGCACCTTGCGCGCATGGTCGCGCGCCGCCTCGCGGATGTCCTTGGCGCCCTTGCTTTCCCAGTCGTCGCGCGTCTGGCGGTCCATGAAGCGCGGGTACAGGTACTCGCTGTTCATCAGCCCAAGAGTCTGCGGATGGCCGAGGAAGTGCCCTTCCCCGCGGCAGACCTCGTCGATCACGTCGATCGACAGGCTCTCGTCGCTGACATCTATGCCCTTCAGCATGCGCATCGCCACGCCGTTGACGTCGTTGTCGATGACGTACTGCTCGTAGGCCACCGCCAGCAGGCTTTCCAGCATGCCGGCCGAGTGATGCACGTAGTTGGCACCGGCCAGCGCCGCCGCCAGCGTCGTGATGCCCTTCTCCGCCCCGGCCTGCGCGTCGGGAATCTTGGCGTCCGAGATGCCGCTGGAGTTGTAGAGTGGCAGCCGGAGATGCTGCGCGATCTGCGCGCAGGCGGCATTCAGCAGCGCGAACTCGCCCGAGCCGCCGGTGAAGGCGCCGGTGCGGAGATCCGCCTGCGCCGGCACGCAGCCCATGATCAGCGGATAGTGCGGCTTCTGCAGGCAGATGTAGACGACACCCGAAAGCTGCTCGGCGGTGATCTGCACGAGCGTGCCGGCCAGCGCCGCGGGCGACGTGGCGCCGGCCTGCGGCGCGGACGACGTGACCACCGGCAGGTCGTGCGCGATGATCCGGTCGAGGATCTCCACCGTCTCGGCCGCGTAGCGCAGCGGGCTCACGGTCCAGCACGAGGAGAACGAGATGATCGGCCGCGCGGCCAGGGCCGCGGCCCCGCCCGCCATCATCGCCGCCATCTCCTTCAGCAGCGGCACGCTGTCGGCCAGGTAGGCATTGGCCATGACGTGCTTCGGCGTGGCGGCGAGGCAGGCGTAGAACTGGTTGACGTCGATGTCCTCGGTCGCCAGGTCGCGGCAGACCACCGGCCGCATGTAGAAATGGATGTGCTCGAGCGTATCGACCAGGCGGCCGATGTCGTAGTTGTCGCGCAGGACGGATTCGCGCACGCGCCCGTCCAGATCGAGCACTTTGACGGCCTGCCCGCCGGTGCCGAGATAGACCTTCGTCCCGCCCAGCGCGAGATCGTGCTCCGGCCGGCGGCCGGCCAGGGTCACGACGGGTGCCGCGCTGGCCAGCGCCCGCTCGACCAGGCGGGCGGGGATATGCACGCGGTCGCGCGCCGCGTCGACGCGGCAGCCGAGCGCGCGGAACACCTCGCGGCACCGGCTCGGCATCACCTGGATGCCGGTGCGCTCGAGCACGGTCTTGGCGGCGTCGACGATGCGCCGGACATCCGCGTCGGTCAGCGGCCGGTACTGGCCGCCGCTAGAGCCCCCCGGCGCGACCGGTGCCGGCTGCCGGACGGGCGCGGAACTGCGGGTGCGGCGAAGCGCGGCGGCTGGGCGCATGGCGGTTTCCCGATGTCGAGTAAGTCCGTGCCGATTCAAGACAATTCCGGTGCGGCCGCTGTCCTGGCGACGACCGGTTTTCCGGGCCGGCGCGACAGCGCATAGCACCGGCGCCGTGGCGCGCACGCGGCCGGCACTAACCATCCCTTAAGGGCTCTTACCATATCGTGCAGCGGCAAAAACCCGGTCGGACCAGACGGTTATGACGATGTCGCGAGGCTTGAACCCGCTGCGGGCGGCGGCTGCGTTGATCGCGACGCTGTCGCTCGCGACCCATGCCACGGCCGAGCCGCTGCGGATCGGCGGCACCGGCGCCGGCATCGCCATCGTCGGTTTGCTGGCCGAGGAATACATGTCCAGCTATCCGGACCAGCGCATCGAGGTCCTGGCCGAGCAGCGCCGGTTGCGCCTGATCCCGATCGACGGCGTCTGGCCCACCGTCGAGAACCTCGAGTCCGGCGCGTATCCGTTCGTCGCCGAGCTGCACCCGGTGTTGCCGGGCAGGGCCGAGCCGGCGGCGCGCCAATTCGTCGACTACGTCTTGTTGCGCCCGGCCCGCGATACGGCCCGCAGCTTCGGCGCGGTGGTCGACACGCCATGACGGCGGAGAGCTTTCTCCACTTCAACCGCCTGCGCCGGCGGATGCGGCTGCTGATGCTGGGCTTCAGCCTGGCGATCGCGATGGCGCTGCCGGCGGCATATCTGATCGGCGAGTTCGGCAAGCAGGCGACCGTCAACGCGGTGGTCGGCGGGCAGGTCGCGCGGCGCATCTCGCAGTATGCCTTCACGCAGGGACCGGCCTGGCACTACGGCATCCGGCAGCTCGAAGCCTTGCTGGATCCGCGCACCGGCGGCGACGCGCGGTTCCATATCGCGTTTCGCGACAAGGACGGGGCGGAGCTCGTCTCCTTCGGCACCGCGCCGGACGCGGCGGCGGGCCCGGTGACGCTCACCCCGGTGTTCCTCGGCGCCGAGCAGATCGGGACCGTGGAAGTGCAGCTGGTCCGGGAGAACCGCCTCGGCCTGCTCTTGTGGTGTCTCGGCGGACTTGCCATCGGGGCGTGCGTCCTGCTGGTGCTGGAGACGCTGCCCATGCGCGCGCTCCGGCACAGCCTGACGAGCGTGGAGCAGACGCAGCTGAGCCTGGAGCAGCTGGCGACCGAGACGACCTTCGCCTACGAAGAGCTGCAGCGGCATCATCGCGACGCCGAGGAGACCGCCGACGCCCTGGCCCGCGCCGTGCGCCAGGCCGAGATCGCGAACCGCACGAAAAGCGAGTTCCTGGCCAACATGAGCCACGAGCTGCGCACGCCGCTCAACGCCATCATCGGCTTCTCGGAAATCATCAAGGACGAGCTGCGCGGCGCGCATCACCCGAGCTACCGCGAATACGCCAAGGACATCCACGACAGCGGCACGCTTCTGCTGGCCGTCATCAACGACATCCTCGACCTGGCGAAGATCGAGGCGGGCAAGCAGCAGTTGAACCTGGAGAGCGTGTCGGCGCACGCGATCGTGTCGTCCTGCGTCGTCCTGGTGCGCGAGCGGGCGCGGAGCTCCGGCATTGCGCTCAACGCCGAAGCGATGGGCTCCGGCGCGCCCGAGCTCGAGGCGGACCCCATCAAGCTGAAGCAGATTCTGCTCAATCTGCTGTCGAACGCGATCAAGTTCACGCCGCGCGGCGGCACCATCACGGTGGCTGCCCGCGAAGGGGCGTCGGGCACGGTGGAATTCAGCGTCGCCGATACGGGCATCGGGATGCAGGCCTCCGACATCCCGCTGGCGCTCGAGCCGTTCCGGCAGATCGACAGCAGCTACGGCCGCAAGTACCAGGGCACCGGCCTGGGCCTGCCGCTGGCGCGCGCGCTGGCCGAGCTGCACGGCGGCACGCTCGCCATCCAGAGCGAGCCGGGCAAGGGCACCACCGTCACGGTCGCCGTTCCCGTCGCGGCATCGCAGGCGAACGAGGCGGCGCAAGCCGCCTGAGCCCGGCAATGGCACAACCCGCGCACCAACAGCCCCCGCCGCCCGCCGCCGGCGCCGTCGACAAGCTGCTCATCGTGCTCGACTTCCCGCGCAAGAGCGCCCGCGGCACCTGACGCGCCGACCGGCCGCTCAGGGCGCCCGGTTCATCCGATAGGTGACGTCGATCGGCCCGTTGTGGCGGAACACGCCCTCGGTCACGGTGCCGATCACGGGCATGGGCGCCCCTTCGGCATAGTCATGTGCGGTGCCGGCGACGATGCGGCAGCTCGCATCGACGGTCGCTTCGATCATGAACAGCCCGGACGGGCCCTCGAAGCCGCCGTAGAGCTTGGTGTCGCGCACGGTCCATTGCATCTCGGCGGCGCTGGCGCCGCGCTCGGACTTGACGGTCAGCAGGCCGAGATACCGGCCATCGCACGGCCCCGGGGCGGCGGCGGCTTCCCCCGCGGCAGCGAGAATGGCAATGGCCAGGACGGCATAGCGCATCGGCGCACCTCACGGTCTCGTCGGTCGTCGCATCGGGCGCTGCGCCTATAGCACAGCGCCAGGCCGCCTTCATCCACCGGGAACGGGAGGCCCGTAAGCCTGCGATCCGGACACAGAATCGGCCGCGACCGCCCATTCTTCGCCGCGATCGGACCGCGCGTGCCCACGGCGCCGATTCGGCGTCGATCAGAAGTCGACCTCGGCTGCCGCCGCCGTCATGGTCCGGCGATGGCGGCGGTGCTGCCACAAGGCCAAACCGACGGACAGGACGGCGCAGGCGAGCAGCCCGCCCGAGATGGGGCGGGTGACGAACATCCACGGGTCGGCGTCGGTCATGATCGCGCGGACCAGGTTGAGCTCGATCTGGTCGCCGAGAATAAGCCCGAGGATCAGCGGCGCCAGCGGGAAGCCGGCCTTCACCAGGGCATAGCCGACGACGCCGAACAGCAGCAGCACGTAGACGCTCTGCATCGTGTTGTTGAGCGCGTAGGCCCCGATCACGCACAGCACCAGCACGATCGGCGCCAGCATGGACAGGCGCAGCGAGGCGATGCGGATCATGAACAGCGCGCCGACCGCCAGGATCAGCACCATCAGCAGATGCGCCAGGATGTAGGAGGCGTAGATCCCGTAGGCGAGCGCGGCGTGCTGCGAGACGAACAGCGGGCCCGACTGGATGCCGTGGATCGTCATGGCGCCGAGCATCACCGCCGTGACCGCGTCGCCCGGGATGCCGAACGCCATGATCGTCACCAGCGAGCCGCCGACATTGGCGTTGTTCGAGGATTCCGAGGCGATGATTCCTTCCGGGATGCCGGTGCCGAACTCCCGGGGCCGGCGCGAGAACTTGCGCGCCTGGTCGTAGGCCAGCATGTTGGCCGCGCTGCCGCCGATGGCCGGCAGGACGCCGATCAGGATGCCGACCAGCGTCGACCACAGCAGCAGGACCGGCCGCGACAGGATCTCGCCGATCACCTTCGGATGGGAGATCGACAGCGTCGCACCGGCGATCCCGCCGGCGCCGGCCGGCTTCGGCGCGCCGAGCTTCTCCACGTCGGTCAGGATCTGGGCAAAGGCGAAGATGCCGATCAGCACGGGCAGGAAGGGAAAACCGCCGGCGATGAGCTCGGAGCCGAACGTGAAGCGCGGCACCGCAGTGATCGGATCGCTGCCGATCACGGTGATGAGCAGCCCGATCGCCGTGGAGATCAAGCCCTTGATCAGCGAGTCCTCCGCCAGGCCGGCCACCATGGCCATCGCGAGGACGAACAGGGAGAAATACTCCCACGGCCCGAACTCGAGCGCGATCGCCGCCAGCGGACCGGTGACCACGATCAGGAACAGCCCGCCGAGCAGGCCGCCGAAGAACGAGGACCACACGCCCAGCCAGACGGCGCGCCCGGGCGCGCCGTTGCGCGCCATGGGAAATCCGTCGAAGGTCGTGGCGATCGCCGAGGGTGTCCCGGGAATCCCCAGCAGGCAGGCGGTGACGAGCCCGCCCGCCGACCCGCCGACATAGACCCCCGTCATTGCCGCAAGGCCCTGCAGCGGGTCCAGCCCGAAGGTGAACGGCAGCACGACGATGATCGTCATCGTGATGGTCACGCCCGGCAGGGCCCCGCCGACGATGCCGGCCAGCGTGCCGAGGAACAGCGGCAGCAGGTACTTCCACTGCACGATCGTGCCGAGCGCCTGAACCAGCAGATCGAACATGCGCTAGAAACCGGTCCAGCGGCCGCGCGGCAGCAGCACCAGCAGATAGCGTTCGAACACGAGATACGTCACCGCCGACGTCGCCACGGCCACGACCGCGAGCGCCGTCCACTGCCGCGTGCTGCGCGGCCATTCCAGCGCCGCCTGCAGGCCGCCCACGAACAGCACGGTGGCGACCCGGAAGCCGAGCAGCGGCATCAGGAACACGTAGGCGCCGACGACGGCGAAGACCCCGGCGACCAGCACGCGGACGCGGCGCGCCGCGCCCGCCGGTGCGGCGGGCGCGGCGGCATGCGCGCGGGCGATATCCTGCAGGACGAGGACGACGCTGGCGGCGGCCAGGACCGACAGGACGATGCGCGGGTAGAACCCCGGCCCGACCGGCACCAACGGCAGGCTCGGCAGATCGAACGAGGCGCCCAGCAGCGCCAGGCTCGATCCCAGGAGGATCAGCCCGGCGATGCCGTCGCGGCCGAGACGCACGAGAAGCGGCCTACTTCTTGATGAGGCCGAGCTCCGTCATGATCGCCTTGTTCTCGCCGTCGATCTTGTCGAGGAACTTGGCGTACGCCGCCGCGTCGAGATAGGCGGCCGTGGTGCCCTGCAGCTTCATCGACTGGGCGAAGGCCGGCTCCTTGGCCGCCTTGGCGCAGGCGTCGCCCAGCTTGGCGCGCACCGGCGCCGGCGTTCCCTTCGGCACCACCACGCCGCGCAACACCTCGAAGACGATGTTCATGCCGAGCTCCTTCAGCGTCGGCACATCGGGCATGTCGGGGTTGCGCTTCTCGCTGGCGATGGCGAGGAACCTGAGCAGCCCCGCCTCGACCTTGCCCTTCTGCGTCAGGTTCGAGTCGGTCAGGTCGATGTGCCCGCCCAGCAGCGCGTTCATGCGCGGCGCCAAGCCGTCGTAGGACACGTATTTGAACTTGATGCCCGCGGCCTTCTCGATCAGCGCCGGGAAGATGTGGCTGGTCGAGCCCAGCGTGGCGCCGACGGTGATCTGGCCCGGGCGCTTCTTGGCGTCCTCGGCCATCTCCTTCCACGTCTTCCACGGCGTCTTGGCGCTGGCGGTCAGCACCGAAGGCGTCGCCGACACCAGGCAGATCGGGTCGAAGTCCGTGTACTTGACGTCGGTGATGCCGGCGTAGTGCACGAGATGGATGTAGTCGTGCACGGCATAGAGCGTGTAGCCGTCGGGCGCGGCCGCCTTGGCCTCGCGCGCGCCCACCGTCCCGGATGCGCCCGCGACATTCGCGATCACGACCGGCTGGCCGAGATGCTTCTGCAGCTCGACCGCGAAGGGGCGGAAGATGTTGTCGGTGTCGCCGCCGGCGGCCCACGGCACGATCATCTTGACGGGCCGGTCGGGATACTGCTGCCCCGCAGCGGTGCCGGTGATCGCGGTCGCCAGCGCGACCGCAAAGACGGTAGATAGAAGCTTGCCCATGATCGTCCTCCCTGCTCTTCGTCGGTCGTTGTTGCGGGCCATACTAGCAGCCGGTCGGCCAGCCGCAACCGGGCGGAAGCCGGGGTCAGGTCCCGATGCCGAGCGCGCTCGTGAGCTTGCGCAGCGCGGCGACGACGCTCAAGGCCGTGATGCGTCCGGTCCGCGGATTCTCGTCGGACGGCACGTTCGCGATCGTCATCGAGAACCGCGCGCTGTCGGCCTCCACCTCGATCGCGTGGGTATTGCGGTCGATCCCGGGATCGGCCCAGACCTCGATCGTGGTCCGGTCCGGCCCGATGCCGGCAAGGCTGAGCGCGGCGGCGACGTTGACGTTCGCAGGGAAGCCGCGCACGGCTTCGCGGGCAGTGCCCTCGAACACCTTGAGCGGCGCGTCGATGCCCTCGACCTCGATCCGGTTCTCGACCAGGTGCGGCGCGCCGGCAAGGCCGCGCGGCGGCTTGCGCGAGATCATGCGCACCGAGCGGATTTCGCCTTCGGCGGCCGCGCGCACGGCATCGAGACCGATCAGCGCGCCGGTCGGCACGACGATGCGCCCGCCGTGCCGGCGGGCCAGCGCTTCCAGCTCGGGATGCGCAAGAAGCGCGCCGACGGTGATGACGACCAGCGTGCGCCCGCGCTCGAGCGCCGGCCGCGCGATCTCGGCGAAGGCGCTTGCCGGCAGGCATTCGACGACGACGTCGGCCAGGGCGGGAAGCCGGGACAGCGGCACCACCGCGGGCCTGTGCCTGAAGCCCGCCGTCAGCGCCCGCGCGCGCTCGAGGTCGCGCGCCGAGACGGCGGCCAGCTCCAGTCCGGCGATGCCCTCATCGAGCTTGCGGGCGACGGTACGCCCGATCGCGCCGAAACCGGCGATGGCGACCTTGAGCGGCCTTCGTGCCGACGGCTTGGCCTTGGCGGTCCTGGCCGATGCGGTTTTCGCCGCGACCGTCTTGCGGCCGACGTTCTTCCCGGCCGCCGTGCGGCGGACCGACCGTTTGCTCTTGCGACCAACCATGGCTTCACCCCGGCCTCGAGACCCGGCAGTGATAGCCAGCCGGCGCGCGTTTCACAATGGGCGGAAAGCGCCCGGTTCAGGCCTGGCGTTGCAGCAGGCGCCGGATCGACCGGACGAGGTCCTCGGGATCGTAGGGCTTGTCGATGAAGTCGGTCGCCGCGTCGGCCGTGAGCTTGCCGATCGTGCCGGCGCGGTCGTAGCCCGTCACGAACACCGCCTTCACGTCCGGCTTGAGCCGCCGCGCCTCGTTGACCAGGTCGTAGCCGTTCATCCCCGGCAGGCCGACATCGGTGACGATCAGCTCGATCTCCGGCCGCTCGCGCAGGAGCTTCAGCGCCGCTTCCGCGCTCGGCGCGGCATGGACCTGGAACCCCGCGCTCTCCAGCGCGTCGGTCGTCGCCATGCCGACCAGCGGCTCGTCCTCGACATAAAGCACGTTGACGCCCTGCATCGCTGCCGTCCCGATCGCCGATCCCATGCCGGGCCCGCAGCCGTGCGCGGCCCCGGCCGCGACGGGCGGGAACACGCGCGCCGTCGTGCCCCTGCCCGGCGCGCTTTCGATCGTCACGCTGCCGCCCGCCTGCCTGGTCGCGCCGAGAATCTTCCTGTGCGCGAGCACAGGCACCGGTGCGGCACTTCGCGGGGATACTGTACCGCCGCGCGCACGACCTGCGCCCGATGTCACACGCAATCTTAGCCGACCGGCTTTCGGCGCGCCCGATTTTCCAATCCCAGACCATTGATTTCTGGGAATGGTGAGCCCGCTGGGGATCGAACCCAGGACCCTCTGATTAAAAGTCAGATGCTCTACCGCTGAGCTACGGGCTCTGCCGCCAAGCGGCTTCCGGCGACTTCTTAGGCCCGGGCGGCCGGCGGGTCAATCGGCCGGCGGCGGCCTTGTCACTCGTCCGGCGGCGTCGGCTCGGCCTTGAACGTCTGCATCAGGCGCGAGGCGCCGCCGTTCTGGCGCTCGTCGGCGAAGCGCGCGCGCATGCGCCTGGCCACGCGCGGCGAGACGAAATGCGCGACCTCGCCGCCGAGCCGGCCGATTTCCTTGACGAAGCGGGACGCGATGAACTGGTAGCGGTCCGACGACATGAGGAACACGGTCTCGACGTCGGGATTGAGCCGCGCGTTCATGCCCGCCATCTGGAACTCGTATTCGAAGTCGGACACGGCGCGCAGGCCGCGGATGATCACGCGCGCGCCGGTCGAGACGGTGAAGTCCATCAGCAGGCTGTCGAACGGCGTGACCTCGACCGGGCCGGCCAGCTCGCCCCGCTCCATGGCGGCAAGCTCGCCACGCACCATGTCGACGCGCTCGTCCAGCGTGAACAGGGGCCCCTTGCCGGCATTGGTGGCGACGGCGATCACCAGCCGGTCGACCACGCGCGTGGCGCGCCGGATGATGTCGGCGTGGCCCAGCGTGATCGGATCGAAGGTGCCCGGATAGACGCCGACCCGTTCCCTAGGCGCCATCGCCGTCTCCCGCCGTGCCATTGCCCGTCCCGCCGTCGCCCGCTCCGTTCGCGCCGCCGCCGTCGAGGCCGTTGCCGCCATGGCCGTTACCGTTCGGGCCGTTGCCGGCGTGGCCGTTCCCGTTCGGGCCGTTACCGTTCGGGCCGTTACCGTTCGGGCCGTTGCCCTCGTCCTCGCTGAGCCGGCTGACCGAGACCACGCGCTCGTCCTGGTCGACCTTGAACACCGTCACGCCCTGGGTCTTGCGCCCGGCGACGCGGATGTCGTCGACCGGCGTGCGGATGATCTGGCCGCCGTCGGTCACCAGCACGATCTGGTCCGTGTCCTTGACCGGGAAGGTCGCGACGACCGGGCCGTTGCGCTCGGTCACCTCGATGTTGGCGATGCCCTGGCCGCCGCGGCCGGCCACGCGGTACTCGTAGGCCGAGCTGCGCTTGCCGAAACCCTTCTCGGTGATCGCCAGCAGGAACTCCTGCTGCGCCTCCATCTCGGCCACGCGCTCGGGCGACAGGACCGCCGCCGGCGCCGTCGACGCCTCTTCCGTGTCGGGCTCGGGCTCGCCGGTGTCGCCGCGCTTGGCGCGCTGCAGCCTGAGGAACGCCGCGCGCTCCTCGACCGTGAAGTCGGCGTGGCGCAGGATCGACATCGAGATCACCTCGTCGCCCTCGGCCAGCTTGATGCCGCGCACGCCGGTCGAGGTACGGCCGGCGAACACGCGCACGTCGCCGACGGGGAAGCGGATGCATTTTCCCCCGCGCGCCGCCAGCAGCACGTCGTCGCCCTCGCCGCAGGGCTGCACCGCGATCAGGCGCTCGCCGCCTTCCTCCAGCTTCATGGCGATCTTGCCGTTGGCCTTGATGTCGGTGAAGTCGCTGAGCGCGTTGCGCCGGACGTTGCCGGTCGAGGTCGCGAACATCACGTGCGCCGCCGTCGCCGCCTTCTCGTCCTCCGGCATCGGCATCAGCGTCGTGATGGTCTCGCCCTCCTCGAGCGGCAGCAGGTTGACCAGCGCCTTGCCGCGCGCCTGCGGGTTGCCGAGCGGCAGGCGGTAGACCTTCATCTGATAGGCCATGCCGCGCGAGGAGAAGAACAGCATGCGGTCGTGCGTGTTGGCGATGAACACGCGGCTGACCGCATCCTCCTCGCGCGTCGCCATGCCCGCACGGCCGCGCCCGCCGCGGCGCTGGGCGCGGTAGGCGCTCAAGGGCACGCGCTTGATGTAGCCGCCGAGCGTGACCGTGACGACCATGTCCTCGCGCTGGATCAGGTCCTCGACGTCGGTCTCGTCCTCCTGCGCCTCGAGCGTGGTGCGGCGCGGCGTGGCGAACTGCTCCTTCATCGCCAGCAGCTCGCCGCGCAGGATGCCGAGCAGCTTGGGCCGCGATTCCAGGATCTCCAGGAAGTCGCGGATCTGCTTGACCAGCCCGTCCAGCTCCTCGGCGATCCTGTCGCGCTCGAGCCCGGTCAGGCGCTGCAGGCGCAGATCGAGGATCGCGCGCGCCTGCGCCTCGCTGAGGCGATAGCCGCCCTCCTTGTCGATGGCCTGGCCGGGGTCGTCGATCAGCGCGATCAGCGGCGCCACGGTCGACGCCGGCCACGAGCGCGCCACCAGCTTCGCCCTGGCGTCGGCCGGGTCCGGCGAGGAGCGGATCAGCTTGATGACCTCGTCGATGTTGGCGACCGCGATCGCCAGGCCGACCAGGACGTGCGCCCGCTCGCGCGCCTTGCCCAGCTCGAAGATGGTGCGGCGGCGGATCACCTGCTCGCGGAAGGCGACGAAGGCGGCGATGATCGACTTGAGGTCCAGCAGCTCGGGCTTGCCGCCGTTCAGCGCCAGCATGTTGATGCCGAAGCTGGTCTGCAGCTGGCTGTGGCGGTAGAGCTGGTTCAGCACGACCTCCGGCACCGCCTCGCGCTTCAGCTCGATCACCACGCGCAGGCCCTCGCGGTCGCTTTCGTCGCGCAGGTCGGCGATGCCCTCGATCACCTTCTCGCGCACCAGCTCGCCGATGCGCTCGACCATGCGCGCCTTGTTCACCTGGTAGGGAATCTCGGTGACGACGATGGCCCAGCGGTCCTTGCGGATCTCCTCGACCGTGGCACGGGCACGGATGACGATCGAGCCGCGGCCGAGATGGTAGCCGGAGCGGATGCCGACCGAGCCCAGGATGATGCCGCCGGTCGGGAAGTCCGGGCCCGGCACGCGCTCGATCAGCTCGTCGATCGTGATGTCGGGGTTGTCGACATAGGCGCAGCAGGCGTCGATCACCTCGCCCAGGTTGTGGGTCGGGATGTTGGTCGCCATGCCGACGGCGATGCCGCCGGCGCCGTTGACGAGCAGGTTGGGAAAGCGCGCCGGCAGGACGACCGGCTCCTTGTCGGTGCCGTCGTAGTTCGGCTGGAACTGCACCGTGTCCTTGTCGATGTCGTCGAGCAGCGCATCGGCGGCGCGCGCGAGCCGCGCCTCGGTGTAGCGCATGGCCGCCGGCGGATCGCCGTCCATCGAGCCGAAGTTGCCCTGGCCGTCGATCAGCGGCAGGCGCATGGAGAAGTCCTGCGCCATGCGGACCATGGCGTCGTAGATCGCCGTGTCGCCGTGCGGGTGGTACTTGCCCATCACGTCGCCGACGATGCGCGCCGACTTGCGGAACGCCTTGTTCCAGTCGTAGCCCGCCTCTTTCATGGCGTAGAGGATGCGCCGGTGGACGGGCTTGAGGCCGTCGCGCACGTCGGGCAGCGCGCGCGCCACGATCACGCTCATGGCGTAATCGAGGTACGAGCGCCGCATCTCCTCTTCCAGGCTGATGGGCGCGATGTCGAAGGGCGGCGGCGTCTGCTGCGTTGTCACTTAGGCGGTCTCTGGTGGGCGAAATCGGGCGCTTCTTGTCGGCGTCGCAGCCGGCCGCTCGGGCGGGCTTCGCACGGGGATTCGGCGGGTCGTTAACCGAGCCCGGATCGGCGATTTTTCTAGCAGATTCTGCAAGTGCGAACAATGCTTTCGGCACCGCCGGCCGCGTCGGCGACCGAAGTATAATATATTGATATCACTATGATATTTTTGCGCCTTTTTGGGCGTGCCGGGGCCATCCACAACGCTTTGCGCGACCGTCGTTGCGCGGGTGCCGAATCGGCCCGCGCGCGTGCCCGGCGGGGCCGACGCGCCCGCCCCGGGGACCGCCGCTTTCGTGCTAACCTCGTGCCCATGCGTCGCAGATCGCCCCCGCGCGTCGGCACCATCGGCGGCCTAGCGCGGCAGCAGCGCCCGTTGTTCGTGACCTGCAAACGGTGCGGGCACGAGGTGCGGCTCAACCCGGCGAACCTGTCGCGCCAGTACGGCGGCGAGCTGCCGCTGCAACGCTTCCTGGAGCGCGCGGTCTGCACCGCCTGCGGCGCACGCTGGCCCGACATCGACTGCATCGCGCCGCTGGACGTGCAGCCCGTCGACCGCGCGGCCGATCGCAGCCGCCGGCACTGAACGCCGCCATCCCGGCCTCCGGCTTGATCCACCCCGCCCGCGCCGCTAGTGTCGGCCGCTTCCACCTGGAGACGATCCGACCTGCCAAGGGCCATGCCATGACCATCCGCGCCGGCTTCGTCGAGACCATCGGCAACACGCCGCTGATCAAGCTGCGCAAGGCGTCCGAGCTGACCGGCTGCACCGTCCTGGGCAAGGCGGAGTTCCTCAACCCCGGCGGGTCGGTCAAGGACCGCGCGGCGCTCGCCATCGTCCAGGACGCCGAGAAGACGGGCGCGCTGCGCCCCGGCGGCGTCATCGTCGAAGGCACCGCGGGCAACACCGGCATCGGCCTCGCCCTGGTCGGCAACGCGCGCGGCTACCGGTCGGTGATCGTCATCCCCGACACGCAGTCGCAGGAGAAGAAGGACATGCTGCGGCTGTGCGGCGCCGAGCTGCGCGAAGTGCCGGCCGTGCCGTACAAGGACCCCAACAACTACGTGCATGTCTCCGAGCGCCTGGCCAAGGAGCTGGCCAAGACCGAGCCGAACGGCGCGATCTGGGCGCAGCAGTTCGACAACGTCGCCAACCGCATGGGCCACTACCGCACGACCGGCCCGGAGATCTGGGAGCAGACCGGGGGCAAGGTCGACGGCTTCACCTGCGCGGTCGGCACCGGCGGCACGCTCGCCGGCGTGGCCATGGCGCTGAAGGAGCGCAATCCCAAGCTGCGCGCCGTGTGCTCCGATCCTCTCGGCGCGGCGCTCTACAGCTACTACAAGGCGGGCGAGCTCAAGTCGCACGGCAGCTCGATCACCGAGGGCATCGGCCAGGGCCGCATCACCAGGAACCTGGAAGGCGCGCCGATCGACGACGCCTACAAGGTGACCGACGAGGAATGGCTGCCGATCCTGTTCGACCTGGTGCGCGAGGAAGGCCTGGTGCTGGGCGGCTCGTCCGGACTGAACGTGGCCGGCGCGATCCGGCTGGCAAAGGAAATGGGGCCGGGCCATACGATCGTGACCATCCTGTGCGACGGCGGCCAGCGTTATCAAAGCAAGCTGTTCAACCCGGCATTCCTCAGATCGAAGAACCTGCCGACTCCGCCCTGGATGCCGTAGGGCCGGATGGCGCAAGGCCGCGAGGCAAGCGATGGCGACCGAACTCGTCTTCCGCAACGATCCCTATGCGCGCTCCTGCCAGGCGGCGGTCGTCGGCATGGATTCGCGCGGCCTGGTGCTCGACCGCACGGTGTTCTATCCGACCGGCGGCGGGCAGCCCGGCGACACCGGCGTGCTGCGGCTGGCCGACGGCTCGGCGCTGCGCGTGTCCGACGCGCTGAAGGGCGAGGCGCCCGACACGGTCGCGCACGTGCTGGAGCCCGGCACCACGCCGCCGACGCCCGGCACCAGGCTCACCGCCGAGATCGACTGGGAGCGCCGCCACCGGCACATGCGCATGCATACCTGCCTGCACCTGCTGTCGGCCGTGCTGCCCTATCCCGTGACGGGCGGCCAGGTCGGAGCCGACAGGGGCCGGCTGGATTTCGACATTCCCGAGGCGATCCTCGAGAAGGAGGAGCTCACCCGCAAGCTGAACGAGCTGGTCGCCCGCGACGACGCGGTCAGCCAACGCTGGATCAGCGACGCCGAGCTGGCCGCGCAGCCCGAGCTGGTCAAGACCATGGCAGTGAAGCCGCCCACCGGCCAGGGCAAGGTCCGCCTGATCGAGGTGGCCGGGCTCGACCTGCAGCCCTGCGGCGGCACGCATGTCGCGCGCACCGGCGAGATCGGCAAGGTCGAGGTGGCCAAGATCGAGAAGAAGGGCCGCATCAACCGCCGCGTCGTGGTCGCCTTCGTCGAAGCCGAGTGAACCGCTGAGGAAACGCCGATGCCCTATCGGAAGCCGGACGCCCTGGTCTCGACCGACTGGCTGGCGCGCCACCTCGTCGCCCCGGACGTGCGCGTGGTCGACGGCACCTACATCATCCCGCCGACCACGCGCGACGCGCACAAGGAATTCCTCGCGCGGCACATCCCCGGCGCCGTGTTCTTCGACATCGACGACATCGCCGACAGCGGCAATCCGCTGCCGCACATGCTGCCGGCGCCCGAGAAGTTCTCCAGCAAGGTGCGCAAGCTCGGCCTCGGCGACGGCAGCCGCATCGTCGTCTACGACACGCACGGCATGGTCTCGGCCGCGCGCGTGTGGTGGATGTTCCGCGTCTTCGGCCACAGCGACGTCGCCGTGCTCGACGGCGGCCTGCCGAAATGGCTCAAGGAGCGCCGCCCGGTCGAGGACGGCCCGCCCCGCCCGCGCGAGCGCCATTTCACCGCGCGGGTCGACCGCACGCTGGTGCGCGACCTGGGCCAGGTGCGCAGCTGCCTGGCCGACCGGCGCGAGCAGGTGGTCGACGCGCGCAGCGCCGGCCGCTTCACGGGCGTCGATCCCGAGCCGCGCGCGGGGCTGCGCGGCGGGCACATGCCGGGCGCGCTCAACGTGCCCTACACCAACCTGCTCGATCCCCAGGACAAGACGTTCCTGCCGGCGGAGAGGCTAGCCGGCACCTTCGCCTCCGCGGGCGTCGACCTCAAGAAGCCGATCGTCACGAGCTGCGGCTCGGGCGTGACCGCCTGCGTGCTGGCGCTCGGCCTCTACCTGCTCGGCCGCGACGACGTGGCCGTCTACGACGGCTCGTGGACGGAATGGGCCGGACGCGCCGACACGCCGGTCGAGACGGGATGAGCGCGATGGCCGCCGCCGGCAAAGCGAAGGACGCGCCGATCGCGATCGGGCCGATCACCGACGCCGACATCGAGGCGGTGGTGCAGCTCTGGCTCGACTGCGACCTCACGCGCCCGTGGAACGACCCGCGCGCCGACATCGCCCAGGCGCGCCGCTCGGGCTCGGCCGAGATCCTGGTGGCGCGCGCGGCCGACGGGCGCGTGCTGGCGACCGCCATGGTCGGCGACGACGGTCATCGCGGCTGGCTCTACTACGTCGCGGTCGCGCCCGCGCTGCAGCGCAGCGGCCTCGGCCGCCGCATCGTCGCCGCGGCCGAGGACTGGATGCGCAGCCGCGGCATCGCGAAGTCGCAGCTCATCGTCCGCGCGACCAACACCAAGGTGCGCGGCTTCTACGAGCGGCTCGGCTATGCCGAGCAGCCGCGCGTGCTGATGGCGCGCTGGCTCGACGGCCGGCCCATGACGCCATAACAGGGCACGTCGTGGCGCCCGCGACCCTTTCCACGGTCATCACGTTCCTCGAGATGACGGATCGGCCGTCGCGCCCGCCCGCGCCGCCGCCGCCGCGGCTGAAGCTGGCGCTGATCCGCGCCGACAAGCCGACGGTATCCTTCTCGCGCTACCTCTACGACGCGGTCGGGCGGCCGTGGTGGTGGTACGAGCGCAAGCAATGGGACGACGAGCGCCTGGCCGCCGTGGTGCGGCACGAGCGGTACGAAACCTACGTGCTCTATGTCGCCGGCGTGCCGGCGGGCTACTTCGAGCTGGACCGGCGCGACGCGCCGGTCGTGGAGCTGGCCTATTTCGGGCTGGTGCCGGAGTTCATCGGGCTGCGTCTCGGGCCCTATCTGCTGGACCACGCCGTCGACCTCGCCTGGCTCGGCCCGCCGGTGCCGCGCCGGGTCTGGGTCAATACCTGCGACATGGATCACCCGAAGGCGCTGTCGCTCTACCAGCGCGCGGGTTTCGTCGCCTACGACCGCCGGGTGAAGGAGTTCCCCGATCCGCGCCCGGCCGGGCTCGTGCCGCCGGGGCCGCAGCCGAACCGCTAGCCGCCGCCGGACGCCAGTCTGCGGTCCGTGCTAGGCTTGCCGGGGCCGGGCGCGGCGGTATCGAGCGCCGGTCGGCGGGCCCAGGAGGGGAAGCCATGAGACATAGCCATTCATCGATGCGCCATGCATTCGTCGCGGCC
>JAKLKW010000255.1 GCA_023150455.1 Alphaproteobacteria bacterium | reverse complement strand
AGACCGCCAAGGCGACCGAGGAGATCGCCAAGCAGATCGAAGCGGTGCAGTCGAAGACCGGCGATGCCGTCGGCGCGATCCAGACGATCGGTAAGACGATCGAGCAGGTGAACGAGATCGCCGCCTCGATCGCCTCGGCGATGGAGGAGCAGGGCGCGGCGACCAAGGAGATCAGCCGCAACGTGCAGCAGGCGGCGCAGGGCACGCAGGAGGTCAACAAGAACATCGTTTTGGTGACCCAGGCCTCGGGCGAGGTCGGCGCCGCGGCCGTGCAGATGAACGGGTCGTCGTCGGAGCTGGCCAAGCAGGCCGAGACGCTGCGCGCCGAGGTCGACCAGTTCATCGCCAAGGTGCGCGCGGCCTGACACGAGGCGGCGCGTCCGGTCGCGCCGCTTTATTCCCCATACGCGCAGTGCTAGGAGTGTGACCTGCCGGGCGCAAAGACGCCTGGCCGCGTCATTCTGGTCCGGATCGGGGCATGATCTCACGCAAGAAGGTTCTGGTGACCGGCGGGGCGGGGTTCCTCGGCTCGCACCTGTGCGAGCGCCTGCTGGCCGAAGGCCACGACGTGCTGTGCGTCGACAACTACTTCACCGGCACGCGCGACAACATCCTGAAGCTGCTGTCGAACCCGCATTTCGAGATGATGCGGCACGACGTCACCTTCCCGCTCTACGTCGAGGTCGACGAGATCTACAACCTCGCCTGCCCGGCATCGCCGATCCACTACCAGTTCGACCCGGTGCAGACGACCAAGACCTCGGTGCACGGCGCCATCAACATGCTGGGGCTGGCCAAGCGCGTGAAGGCGCGCATCCTGCAGGCCTCGACCAGCGAGGTGTACGGCGACCCGACGCACCATCCGCAGGAGGAGGAGTACTGGGGCAACGTCAACCCGATCGGGCCGCGCGCCTGCTACGACGAGGGCAAGCGCTGCGCCGAGACGCTGTTCTTCGACTATTACCGCCAGCACAACCTGCCGATCCGCGTCGCGCGCATCTTCAACACCTACGGGCCGCGCATGCACCCGAACGACGGGCGCGTGGTGTCAAACTTCATCATGCAGGCGCTGAAAGGCGAGCCGATCACGATCTTCGGCGACGGCAGCCAGACCCGCGCCTTCTGCTACGTCGACGACCTGATCGACGGCCTGGTGCGGCTGATGGGCGCGCCCGACGAAGTGACCGGCCCGATCAACCTGGGCAACCCGGTCGAGATGACGGTGCGCGAGCTGGCGGAGAAGGTCATCGCCATGACCGGCTCGCGCTCCAAGCTCGCGTTCAAGCCGCTGCCGGTCAACGACCCGACCCAGCGCTGTCCCGACATCACCAAGGCGAGGACGGTGCTGGGCTGGCGGCCGACCGTGGACCTGGAGACGGGCCTGGGCCTCACCATCGACTATTTCCGCGGCCTCGCCCGAGCCTGACGGAGCCCGGCGCATGGACCTGGATGCCTTCTTCGCATCCGAGCTCGAGCAGCACGCGGACGTGCTGGCGCTGACGCGCGCCGCGACGCGCGAGCCCTTCGTGCGCCTGGTCCGGGCGGCGGTCGCCTCCGTTCGCGGCGGCGGCAAGCTCATGTTCTTCGGCAACGGCGGCAGCGCCGCCGACGCGCAGCACCTGGCGACCGAGCTGGCCGTTCGCTACGTCAAGGACCGCGCGCCGATTGCCGCCGTCGCGCTGACCACCGACAGCTCGGCGCTGACCGCCATCGCCAACGACATGGGCGTCGAGCCGATGTTCGCGCGCCAAGTGCGCGCCCTCGGCCGCAGGGGCGACCTCGCCATCGGCATCTCGACCTCGGGCACCAGCCCCAACGTGATCCAGGGCCTCGAGGCCGCGCGCGACATGGGCCTCGTCGCCGCCGGCCTGACCGGCCAATCGGGCGGCAAGATGCTGGGCCTGTGCGACCCGCTGATCCGCGTGCCTTCGACCGTCACCGCGCGCATCCAGGAGATGCACATCACGCTCGGCCAGATGCTGTGCGGCGCGCTCGAGCGCGAGCTGGGGCTGGTGTGAGCGACCGCTCGGCCCTCGCCGCCTTGCTCGCGCGAGTGCAGGGCGCGCGCGTCACCTGCATCGGCGACACGATGCTCGACCGCTACGTCTATGGCGCGGTCGAGCGGGTATCGCCGGAAGCGCCCATCCCGGTGCTGCGGGTCGAGCGCGAGCAGGCGATGCTCGGCGGCGCCGGCAACGTGGTGCGCAACCTGGCGGCGCTGGGCGTGAAGACGCGCTTCGTCGCCGTGGTCGGCGACGACGCCGCGGGAGCCGAGATCGCCAAGCTCGTCGCGGCCCTCGACGGCGTGGAGGCCGGCCTGGTCGTGGAGCAGGGACGGCGCACCACGATCAAGACCCGCTTCGTCGCCGGGGCGCAGCAGCTGCTGCGCGCCGACCGAGAGGCCGCGCCCGCAGTGGGGCCGCTGAGCGAGGCGCAGCTGGTGGCGCGCGCCGGCGCGATCGAGGGCGCGCTGGTGCTGTCGGACTACGGCAAGGGCGTGCTGGGCGGCGCCATGCTGAACGCCGCGATCTCCGCCGCGCGCGCTGCCGGACACGCGGTCGTCGTCGACCCGAAGGGCACCGATTTCACCTGCTATCGCGGCGCCAGCGTCGTGACGCCGAACCGCAAGGAGCTGGCAGCGGCGAGCGGCATGCCGGCCGGGACCGACAGCGAGATCGCCGCGGCGGCGCGCCGCCTGATCAGGCAATGCGGCATCGAGCACGTTTTGGTCACGCGCAGCGAGCGGGGCATGAGCCTCGTCGCGGTGGACGGCGAGCCCGTGCACCTGCCGGCCGAGGCGCGCGAGGTGTTCGACGTCTCCGGCGCCGGCGACACGGTCGCGGCGGTGCTCGCCGCGGCGCTGTCGGCCGGGGCCTCGCTCGAGGACGCGGCGCGGCTCGCCAATGTCGCGGCCGGGATCGTGGTGGGAAAGGTCGGCACGGCGGTCGCCTATCCCGACGAGATCCGGCACCAGCTGCACGCCCAGGACGTGATGGACGCCGAGGCCAAGGTCCTGAGCCGCTCGGCCGCGCTCGACCGCATCCAGGGATGGCGGCGCAAGGGCCTCAAGATCGGCTTCACCAACGGCTGCTTCGACTTGCTGCACCCGGGCCATGTCGCGCTGCTGGCGCAGGCGCGCGCGGCCTGCGATCGCCTGGTCGTGGGGCTGAACAGCGACGCCTCGGTCCGGCGCCTCAAGGGCGCCGACCGCCCGGTACAGGCCGAGGCCGCGCGCGCGATGGTGCTGGGCTCGCTGCAATCGGTCGACCTCGTCGTCGTGTTCGACGAGGACACGCCGGAGGTGCTGATCCGCGCCGTGCTGCCCGACGTGCTGGTCAAGGGCGCGGACTACACGGTCGAGACTGTGGTCGGCGCCGACATCGTGCAGGCGCATGGCGGCAAGGTGCTGCTGGCCGAGCTCCTGCCCGGCCACAGCACCAGCGCCACCATCAAGCGCATGGCGCGCTGAACGTCAGGTTTCCGGGTCGGTGAGGCCGCGCAGGCGGTCGGCGGCGATCGTGGCGAAGCGCAGCAGCAGGGCGCGCCGCCGCGCGCCGGGAACGGGCGCCTCGGCGCAGTCGCGCAGCATGGCGGCGCCGTAGGCGTCGGCGATGAACAGGCCGCAGACGGGCGGGATCAGCTCGCGCGGGAAGGTCTCGGCCACGGCGAAGAAGAACCGGTCACAGTACTCGCGGTAGTCCTGCCATTTGCGGTCGGTGCGGAAGTCCTCGATCGAGGACTTGATCTCGGCGACCAGGATCTTGCCGGCGCGGTCGACCCCGATCACATCCACGCGACGACCATTCGGCAGGATGAGCTCGGTCAAGGTGCTGAACCCGGCCTGCGCCAGGTGGCGGCACAGGCCGCGCGCAATCGCTTGAGCCGATGGGGAAAGCAGTGCGGCGTCGGGCATGGCCGGCAAAGCCTAGCACAGGAGCCGGCGGGAACGGAACAAAACGGGGACAGTTGAATCCGCTGTTAACTGTGGGCAGAATCGGATAGGATCATTAATGGTCTGTGGGCAGGCGATGCCGACGTATCGCTCTTCTCCTACAGCGAAGAGCATGGTTTGAGCCGTTCGCTGCGAGTTTTCTCCTTCAAGAACCGGGCCGCTCCGCCGCCCGCGGGCGATTGCTTTGCGGGTAGGGTTCGTCCGCGTATCGGGCCGGACGCGGGATTACCGTGCCGGCCGACCCAATCCCATGGACCATCTTCCGTTTTTCGTCACGTAAGGACCGAGTCTGATGTCGAATAGCAAGCTTTTCGTCGGCAATCTGCCACACGCCCATACATCCAAGGAACTTGAGACGATGTTCGCCCCCTTCGGGACGGTGAAGTCGGCGCAGGTGATCGTGGACCGCATGACAGGCCAGTCCCGCGGGTTTGGATTCGTCGAAATGGAGACACCCGAACAGGCAGAGGCTGCCAAGGCGGCGCTGAACGGCTCGGTCGTCGGCGGGCGTACGCTCACCGTCAACGAGGCGCGCGAGCGCACGCCGGGCGGCTTCGGC
>JAKLKW010000027.1 GCA_023150455.1 Alphaproteobacteria bacterium | reverse complement strand
CCGTGCCGGCCTATTTCGACGATGCCGCGCGCACCGCCACGCGCGACGCCGCGCGGCTGGCCGGGCTCGAGGTGCTGCGGCTGGTGAACGAGCCGACCGCGGCCGCACTCGCCTATGGCCTCGACAAGGGCGCCGAGGGCCTCTACGCGGTCTACGACCTGGGCGGCGGCACCTTCGACATCTCGCTGCTGCGCCTGGAGAAGGGCGTGTTCCAGGTGCTGGCGACCGGCGGCGACGCCGCGCTCGGCGGCGACGATTTCGACCATGCGGTGGCCGAGCGCTTCCTCGCGGAGCGCCGGGCCGCCGGCAAATCCGCCAACCCGTCGAGCAACGACGCCAAGGGCATCCTGATGACGGGACGCCTGGCCAAGGAGTGCCTGACCGAGAAGGCCGACGGCAAGTGGATCGTCGAGCTCGACGGCGACGTGTCGCAGCACCGCCTCGACCGGGAGACGCTCGACCGGGTGATCGCGCCGTTCGTCGAGCGCACGATCCGCATCTCGGCCGGCGTGTTCGAGGACGCCGGGGTCGATCCGAAGTCGATCCAGGGCGTGGTGCTGGTCGGCGGCTCGACCCGCGTGCCGGCGGTGCGCCGCGCGGTCGAGAGCTTCTTCGCGCAGAAGCCGCTCAGCGACATCAACCCGGACGAGGTGGTGGCGCTCGGCGCCGCGCTGCAGGCCGAGGCGCTCACCGTGGGCTCCGACAACCTGCTGCTCGACGTGACGCCGCTGTCGCTCGGCATCGAGACGATGGGCGGCATCGTCGAGAAGGTGATCGAGCGCAATACGCCGATCCCGGTCGCCAAGGCGCAGGAGTTCACCACCTACCAGGACGGCCAGACGGCCATGATGATCCACGTGGTGCAGGGCGAGCGCGAGACGGTGGACCAGTGCCGCAGCCTGGCCCGGTTCGAGCTGCACGCGATCCCCCCGATGACGGCGGGCGCCGCGCGCGTGCGCGTCACCTTCACCGTCGATGCCGATGGGCTTCTGACCGTTTCGGCGCAGGAGCGCTCGACCGGGATCGAGCAGCGCGTCGAGGTGAAGCCGTCCTATGGCCTCAGCGAGGACGACATGGCGCGCATGCTGCGCGAGAGCATGGAGCACGGCCGCGCCGACATGGAGCGGCGCCTGTTGATCGAGGCGCGGGTCGAGGCGCGGCGCGTGCTGCTGGCGCTGCGCGCGGCGCTCGCCAAGGATCGCGCGCTTCTGGGCGACGCGGAATACGCCACCATCGAGGCGCAGATCGGCGTGATCGAGAACGCGACCGGCGGCGACGACCGCGACGCGATCAACGGCGCGGTCGAGGCGCTGGAACGGATGGTCACGCCGTTCGCCCAGCGCCGCATGGACAAGGCTTTCGCCGACGCGCTGTCGGGCGTCAGCGTCGACAACCTGGCCCGGCGCTTCGGGGAGGAACGGAAACAATAGGACGGTCCGGTCCCAAGCAACGGGCCGCTCGATTTCGCTTGGAGCTGCATCGAAATGCCGAAAATGACGTTCATCGAACCGAACGGGGCGCGCCGCGAGGTCGACGCCCCGAAAGGCCTGTCCGTGCTGGAGATCGCGCACCGCAACAACATCGACCTCGAAGGCGCCTGCGAGGGCTCGCTCGCCTGCTCGACCTGCCACGTGGTCGTCGATTCGGAGTGGTACGACCTGCTGCCGGAGGCGAGCGAGGACGAGGAAGACATGCTGGACCTGGCCTTCGGCCTGACGCATACATCCCGCCTGGGCTGCCAGATCATCATGACCGACGAGCTGGACGGGCTGACCGTCACCCTGCCGTCCGCCACGCGCAACATGATGGTCGACAAGGCATAGAGAGAATTCGCCGCGTCGAGGGGGATGCCATGGGGCTGCGCTGGACCGACATCCACGACATCGCGATCCTGCTGGAGGAGCGGCATCCCGATGTCGACATCATGGCCATCCGCTTCACCGACCTGTGGAAATGGGTGCGGGAGCTGCCGGGCTTCGAGGACGACCCGAACAAGTCGAACGAGAAGATCCTCGAGGCCATCCAGATGGCCTGGCTCGACGAGCGCGAGTGATGCCGCCGTTCAGGGATCCTGCGCCGAAAGGCAGCCTGTTCGACCGTCTGCGCGGCGCCAACGAGCCGGTGTGGCTCTCGTACGTGCGGCATGATTTCGTGCGCCGCCTCGCGGCCGGCACGCTGCCCGAGCCCGCGTTCAGGTTCTACCTGATCCAGGACTACCTGTTCCTGGTTCAGTTCGCGCGCGCCTACGCGCTCGCCGCCTACAAGGCCGACACGCTGGACGACATGCGCCAGGCGGCCAATTCGATGCGGGTGATCCTCGACGACGAGATGAACCTGCACGTCAAGTTCTGCGCTGGCTGGGGCCTGACGATCGACGACATCCTGAAGGTGCCCGAGGCGCCTCAATGCATGGCCTATACGCGCTTCGTGCTCGAGGCCGGCAATGCCGGCGACATCCTCGACCTGCTGGTGGCGCTGGCGCCCTGCGTCGTCGGCTACGCCGAGATCGCCAACCGCCTGGTCGCCGATCCGGCAACCCGGCGCGACGGCAATCCCTACCGCGAATGGATCGAGACCTACGCCGGCGAGGACTACCAGCAGGTCGCGGCCAAGGCCGTGGCGCAGCTCGACCGGCTGGAGGCCCGCCGCGCGGGTTCGGGGCGTTTTCCGGCGCTCGTCAAGCTGTTCGCCGGCGCGTCCAAGCTCGAGGCCGACTTCTGGCAGATGGGGCTGGACGCGGCCTGACCCGCTATCCCGCCAGCCGCGGATCGGCCGCGAACCGCGCCCGGCTGAATTCGACCGCTTCGCGCGGGCTCTCGCACCATGCCCTGACCGCCTCTCGGCGCGCGAACACGTGCCAGGTGCGCAGCCCGCTCGGTGTCTTGGCGGCGAAGGCCGCCGGCGAGAGGATCGCCAAGTTCGCCCGACGATCGGGATCGCGGACGGATTCGTAGCGGATCGCTTCGATCCGCGCGGCGCGGGCGTGGTCGGCCAGGTCCTGGCAGTCGCCATGGTCGGTGGCATGCGTCCAGCGCGCGCGATCGCGGTCGAGCGGGGGGCGCGTCAGGTCGACGTGGCGGTCCGTGCGGCAGGAGATGCGGAACGCCGTGTGCTCCACCGGCTGTTGCGGCACCAGCATGGCGGGCGATTCGGCCAGGAACAGCAGCCGGTAGAACGCCGTCTCGGCGATGGCGGTGTTCAGCACCTCGGCGGCATAGAACGCGCCGTCCGGCTGGCCGGCGCGGCGGAATCGCGAGCCGTACGGGTAGGGCAGGTAGCGGAACGGCGTCGCCAGCAGGTAGTGCAGGCCGGCGCAGCCCGGCGGCAGGGGCGGCTTGCTGTCCTCGAGCACGGCCTCGAGGATCGCCTGCTCCTCCAGCGAGTCGGTGATGCGCATGGTTGCCGCGCGGAACTGCGTCTCGACCACGCGCCAGACGTCGCGGCGGTAGGGACGGGACTCAGATGCGAGCGCGGCTTCGGTCCACATAGGCCAGCGTGGCGACGAGCCCGGCCACGCTCTGGATCAGGTCGATCGGCCGGCCGCGCAGCGCCAGGTTCTCCCCGCGCATCCAGCTTCGCGAGGCGGCATCGTCGCCGCCGGTGATGGCGTCGAGGCCGCGGAACAGGCGGACGAGATGCTGCGCCAGCTCATAGGCCTTGCTGCCCGGCGGCAGGTCGAAGCGGCGGTTCTTCAGGCGCGACACCGAGGCCTCGGACAGACCGAGCACGCGCGCCAGCACGGTGTTCGGCAGCCCCAGATGCTCTGCGGCCCTGACCGTCGCGTTGCTCAGCACGTCCGCCTGGCGGAGCGGATCGGCCGACGGCGGACGCGGCAAGGAGCCGTGTTTATCCTCTGAAATCATTCTACCGCCTTCTTTCCAGGGAAAGAATGGACGCCGCGCGGCCGGGCGTCAAGGCCGGGCCCGTTGCCCGATTGCGGGAACGCCGGCGAATGCAGGTGGATCACGCGGCGAACGCCGTTCCTGCGATGAGGGCACGCACCCGTGCAGCGCGGTAACCCTGTGATCTCATTCACACTGGCTGGCCGCGCGTGACAGGCGTCACAGCCCCATGCAGCGGGCGCATCTAGTGTATGCGTATCGACCCTTTCACGAAGAAAGGACGTGCCATGCGCAACACTCGGACGATCACGCTTGTCCTTGCGGCCGCGGCCTTGTCGATCATCCTGGCCGCCCAGATGCAGTCCGGCCCGTCGCTCCTGAGCGACAACCGGCCGGTGGTGCCAGGGCTCGACGCCTGGGCGAAGTCGGTCGCGAAGCGCTGACGCGGCGCTGCTTGCCCGGCGCTGCTTGCCCGGCGCTGCTTGCCCGGCGCTGCTTGCCCGGCGCTACTTGCCCGGCGCTACTTGAACGTCGCCTTCAGCATGCCGAGCAGGTGCTCGCCGCCGGTGATCGGCGCGTGCCTGGGCGGGTTGTCCGGCCCCTGGCAGGTCGGCAGGCACTCGACCACGGCATCGTAGTCGGGATCGAAGAAGAACGGGATCGAGTAGCGCTCGCGACCCGAGCGGTTGATCACGCGATGCGGCGTGGCCTGGAAGCGCTCGTTGGTCCAGCGCGCCATCTGGTCGCCCAGGTTGATCACGAAGGTGCCCGGGATCGGCGGCGCCTCGATCCATTCGCCGGCCGAGTTGCGCAGCTGCAGGCCGCCGACCTCGTCCTGCGCCAGGATGGTGAGGCAGCCATAGTCGCTGTGCGCGCCGCAGCCGATCTCGCGCTCGTCGATCGCGCCCGGCTGCGGCGGATAGTGCAACAGCCGCAGATAGGCGAGCGGCTTCAGCGTCTTGGCGGCGAACCAGTGCTCGTCGAGGTCGAGCGACAGCGCCATCCCGCGCAGCAGCAGCTTGGCGAGGTCCTCCATGGCGGCGTAGTAGGCGAGGACGGCCTCGCGGAAGCCCGGCAGGTCCTGGGGCCACTGGTTCGGCCCATGCAGCGGCTTGCCCGCGCGCACGTCGGGGTCGTCCGGCCCCAGCTCGCGCATCAGGTCGAAACCTTCCTTGAGGTCGCCCTCGGCGGTGACGTCGGTCTTCTCCTCCTTGAGCGGGAAGTAGCCGCGGTAGTTGGCCGAGTTCTTGATGTGGAGCTTCATCTTCTCGTCGAGCGGCAGGGCGAAGAAGCGCCGCGCCTCGGCGAAGGTGCCGGCGATCAGCGCCGACGGGATGCCATGGTTGGCGATGTAGATGAAGCCGATGTCCTCGCACGCGCGGCCGATCGCCTGGGCGGTCCGGCGCTTGGCCACGGGATCATCGCCGCGCAGGGGCCCGAGATCGATCACGGGAACGCTGGAGAAGGGCACGCGCTTGCCGGCAATGCCGGCGGCGGGCCGCTGCTTCAAGCCGTAGGCGACGGTCCCATATTCGGCGGACATGGGGCAGCCTCGTCCGATTGTTCGTCTACAAACAATCTCTCCGGTGCGCGGACGCGTCAAGCGTTCCCAAGGCCTTCCAGCATATATAGTGGCCGCCACGCAAGCGGACGGAACGATGATCGCCGGACTGACCCAGCTCGACCTCCTCGCCCTCGCCTGGTTCGTCGCGCTCTGGATCGGCTACGCCAAGCTGGTGGACCGGCCGATCTGGCCGCGCGCCAACATCAACCACGCCATGCACGCGCACCGCGCCGCCTGGATGCGCCAGATGGTCCAGCGCGACAACCGCATCACCGACGCCAGCCTGATCGGCCATGTCATGCAGAGCGTGTCGTTCTTCGCCTCGACCACGATCATCGTGGTGGCGGCGCTCTTGAGCGCGCTGGGCGCGATCGACGACATCCGCGCGGCGGTGGCCGAGCTGCCCTTCGCGCAAGAGGCGCCCAGGTCGGCCTGGCAGGTCAAGGTGCTGCTGCTGGTCGGGCTGTTCGTCTATGCCTTCTTCAAGTTCTCCTGGTCGATCCGGCAGTGGAACTACTGCTGCGTCATGATCGGCACCGCGCCGCCGGCCCCGGTGCCGGATAAGGAGGCCGCGGCAGTGGCCGATCGCGCGGCGCGGGTCGCCTCGTCCGCCTCGCTCGGCTTCAACTCGGGCCTGCGCGCCTATTACTTCGCGCTCGCCATGCTCGCCTGGTTCGTGCATCCGCTCGCGTTCATGGGGGCGACCATGTGGGTTTTGGGCGTTCTGGCCTGGCGCCAGTTCCGCTCGCCCGCGGCCGGCGCTATCGTGCCGGCCGGACGGTAGACCGATCGGGAGCACCGCATGGACGCGGACGAGTTGCGGCGGATCCAGGCGCCGCTGAAGGCGAAGTATCGCGAAGAGCCCGGGGCCGGGGTCGTCACGCTCGAGGCCGAAGGCGCGCTCGACCAGGCGCATCTCGCCTGCCGGGTCGAAACCGGCAAGGCGCTGGTCGAGGCCGGGCTGCACCCGGCCAGCGGCGGCAGCGGACTCCAGGCCTGCTCCGGCGACATGCTGCTGCAGGCGCTGGTCGCCTGCGCCGGGGTGACGCTCAACGCCGTGGCGACGGCGCTGGGGATACCCGTGCGCGGCGGCACGGTCAGGGCCGAAGGCGACCTCGACTTCCGCGGCACGCTCGGCGTCGCCAAGGACGCGCCGGTCGGCTTCCGCGAAATCAGGCTCGCGTTCGACGTCGACTGCGACGCGAGCCCGGAGCAGGTCCAGAGCCTGCTCAAGCTGACGGAGCGGTACTGCGTCGTCTACCAGACGCTGCGCCGGCCGCCCGCGTCGACGGTGACCCTGAACGGGCAGGCGCTTGGCGGCTGAGATCAGCCCGCAAGGGTTGTTTCCCGCCCGATTGAGCCTATATTCCGCGCCCATGAACGGCTTGGGATTCGACAAGCGCCCGGAAGCGACCCGCGTGGTCGTGGCCATGTCCGGCGGCGTGGACAGCGCCGTGACGGCGGCGCTGCTCAAGGAGCAGGGCTACGACGTGCTGGGCATCACGCTGCAGCTCTACGACCAGGGCGCGGCGGCGGTTTCGCGCGGCAAGACCTGCTGCGCCGGCCAGGACCTGCGCGATGCGCGCGCGGCGGCCGAGCGCATCGGCATCCCGCACTATGTGCTCGACTACGAGCGGCGCTTCCGCCAGGGCGTGATGGAGGATTTCGCCGACAGCTATCTCAGGGGCGAGACGCCGATCCCCTGCGTGCGCTGCAACCAGACCGTGAAGTTCGCGGACCTGCTCGGCACCGCGCGCGCGCTCGGCGCCGACGTGCTGGCGACCGGGCATTACGTGCGCCGCGTCGCGGGTCCGGACGGGCCCGAGCTGCATCGCGCCGCCGATCCCAAGCGCGACCAGAGCTATTTCCTGTTCGCGACCACGCGCGAGCAGCTCGAGTTCCTGCGCTTTCCGCTCGGCGAGGTGAGCAAGGACGAGACGCGCGACCTCGCGCGCCGCTTCGGCCTCGTCCAGGCAGAGAAGCCGGACAGCCAGGACATCTGCTTCGCGCCCGACGGCGCCTGGGCGCGCGTGATCGAGCGGCTGCGCCCCGGCGCGATCGAGCCGGGCGAGATCGTGCATCTCGACGGCACCGTGCTCGGCCGCCATGCCGGCATCGCGCATTTCACCGTCGGCCAGCGCCGCGGCCTGCATCTGCACGCCAAGCCCGGGGACCAGGGCGAGAAGCTGTTCGTGGTCCGGCTCGAGCCCGAGACGCGCCGCGTGGTCGTCGGTCCGCGCGCGGCGCTCGCGGGCAGGCGCGTCGCGGTGCGCGAGGTCAACTGGCTCGTGGCGCCGCCGGCCGCCGGCCTCCGCGCCCGCGTCAAGCTGCGCTCGATGAGCGCCGCGCTGCCGGCCACGATCCGTCGCGGCGAAAGCCCCGGCACGGCGCTAGTCCTGCTCGACGCGGCGGCCGAGGCCGTGGCCCCGGGCCAGGCATGCGTCTTCTACGACGGCGATCGCGTGCTCGGCGGCGGCTGGATCGCGCGCGAAGCGTCCGTCGCAGCACCGGTGCGGCCGGCCGCCTGACCCATGGCCCCGGCCGGCGGGCCGTTTGCTTGACAGGGCAGGGGCCATGGCCTAAAGCCCTGCGTCCCTTCGGTGGCGGGGTAGCTCAGTGGTAGAGCAGGGGAATCATAATCCCTTGGTCGGGGGTTCAAATCCCTCCCCCGCTACCAACTTGGCAGTAACAAGCGCACCGGCGGTGTCGAGCGCCGATTCCTGGCCCATAGCCACCGCCAGGATGGCCGGGCGGCGGACCGCAAGCCTCAGCTCATAGGCGCCGCGCTCGGGCAGCCGATGCTCCTGGATGGCGGCGATCAGCGGCCGCAGGAGGGCGGCGGCCTCGCTGCGGCCGTCCGGGCGTTTGAGCGCGTCCTGCAGCGCCTCGATCCGCTTCCGGAACTCGGCGTCCGATTTCGGGTGCAGCTCGATCGGCGCCTCGGCCCGGACGCGGTCGGCGCCCGCGCGTCGATCGCCGCTTTCTCGGCTTCCAGGTCGCGGAGCCTTGCCGACAGCGCCGCCGACAGCCCGTGCCCGGCGCCGGCGGAAGCGCGGCTGCCCCGCGTACCGCACTGCTATGCCGGTTGCCGCTCCCAGGCGACGAGCGCAAGCATGGTGCGGTTCTGGACCCGGAAGGCGCGCATCAGCGCGTGCACGTGCAGCTTCACCGTGCCTTCGGTGATGCCGAGCATGCGTGCGATCTGCTTGTTGGTGCGGCCTTGGCCGATCAAGCCGAGCACCTCGGCCTGGCGCTGGGTCAGCCAGGCATACGCTTCTGCGTGCTCGGCAGCCGGTCCAGCCGCCGATGCCGACCGGTCGGGGGCGGCAGCCGACGCGGCCTTCGGTTGCGCAGCGACGTGACGACCTTCAGTCCGAAACCGCCGCTCGGTAACGTCGGTCAGGACGACCAGCAGCGCAGGCGCGCCACGGAACTCGATCTTGCGGTGGTGCGCCTCGACCCAGCGGTGCTCGCCATTCCTCGTCACTATCGGGGTCTCGCCATGCGTCACCAGCGGCTCCCCGCGCAGCCAATGCATGACGCGCCGACGGATATCGCCGCGCCAAGCCGGTGCGATCACGTCCCAATAGCGCAAGCGCATCATGTCGCCGATCGAGTAATGGAACAGCTCGGCCGCGGCGTGGTTGACGGCGGCATAACCGCTGCCCTGGATCACGTAGGAAGCGACCGGCAGCCGGTCGAACAGCGACGCGGTGGCCAGCGTGTCGAGATCGACCAGCAGCCGCTGGTGCCCATGTCCCTGCGCGTCGTGCGACCGCGATGGTGCCGGGCGGGACATGAGCAGGTGGACGGCCTCCGCGATCTCGGCCGGATCGATGCCGCGGGAAAGGCATCCGTTCGCGCCGGCCTGGATGGCGACGCAGGCATGACCGGCGTCATCGGCTCGATGCAACGCCACGATCGTGCCGTGCGGCCGCGCCCGGCGGATCCGCTGGATCTCGGCGACCATGACGGCGTCGTCATCCGGGCAGTCGACGATGATCGCAGCGTCGGGGAAGACGGCGTGGCCCGCGTCGAGCAGCTCTTGCGCCGATCCGAGTTCCTCGATCCTTGTTGCCGGATACCAGCGGCCGAGCGCGTCGACCAGCTCCGCTCGCAGCGACTGAGTGATCCCGACCACGACAACGCAACCCGGATGGACCGGGGCCTGACCAGCAGGTGGACGGAGCAAGCCCGTCGCGGGGAGAAGACCTGCCCGCCGCCGGGTCATGGCCGGTCTCGCCGAACGCGCCTCGGCGTTCTCGTTTTCCCAGCTTTGCCGATTGGTTGCGAGGCGTACGGCATTATTGGACCCTCGCGCTCTCGACATTTGTCGAGAACGCTACAAGCAAATGCTTTGCGGTTGCCTGACATAGTTTAATGACGAGAGCAAGAAAGCGCTTAGTATATCCAAAGGTATAATCTTGCCGTGGTCATCCTTCGACGAGCTCGGGACGAGACCATTTTCGGCCTAACCGGCCGCGCGCCGCTCTGCCGCCACGTGCAGCGCGTCGTCGACCGCGGCGAAGAACTTGATCACGTCGATCGGCTTGGTCAGGTAGCGGAAGAACCCGGCGGCGAGACCCTTCTCCACGTCGCGCGGGAAGGCCGCCGCGGTCAGGGCCAGCACCGGGATGTCGCGCGTCTCGTTCATGGATTTCAGCCGCTCGAGCAGCTCGAAGCCGCTCATTTCCGGCAGCGACAGGTCCAGCACGATGACGTCGGGACGGTGCGCCGCGGCCAGGTCCAGCCCCAGTTGCGGGGTCGGCGCCGACAGCATGGTGACGCCCGGCAACGTCGCGACCAGGTGCTCCATCAGGTGCAGATTGGCCGGGTTGTCCTCGACATAGAGCAGGGCATAGCCGCCGGCCATCGCCAGCGGCGCAGGCGGCGCTTCGGGCGTGGCGCCGCTACCCGTCGGCACGTTCGTTGCGATCGGCAATTCGATCCAGAACGTGCTGCCGATGCCGGCCTCGCTGGTGAAGCCGATCTTTCCTCCCATCGCCTCGACCAGCCGGCGCGACAGCGTCAGCCCGATGCCCGTGCCTTCGATCCCGGAGTGCTCGGCGCCGAGCCGCTGGAACGGCTGGAACAGTTCCTTCTGCCGTTCCGCCGGGATGCCCTTGCCGGTATCGGTCACGACGAAGCGCAGCGCGCCGTCGGCGCGATGCGCCGCGATGGTCACCACGCCGCCGGGGCGGTTGTACTTGATCGCGTTGGACACCAGGTTGATCAGCGTCTGGCGCAGCCGCAGCTCGTCGGCTTCGACGTCCGGGAAATCGCCTGCGCCGGTCACGGTCAGCGATACATTTCCGCGTCCGGCGACGGGCGTCATGGACCGTTCGATATCGTCGAGGATGCCGCGGACGCCCACGGGCCCCAGGCTAAGCTTGAGCTGGCCCGACTCGACGCCGGAAAGGTCCAGCGCCTCGTTGATCAGGCGCAGCAGGTGCTCGGCGGCCTGGAGGACATGCCCGACATATTGGCGCTGCTTCTCGCCGAGGCTGCTGACGCGATCGAGCTTCAACAACTCGGCGAACCCGATGACCGCGTTGAGCGGCGTGCGCAACTCGTGGCTCATGTTGGCGAGAAATTCGGACTTGGCGAGGCTGGCCTTCTCGGCGACTTCGCGCGCCCGGGCCAGCTCCGCTTCGGCGCGCCGGCGTTCGGTGATGTCGCGGATCGTAGTTTGGATGAGCAGCTCGTCGCGTTGCGTATAGTAGCTCAATCCGACCTCGGCCATGAAGGCGGATCCGTCCTTGCGCAGGCCCTCCGATTCTCTCCTGGCCCTCATTGGCCTGAATTCGGGCGTCGCGGCGAACCTGGTTCTGTGCGAGACGTGCTTCTCGCGATAGGAGAAGGGCATCAGCATTTCGATCTTCCGGCCGATCAGCTCCGACCGCCCGTAGCCGAATAGTCGTTCGGCCTGCTGGTTGATCCGCACGATGGTGCCATGCCGGTCGACGATCACGGTCGCGTCCGGCGCGGACTCTATCAGGCCACGCGCTTGGCTTTCGGCGTCGCGCGCCCGCGCCACCGCAGCGCGCAGCCCGCCGATCACGAGCACTTGCAGGAGCGCGACCAAGGCGAAAAGAACGAGGGTCCCGATTTCCGTTGGATCGGCAATGCCAAAGGACAACCGCGGCGGGATCAGCACGAACCACGCGGCCAAGATCGCCATTGTCAGCGCTGTGAGGCCGGCGCGCATGCCGCACAGCAACGTCGTCACCAGCACGGCCGGGACCAGCGTGAGATACGGCGCACCGGGCGTAAGCGAATCGATCGGCAGGCGCACCAGAGTCGCCGCTGCCACTGCCAGGGTGGCGATCAGATAGGCGCGCGGCGATCCCGGACGGACCAGCGGCAGCCACGCGATGAAACGCTCAGCGTCGATCATGAACGGCATCCCAATGTCTGGGTCCCGCGATCCGGTGCCTGCGCTGCGGGCGTCGTCCTGCTCGGAGAAAGAGGGCCCGTAGAAGGCATTTATAGAAAACTACGCAATCTTGATAAAATCTTGGTTAATTATAGAAAGAAAAGGCATAGTACCAAAGTTATGCCATGGTATTCGTATCTGCTGTTGCTCCGAATTCCCGAAGGACTGTTGACGGCGCCGCCTGCTGCATCCATGGCCGATGCCCAGCGTCAGTCCGCTTTCATGAGCGCCATCGTGGGCAGTCGACTGGGCGTGCCGTTCGTCAACGTGCGAAGCGGGCGGGCTCGGCTGCGTTCATCGAGGTCGACGGCGGCCTCGAAGTCGAACGACGAGCACGGCTGGATGTCACCCGTCGCCGCGATCGCGTGACGGTCCCGGGCGCGCGCAGGCGCCCGGGTACGGTCACGGCCGGCCGCGCGGCGCTCAGGCCGCGCGCACCTTGGCGATGAAGCGCTCGACCTCGGCGCGCAGCGTCTCCGCCTGCTTGGCCAGCTCCGACGACGCGCCGTTCATCTGCGTCGCCGCCGCGCCGACCTCGCCCGAGGCCTCGGTCACGCTGGCGATATTCTTGTTGACCTCCTGCGTGCCCTGGGCGGCCTGCTGGACGTTGCGGCTGATCTCCTGCGTCGCCGCGCCCTGCTCCTCCATCGCCGTCGCGATCGAGGCGGCGATCTCGTTCACCCGCTCGATCGTCTTGCCGATCGACTGGATGGCGCCGACCGCCTGGCCGGTCGCCGACTGCACCTCGTCGATCTGACGCGCGATCTCCTCGGTCGCCTTGGCCGTCTGCGTCGCCAGCGACTTGACCTCCGACGCCACCACGGCGAAACCCTTGCCCGCCTCGCCCGCGCGCGCCGCCTCGATCGTGGCGTTGAGCGCCAGCAGGTTGGTCTGGCTGGCGATGTCGGTGATCAGCTTCACCACGTCGCCGATCTTCTGCGCCGCCTCGGCCAGGCCGTCGACCGTGGTGCCGGTGGAGCGCGCCTGATCGACCGCCTCCTTCGCCATCCGCGACGATTCGGTCACTTGGCGCGTGATCTCCTGGATCGAGGACGACAGCTCCTCCGCCGCCGTGGCGACGGTCTGCACGTTGGACGAGGCCTGCTCGGACGCCGCCGCCACCGCGGTCGCCTGCCGGCTGGTCTCCTCCGCCGTGGCCGACGTCGAGGTCGACGAGGACTGCATCTCCGAGGCCGAGGACGACACCGTCTCGACCACGTCCTTGACCGTCGCCTCGCGACCGCGCGGAGGCGGGCGCCGCTGTCTCATGCCGGCTCGGCGCCCCTGCCGGCCGGCAAATCGTCACGCGGGCGAATGCTTGGAGTCTCGTTGTGGATGAGCTGTAAAGATCTTTAGAGAAATGGCGCAGATTTGCGCATTACCATACGGAAGTTATATGCGTTTGATTTTTCCCGGCTGCGCCCTTGACTTTTCTCAATGCTCGCGTCGCGAGGCTTGGCGGGCTTGAGCTCATCCGGCGCCTTGCGCGCGCTGCCGCGCGAGCGCCGCCTCGCGCCGGACGATGTAGACGGCGGCGCCGAGGATCACCGTGCTGCCGATCCAGGTCCAGCGGTCCGGCCATTCGCCGAGGACGGCGATGCCGAAGGCGACGGCGACCAGGAGCTGCGAGAACTCGTAGGGGGCCAGCGCCGACGCTTCCTCCAGGCGCAGCGCCCGCACCATGAAGACATGGCCGATCAGCGACAGCGTGGCGATGACAAATCCGATCGCGACGCCGGCGAGCGTGAGCGGCTCCCAGCCCCACAGGGACAAGGGGAAGAGCAGCGGCGCCGTGATGAAGCCGAGCGACGCGACCAGCGTCACCATCGGCTCGCCCCGCTGCGCCAGGTGCCGGCTGATGATGCGCGACGCCGCGGCGCAGATCGACGTGGCGATCGGCAGCGCGGCGATCCAGGCCATGTTCTGGCCGCCGGGCTTCATCACCAGGACGGCGCCGATCAACCCGACCAGGATCGCGATACCCCGGCGCAGCCGCAGGCGCTCGCCGAGGAACAGCGCGGCGAGCAGGGTGGCGAACAGCGGCAGGGTGAAGCCGAGGGCGACGACATCGGCCGCCTGCATCAGCGCGAGCGCGCTGAACCAGCAGGCGATCGCCACGACCTCGAGCAGGCCGCGCGCCATGTAGAGCCCCATGTGCCGGCGCGGCACCGGCGCGATGCGCTGCGGCACGAGCCACGGCAGCATCAAGAGCGCGCCGAACAGCGCGCGCAGGAACCCGATCTGCAGCGCCGGCATGTCGACCGCCGCGTAGCGGATGAGCCCGGCGGCAAGGCCCCAGCAGCCGAGCGCGGCCGCATACCAGAGCGCAGCCAGGATCGGCACGGGAATCGCGGTTCGCGCGGGCATGCCGCCGCAAGATAACCCCGAAACCGCCGCGCCGCCCGAAAGCCAGCCCTGAGCCTGCCGCATGGTACGGCTGCAGCGGGCGCGGGAGCGGCGCGGGGCGGCACGCATGTATCGTCGGGCGACACGGAAGCGGCGAAGGGGAGGGGACCGATGCGGGGACTGAGCGGAAAGGTCGCGCTGGTGACCGGCGGCGGCAACGGGATCGGACGGGCGATCGCGATCCGGCTGGCGGAGGAAGGCGCCGATATCGCCATCATCGACGTGCACGAGGCGGGCATGGAAGTGACCGCCGCTTCCGTCAAGGCGCTCGGCCGGCGCTGCGAGGTCGCCTACGGCGACGTGGGCGACCACCAGGCGGCGGCGCGCGCCACCAAGGCGCTCGAGGCGAAGCTGGGGACCTTCGACGTCCTGGTCAACAATGCCGGCATCGTGCGGATGGCCGCCGTGCTCGACACAAGGCCCGAGGACTGGCGCGAGACCATGCGAATCAATGCCGAGGGCGTGCTGAACATGCTGAAGATCGTCGTGCCCGGCATGGTGCAGCGTGGCGGCGGGCGGGTGGTCAATCTTTCCTCCTGGCTCGGCAAGGCCGGGCGCCCGTACTTCGGCATGTACGCGGCGTCGAAGGCAGCCGTGCTGGCGCTGACCCAGGCGCTGGCGCTCGAGGTCGCGCCGCACGGCGTGCGCGTCAATGCGGTGTGCCCCGGCTTGATCGAGGGCACGCCGATGCGCGAAAGCGCCGAGGCGCAATCGAAGGCGCTCGGCGTCCCGGTGGCGAAGGACCGCGTGCAGACCATCCCGCTGCGCCGCACCGGCACGCCCGAGGATGTCGCCAAAGTGGTCGCCTTCCTCGCGTCCGACGAAGCGGGCTACATGACCGGACAGGCGATCAACATCAGCGGTGGCATGTGGCAGCATTGAGGGGTTTCGACCCGATGCCCAGTAAATCGCTCTGAATGCTCAACAAATGCGCGCGGCCGGCGCCAACAGCGCAACAAACGGACAGTTGTTATGGTTAATTTTTCCTTTAAACTAGTAGTAGCGTGATCGGGAGCAATCCGCTATATGTTCGGAAAAATTGAACCAAACTCCGATCGCGGGCGGAAGTGAGCGACGTGAAACGCACGTCAGGTACAATCGGAGCAGCCGCCTATGCCTTTGTCGAACAGGGACTTCGCGCTGTTGCAGAACAGCATCGACGCGATCATGGAGAGGATCGCCTCGCTTCACCTCTCGCTGGCCATTGAGACCGACTTCCGCGAGCTCGTCGCCTTTCTCAAGCGGCATGACGCCTTCGTCTATCCGAGCTTCGACCCGGACCGTTGCGACCTCGAGGGCGACTGCTTCTGGTTCCGCCTGACCGACATGCACGGACGCACGGTCGCGTCGCATGCCGACCGCATCTACCAGTCCGACGATTTCTGCAGCCTGATGGAGACGGGCGAGCTCTGGTTCGGCGGCAACACGCATCGCCGCAAGACGCCGTTCTCGCTCGTGCAGCGGCCGTCCGTGCGATTGTCGGGCCGGATCGGGCATTCCGGCGCGCTGTGGGTCGAGAAGGCCTACCGCGGTCAGGGCATCTCGCTCTACCTGCCCTACCTCAGCCGCTCGCTGTGCCTGCGCAATTTCGACACGCAGTTTCACACCGGCCTGGTCTTCAAGAACCTTGCCGGCAGCAAGGTGCCGAGCGAGTACTACGGCTATCCCCATGTCGATCTGTGCCTCGACGGCTACTTTCCGCCGACCGAGAAGATGGAGCAGGTCTATCTGTGCTGGATCTCGCAGGACGAGGCGGTCGCGCGGCTGCGCGCCCTGCCGCGCCACCCGCAGTTCCCGGTGTCGCTCGACCGGATCCTATGCGGAGAAATCGGGGTAGACGCGGTCCCGGGTGCACACCACCAGCATGTTGACCTTTCGGCCGTCCTCAGCCAGCGGCAGTAGCAGGCGGCTGTAGCTGTAGGGGATCGACTGCAGCCGCGCGACGATGTGCTGGTAGAGCGGCGTGCCGGTCCATACGACGCTGGAATAGTCCTCGATCAGCGCGTTGCGGTAGGGCTCGGACGGGTAGTCGCCGACCTTCGAGTTGGTGTAGTTGCGGAACCGATCCAGCCGCACCTTCGATCCGTACAGGCGAAAGCGGTACTCCGCCGGGTCCTGGGCGCTGACGTCGACCAGATGGGTGTGGCCGAGCACCGGCTTGAGCTGCAGGACGTCGATGTCCTTGCGCCGGGGCAAAAGCCCCTCTCGCCGGCGCGACTGCCAGTATTCGTAGACCTGGTACAGTTCGGGATCGGTGGTCCCGAGGCTGGACAGGGGTTGCGGCCGCCGGAGGACTACGTCCTCGAGCGGGCTGGCTTTGGCCGACAGCTTGACCGTCTGAGCGAGCGGCATCGTGTCGAGACTCTCAGAGGTGCATGTTCAATCAGTAACCAATAGGTAGCGGCCCTTCCTTAACAACCTCTTAATTCGGTTGAGAAACGCCAAGCTCCTCAAGCGTCTGGCATGGTTAACTATAGGTAACACAACAACTTGGTCGGAGACTGGATCGACCTATTGGGGTCATCACACGTGGTAACCCACAGGATTTAGCAAATTTGCTTCAATGGCCGTGAGCGTGATTCACGCAACACGGGTCGTAGGGCCGGCAGCCCTTGCTCGCTCCGATCGCTCGCCGTGTCGCCCGGACGAAAAATTGCGGCCGGAGGGCGCGTCTCGACAGAAAACCGCGCCGCCGATAGTGTAGCCGCCCCCAATCAGAGCAAATCCCGAATACCGAAGGAGCCTGGCCGATGGATGGTTCGCGCGCGCCCGTTTACGAGAAGCTCGAGATGTTTATCGGCGGCAAGTGGTGTCAGGGCAGCGAGGGCAAGACCGAGGACGTCGTCAACCCCGCGACCGAACAGCCGCTCGGCAAGCTGCCGCATGCCTCCAAGGCCGATCTCGACCGCGCGCTGGCGGCGGCGCAGAAGGGCTTCGAGACCTGGCGCAAGACCTCGGCCTACGACCGCGCCAAGGTGATCCGCAAGGCGGTGGACCTGTTCCGCCAGCGCGCCGACGCGATCGCCCAGACCCTGACCCTGGAGCAGGGCAAGGTGCTGGGCGAGGCCAAGATCGAGGTCACCGTCTCGGCCGACATCATCGAGTGGTATGCCGAGGAAGGCCGCCGCGCCTATGGCCGCATCATCCCCGGCCGCATGGCGGGCGTGCGCCAGATGGCCGTGCGCGAGCCGGTCGGCCCGGTCGCCGCCTTCACGCCGTGGAACTTCCCGGCCGTCACGCCGGCGCGCAAGATCGCCGGCGCGATCGCCGCGGGCTGCTCGATCATCATCAAGGCATCGGAAGAGACGCCCGGCACCTGCATCGCCATGGTGCGCTGCTTCGAGGAGGCCGGGCTGCCGGCCGGCGTGCTGAACCTGGTGTTCGGCGTGCCGAACGACGTGTCGACGCACCTCATCGCCTCGCCGGTCATCCGCAAGATCTCGTTCACCGGCTCCATCCCCGTCGGCAAGCACCTGGCGCGCATGGCGGCCGACGGCATGAAGAAGGCGACGATGGAGCTGGGCGGCCACTCGCCGGTGATCGTGTTCGACGACGTCGACCCGGTGAAGACGGCCGAGATCGCCGCCGCCGGCAAGTACCGCAACGCCGGCCAGGTCTGCATCTCGCCGACGCGCTTCTTCGTGCAGGAGAAGGTGTTCGACAAGTTCGCCGACAAGTTCATCGACATCGCCAAGAACCTCAAGGTCGGCAACGGCCTGGAGGCCGGCACGCAGATGGGCCCGCTCGCCAACATCAGGCGCGTCAACGCCATGGAGGGGATCGTCGCCGACGCGCAGGGCAACGGCGCCAGGATCCAGACCGGCGGCAAGCGCATCGGCAACCAGGGCTACTTCTTCCAGCCCACGGTCGTGACCAACGTCGACGAGAAGTCGAAGCTGATGCGCGACGAGCCGTTCGGGCCGGTGGCGCCGATCGTGCCGTTCAAGACGTTCGACGAGGTGGTCAAGCGCGCCAACGCGCTCGAGTACGGGCTTGCCGCCTATGCCTTCACCCACTCGACGGCGACCGCGACGGCGGTGGCCGACGCGCTGGAGAGCGGCATGGTCGGCGTGAACCATCTCGGCATCTCGATGCCCGAGACGCCGTTCGGCGGCGTCAAGGAAAGCGGCTACGGCCACGAGGGCGGCATCGAGGGCCTCGACGCCTATCTGATCACCAAGTTCGTGACGCAGATCGGCGTCTGACGCCGGAGATCGGGCCCCCCGGGAGACGGGCCATGCCGCGCGCGGTCGTGCTGCGCGGCTATGGCCCGCCCGAGACGCTCGAGCTGGTGGAGCTCGCGCGGCCGAAGCTGGCGGCCGGCGAGCTGCGCTTGCGCATGCTGGCGGCCGGCGTCAACCGCACGGACATCGAGATCCGCGCCGGCAACTGGCCGATCCAGAAGCAGAGCCCGTTCCCCTACGTGCCGGGCATCGAGGTCGTCGGCCAGGTGATCGAGGTCGGCGCCTCGGTCGCGACCTTCCGCAAGGGCGACGCCGTCATCGCCATGATGATGGGCATGGGCGGCGTGCGCGCCGAGCATCCCGGCGGCTACCAGGACGAGGTCGTCCTGCGCGCCGCCGACTGCTCGCTGCTGCCGGTCGACCTCGACCCGCTCGCGATCGCCGCGATCGGCGTGGCGGGCGTCACGGCGCTCGCCGGCTTCGATTTCGTCGGCGCGGGTCCCGATCGCCGCGTGCTGGTGACCGGCGCCGCCGGCGGGGTCGGCAGCTGCGCCGTGCGCATCGGCAAGGCGCTGGGCTGCGACATCGTCGCGCTCACCCGCGACGTCGGCAAGGCGAATGCGCTGAAGGCACTGGGCGCGGACCAGGTGGTCGTGGCGCCGGCCGCGGGCGGCAGCCCGGACCTGCCCAAGGTGACCGGCGTGCTCGACATGGTCGGCGGCGCGCTGTTCGGGACGCTGGTCGGCACGCTGCTGCCCGGCGGCAAGCTGTGCTTCCTCGGCGGCGCGGCCGGCGACGCGGTCTCCTTCTCCGCCTGGTCGCTGATGGACGGGATCGTGCTGGGCGGGTGGAGCTCGGAGTCGCTCGACGGCGCGGCGCTCCGCTCGGCCATCGGCCGGCTGACCAGCCTGATGCGGCGCGGATCGCTGTCGCCGCCGCCGGTCACGCGCTTCCCGCTCGAGGCGGCGGCGGACGCGCACCGCGCGCTCGAGCGCAGCTTCCATGTCGGGCGCGTGCTGCTGACGCCGTAGTAGGGAAAAGGAAGCGCCAGCCTCTACTCCTGCAGCTCGGCGCGGTCGCCGGACCCGAACAGCGCGACGGCGTTGCGGAAGGCGATCCGCTCCGCCAGCGGCCGCGGCAGCTGCCGCAGCCAGCCGCGATGCTCCTCGATCAGCCCCTCGTAGTCGCCCCAGCGCGAGGTGACATAGGTGTCGGTGCCGATCATCACGCGGTCCGGATGGCGCTCGAACACCGCGCGCCACAGCGGATCGATGATCCCGCCGGGGTTGATGCTGCCGGCGCGGAACGAGACCTCGGTCCAGAGCTGCTTGTGCTGGTCGAGCATCGATCCCAGGACGTCGGCGGGCTCGCTCATCCCGGCGTGGGCCCAGAGGATCTTGAGCCGGGGCTCGATGGCGAACAGCCGCCGGATCGGCTCGGCCCCCGAGTGCACGTGCAGGAAGATGCCGCGCTCGACCGCCAGCTCGGTGACGCGCTTGACCTGCGGCGTCGACGCGCTGCTGGCGTCGAACAGGTGGAACTCGCCGATGCCGCGGTAGTAGCCGGCCTCGAGCCGCTCCTCGAGGTACCGCGCCAGGTCCGGGTCGTTGAACCAGTTGCCGGAGGTCACGCCGGCGCGATAGGGGCGGAGGATCGGCACGATCCGGTCCGGCTGCGCCCGGTGCAGCATGACCGTGCCGTCGTCGGGCGTGCTGGACGCCAGCACGCGCGGCACCCCGGCGCGGTCGAGCAGCTCGAACACCTTGGCGACCGGATAGGGTCCCCAGTCGTTGCGTCCGTAATGCACGTGCGCGTCGAAGACCGGCAGCCTTCCCTGCGCCGCGGCCGCGCCGATCGTCGCGAGCAGCATCACCGTGGCGGCAACGATTGCACGCTGGATCATGGTTCCCCCGTTCGTTCCCTTGAACGAAGCCTAACAACCCGTCGGACGAGCGTCACCGCACGACTGCGTGCGCTTGGGCCATCGTCGGGCTAGGATCGCCGGCTTTCGACGCCGGGGGGGGGAGGCATGCTGTTTCAGCCGCCGAAGGACGTGCCGACGACCGTCTTTGCGCGCGTGCCCGACAAGTTCCGCAAGAAGCGCCGCTCCGCCTGGGCCGACGGCAACCATCACGGCGCCGAGCTCGACTGCTTCCTCGAGGGGCCGAGCTTCGACCGGCACGGCAACCTCTACGTCACCGACATTCCCTTCGGCCGCATCTTCCGCGTGTCGCCCGAGGGCGACTGGACCCTGGCGGCCGAATACGACGGCGAGCCGAACGGGCTCAAGTTCCACAAGGACGGCCGCGCCTTCATCACCGACTACCGCAACGGCATCATGGTGCTCGACACCGCGAGCGGCCGGGTCGAGCCGTTCTTCGCACGGCGCAACGCCGAGTCCTTTCGCGGCGTCAACGACCTGGTGTTCGGCGCGGACGGCGCGCTCTATTTCACCGACCAGGGCCAGACCGGCCTGCACGACCCGACCGGCCGCGTCTACCGGCTGTCGCCGAACGGCAAGCTCGACTGCCTGATCGCCAACGGACCGAGCCCGAACGGTTTGGTCCTCAACAAGGATGAGACCATCCTCTATGTCTGCATGACGCGCGCCAACGCGGTGTGGCGCGTGCCGCTGACGCCGGAAGGCGGCGTCACCAAGGTCGGCAACTTCGTGCAGCTCTCCGGCGGGCTCGGCGGGCCGGACGGCATGGCGCTGGACGAAGAGGACGGCATCGTCGTCTGCCATGTCGGCCTCGGCACCGCCTGGCACTTCTCGCGCCTGGGCGAGCCGCTGCATCGCGTCCGCTCCTGCGCCGGCCTCGGCACCACCAATGTCGCGTTCGGCGGTCCCGGGCGCCGCAGCGTGTTCATCACCGAATCGACGTCCGGACAGATCCTGAAGGCGGATCTGCCGGTCGCCGGCTGGCCGCTCTTCCCGGACCGGGCGTGAGCGGACCGCAATTCGCATAGACGGGGGAAGAGAATGGCGCGCAGCAAGAAGGAAACGGCGGAAGAGATACAGGAAAGGCTGGCGCGGCGGGGCGTGCGCTACGGCCTCGCCTCCTATGTCGACATCCACGGGCGCTGCAAGGCCAAGTGCGTGCCGGTCGGGCATTTCGACCGCATGTTCAAGGGCTCGGAGCTGTTCACGGGCGCCGCGCTCGACGGCGTGCCGCAGGAGGTGAACGACGACGAGGTCGCCGCCGTGCCGGACCTCGCCAATGTCATGGTCATGCCCTGGAAGCCCGAGATGGCCTGGTTCCCGAGCGACCTGTGGCTGCACGGGCAGCCGTTCGAGGCCTGCTCGCGCAACATCCTGAAGCGCGCCGTGAAGCAGGCCGCCGACATGGGCTACGTCTTCAACCTCGGCATCGAGACCGAGTTCTATCTGTTCCGCGAGAACGCGGACGGATCGGTCACGCCCGGCACGCGCCGCGACGACCTCGACAAGCCGGCCTACGACGTGCGCCAGCTGCTCAACTCGTTTCCCGTGGTGGACGAGATCGTCGGCGCCATGAACACGCTGGGCTGGGACGTCTACTCCTTCGACCAGGAGGACGCGACCGGGCAGTTCGAGACCGACTTCGCCTACGCGGACGCGCTGACCATGGCGGACCGCTTCACCTTCTTCCGCCTGATGACCAACGAGATCGCCCAGAAATACGGCCTGTTCGCCAGCTTCATGCCCAAGCCCTACGGACACCGCACCGGCAGTGGCGCGCACTACAACATGTCGCTCGCCGACGTCAGGACCGGCCGCAACCTGTTCGAGGATGCGAAGGACAGGAAGGGCTGCGGCCTGTCGCGGATCGGCTACCACTTCATCGCCGGCGTGCTGAGGCACGCCAAGGCGATCTCGGCCGTGATCGCGCCGACCGTGAACAGCTACAAGCGGCTGATCGCCCGCGGCAGCATGTCGGGCTTCACCTGGGCGCCGATCTTCGTGTGCTACGGCAACAACAACCGCACCAACATGCTGCGCATCCCGATGGGCGGCGGGCGCATCGAATGCCGCGCCGCCGACATCGCGTGCAACCTCTATCTCGGCGCGGCGATGATCCTGACCGCGGGCCTCGAGGGCATCAGGCAGGAGCTCGATCCCGGCCAGCCGCACCGCGAGAACATGTACCTGCACGACCAGGCGAGCTTGAAGAAGCTCGGCGTCGACAAGCTGCCGCGCACGCTGGGCGAGGCGGTCGAGGCCTTCGCCGCCGACCCGCTCGGCCGCCGGGTCATGGGCGACCTCATGTTCGATACCTTCGTGCAGTTCAAGACCCAGGAATGGGTCGACTACCACACGCATGTCTCGGACTGGGAGCTCAAGCGGTATCTCAGGTTCTTCTAGCGGTACGCGGCGCGGCCGGTGCAACGCTCAACGGTGCGCCTCCATTCCCGTGTCGCGGGCCGAGGGGGTGAACCGCCCGGCCGTGACGCATGACGCTTCGTGACGCTTTCGCGGGCATGTTCGCGGGGAATCGCGTCTCACCCGTGGGGTTCGGTGCAACCGTGCGATGACGGATGACGGATTAACCACGTCTTCTCGCTTCCGCTTCCAGGCTCACTACGCCTGAGGCCTCGTTCGTTTTCTGCGACTCGCCGGGCGTTTTTGGGCGCAGTCGGGCAAGGCGCATCGCCAGCGCATGATGCGTCATGGGCGACTCGGCCGGTGCTCTGGCTTTGGTGTGGGGCCGACCGCGCATGCTCACGCCCGCAGGTCGTCCAGGAACTCCGACGCCGGCTCGACTCCCGTGACCAGCAGGTGCTCGCGCGCCCTGGTGCAGGCGACGTAGAGCAGGTGGCGCTCGGTGTCGTAGACCTCCTGCAGGTCGGCGTCGTCGCCGACCGCCTCGATGCGCTCCTGCAGCGGGATCACCTCGTCGTCGCAGGCCATCACGGCAACGGCGCGGAACTCCAGCCCCTTGGCCAGGTGCATCGTGCCGAGCGCGGCGAAGCCGCTGGTCGTGTCGACCCGCTCGTCCAGCTCCTTGAAGGGCACGCCGGCCTGCTTCAGCGCGGCGCGCGCGCGGTCGAGCTCGGCCGCGGAACGCACGAACACGCCCAGCTCGTGCGGCGGCATGCCGTCCTTCGCCAGGGCGGCGAGCCATCGGCCGACGGCCGTGCTCTCCGCGTCGGCGTCGGCGAATGCGCGGATGTCGGGCGGCGGGCCGTTGAACACCGACACGGTATCGGTGCGCTTGTCGATGTTGCCGTCGACATCCGAGACCTCGGGGCCGAGCAGCCGGTCGGCCTGCGACCGGATCTGGTGCGACGTGCGGTAGTTGACGCGCAGCGTGCGCGACCGCCCGCGTACGTCGACGCCGAGCGCGAGCCACGAGAAGGGCTGCTGGAAGATGCGCTGGCCGAGGTCGCCGGCGAAGAACAGCGCGTCGGGACGCCCGGCGCCGAGCGCGGCGAGGAAGCGGAGCTGGGCGATGCCGATGTCCTGCGCCTCGTCGACTACCGCATGGTCGTAGGGCTTGTGCCGGCTCGCGGCCAGGGCGCCGGCGAGCCGGGTGAACAGGCCCGACGGCGTCATGAGACCACGCTCGGCCAGGCCGGCGCGCACGCGCTCGAAGATCGCCCAGAGCAGCGCCCGCTGCGCCTCGGGCAGGCGGGTGCGGCGGCCGAGCCGCGCCACGTCGCGATAGGCCTCCCAGGTATCGAGCTGCCAGGCATCGACGACCTGGTCCCATTCGCTCATCAGGAAGCTCGGCCGGAACTTGTGCTTGGGCTCCGCCCGCGAGGCCTGATCGAGCAGGGCCTTGATGGCCGCGAACGTCGCCAGCCTGGGCTCGCCGATCTGCGCCTTGTAGAGACGCCGGCCGACCGCGTCGATCGCATGCACGTCGATGCGCTCGCCCAGGTGCGGCTCGTTCCCGACAAGTCGCTTCAGCCGCACGCGCAGCGCGTTGGCCAGCGTGTCGGAGAAGGTCGTCAGCAGCACCCGTGCGTCGGGATTGCGCCGCGCCAGGAACACCGCGCGGTGCAGCGCGACAATCGTCTTGCCCGTGCCGGCCGAGCCGGAGACGCGCGCCGGGCCGTTGTAGTCGCGCTCGACCCATTGCCGCTGCTCGGGGTGCAGGAAGACCGTCCACTTGTCCCACGGGAAGTCGAGCGCGCGTTCCAGCTCGGCGACGCTGCCGATCACGCGGAACCGGCGCTGCGCGTCGGGATGATTCAGACCCTCAATCGAGTCGCCGGCGGCGGCCTTGCCTCGATCGACGCCTCTATCGATGAGAAATGCCATACGAGGCGCCGCGACCGGGGGCGCGCTGACGCGGGGCTTGCCGCCGACGGCGAGCTCCAGTAGCGCCTCCGCCGCCTCGGCCGGCAGATGGTCGGCGATCGCCAGGAGCGAGTCCTCCGTCGCGCCGCGCACGTCGGGCAGCCATTCCGGCGGCACGCCGTAGGACAGCAGGTCGCCGTCCGGCACACCGGCGAAGACCGGCGGCGTCGCCGGCGGAGCGGCGGGCGCCTGGACCTGGACCGGCACGACAATTTCCTGAACGGTCTCGCGAATCTCGACGAGTTGCGCCGCGCCGGTCCTGGGATGCGTCTCCAGCTTGCGCCGCTCGGCCCAGTCATAGGCCTTGTCGTGGTGGTCGACGTAGCACAGCAGCAGGCTGCCCGCCGTGCGGTGCACGATCAGCCGGATGTCGGCGCCGACGCGCACCGACCAGAAGTTCCTGTCGCGCGCCTTGTCCAGCTTGTGGAACCTCATGCCCGGGCTCGCCGGATTGAGCTGCAGGTCGAAAGCGGTCGTCTTGACGGCCTTCTGCTCCTCGTTCGTCAGGCGCGCGAGGCTGTCGGTGAAGGTATCGGCGATGCGGAAGTCCATGACCCCAGCCCGGCCCTCTGATGTCCCGCCGTCCGTCACCGCTTCCAGTCGTCGCCGGGCATGATGCGGCGCATGAACTCGTCGAACAGTGGCACGGTGAAGGCGGTGTCGCCGTGGCTCGGGCTCCAGATCATGCCCTTGACGATCAGCTGGCTGCGCGTGGGGCCGAGCGACGTCACCTCGCGGCCGAGCTGGTCGGCGATGTCGCCCGAGCGGTGCGGCCCCGGGCCCAGCGCAGCCATGGCGCGCAGATACTTCTTCTCCAGCGGCGTCAGGCGGTCGAAGCGGACGCGGAAGAAGCTCTCGTCCAATGCGGCGACCGCCGTCCTTGACGCCAGCTCCACGTCGCCGAGCGTGATCGGCGAGGCGTCCGCGGCGTCCCAGGCGTGCTTGCCCCACTCCTGCAGGAAGTACGGGTATCCGCGCGTTTCCTGGATGATGCGCCGCAGCGCCTCATCGGCCAGCTCGACGCCCTGGTCGCGTGCCGGCTTGGCGATGGCGATGCGTGCGGCCTCCGGCGGCAGCGGACCGACCTGGGGGAAATCGAACAGACGTTCCGCATAGGACTTGGCGCGGCCCGTGCGTCCCGGCAGTTGCGGCAGGCCGGCCCCGACCAGCACGACCGGCAGGTTGCGCTGCGCGGTCCGGTGCAGCGCGGTGATCAACGCGGCGAGCTCCTTTTCGTCCACGTATTGCAGCTCGTCGACGAACATGGCCAGCGCGGTGCCGGCCTGCTTGGCCGCCGCGCCCGTCACCTCGAGCAGCGCCTGCAGGTCGTGCTCGAGATCGCCGTTGTCGGCCAGCCCCGGCTCCGGCTCGAAGTCGAACCCGACCTCGATGTCCTGATATTTCACCTTCAGCGCCTTGGCGAAACCGGCGAGTCCGCGCAGGGCGCGCTGCGCCAGGTTCCTGGCCCGGGCATCACGGGACAGCCGCAGCAGGGCCTGGCGCAACTGGGGGGCCAGAAGGGCCGGAAGGGACCGGTTCTCCGGCGCCTCGACGCGGATGGTGTGGATGCCCGATGCCTCGGCGTCGTCGCGCATGCGGTCGAGCAGGACCGTCTTGCCCACCCCGCGCAGCCCGACCATGAGAATGCTCTTGGTCGGCCGCCCGGCGCGGACGCGCTCCAGCGCGACGCGGATGGTCTCGCGCAGCTCGTCGCGTCCGGCCAGTTCGGGGGGCGGCGTGCCGGCGCCGGGAGCGTAGGGGTTCCTGATCGGGTCCATGACCGAATTATAGCGATCTTAGGAAATTTATAAACGTCTTATAAATTCATTAAACTCCATCAAAGTATATCGGCAGGGCCACTTACGCTCTGGCGTCGCAGGCGGCGAGCTGGACCAGCCCGTTCGGGTGCTTGAAACGCGTGCTCTCCGCGGCGAGGCGTTCGCTGGCGGCGCCGACGAGCCGATCAAACGCCCTCCCTCGCTCTTCCGTATTCGCATTGGGCAACGGCGCCGATGCCAGCGGCGAGACTAGCCAATGGGCCAGAAACGGCGGGTTGGCGGAAATCGTGCCGTCCGGGCCGCTGAACAGGGGCACGAACTCCTCCGTGACCGCCTGTCCCTGATCGTTCTGCCATCTGAGCTTGAAGGCACCCAGCACGCCGCCGCTCTGTGACGGCGATACGATCGATGCATAGATGCCGTCGAACTCGTGCGCTTTCGCCGTCTCGACGAGGAACTGGAAGAACGGCGCTTCGAAGTCCAGCAGCACGACGTCCTTCAGGCGCTGCCCCAGCCGGCGGTCGGTCGTCACCCGGACGACCGTTCGCTGCCCGAATTCGGCGAACCGGCCGCGCAGCTCGTCGGGCAGGCGTATCTCGAACAGATGGCCGTCATGCAAGGTCGCTTCGATGTTCGCGCCGATATGCGGCAGCATGCCGGCGATGAACAGGCCGACATGCTGCATCGTCAACCCGAGCGTTCCCTGCAGCGCGTTCGGATCGTATCCCACCACGTGCGAGAATATCTCGTCCTGTAGGCTCTTGGCTCGGCGGGCGCGCTCCAACGCCTCGTCGATCTGAGCGCGGGTATGCTCGATCTCCATGTCGGTCGCGCCCTGAAGCACTGAAGCAAGGTCCAGGTTGTCGAGCACTTCGCCCAGGATGTCGGCGTACAGACGCTCGTTGTATTCGGGCCCGACCGGCGCCATGTCCCGGGCGATCTGCATCACGCGATCCAGCATCATGCCGATGGCGCGATTGTCGAAGCTGTCGCGTGCATGCATGTTGAAGACGACGACTCTTTGCCGCTGGCCGTATCGGTACAGCCGGCCCATACGTTGCACGAGTCGCGCCGGATTCCATGGCAGGTCGTAATTGACCATGACATGGCACGATTCCTGGAGGTTGATGCCTTCGCCGCCGGCTTCGGTCGAGATCATGAAGGTCGCAGTACTGTTGAACGCGGCGATCGACTCAAGCTTTTCGTCGAGCTTCATCGAGCCGTTGATCACGACAACGCCGCCGGAGGCGGAGAAACGCTGCTCCAGCGCCTTCTTGAGATAGGTTTGGGTGGCGCGATATTCCGTGAACACCAATAGCTTGTTGCCCTGGACCTGTAGCGGCGCCACAGCCTCTTCAAGGAACAACCGAAGCTTCTCGTCTTGCCCTCGGACGACCACTACCTCCGCCAGGAGCGCATCGATCATCTCCAGCTCCCGGGCGAAGAACTCGCTCGCTGGGGTCGAGGACGTCGCATCGACTAGGTCGTCCTGGTCGTCGCCGCCTTCCACGAGATCGTCGATCGCGAGCTGCGCGTCGTCGGTGACCGATTGCCGGTCAGCGGACGTACCGGCCAGCAAGCGCTCGCGCCGAAGGCGCAGCGCCCGCTCGATCGCGGCAATGCTGGATGAGGCGAGCTTTCGATAGGTCGTCATGACGAAGCCGATAGCACGGCCGGCAGCGCCCGTGTTCTCGCCCGCCTTGTAGCCGCGGCGCAGATAGTCATGAAGCAGCGACTGAAAACGCTGCGTGGCGCTCGACGGTTCGACAGGGACTCGATGGATCGTCTGGCCCTTGAAGATGAAGTTCCCGTCGGCGTCGGTGACCTCGGTCTTGCGGTTCCGGAGAATCATGTCGGAGACGATCTCGGGATTGGCCTCGAGCGTGTGGATCTGGCGCTTGAGATCCGGACGCACCAACTCGAGAAGTGCGACGAAGCGGTCCGTGTAGCCCTGATGCGGCGTGCCGCTCAGAAGCAGGAAGGCGTTCGACAGGGGGCGCAGCGTCTCTGCTAGGCGATACCGCTGCGCGCGCTCGCCGCTGGCATAGCGCGTCAGCTTGTGCCCCTCGTCGAAAACGACGACATCCCAACCGCCCGCTTGGCGAAACTGCTGCAGCCGGTCGTCTCTCTTTGCGAGGTCGATCGAGACGATAACGTGATCATGGATTTTCCACTGTTCGGGTCGTTCGATGATGAAGTTCCTTCCATAGATCTCGTAGGTTTCGCCGAACTTGAAGTGGAGCTCGTCCTGCCACTGGCGTGTAAGTCCGGCGGGGGCGACGATCAGCACGCGGCGCGCTTGGTGCTTCCGCTTCAGCGCGGCGAGCAGCAATCCGACCTCGATGGTCTTGCCCAGGCCGACATCATCGGCGATCAGCCAGTTGTAGTTTCCTGAACTCAGGATTCGATGGACGAGCTGAATCTGGTGCGGCAGCGGATCGACGTCGAGGCGGTCGAGCGATCCGGTCAGATAGTTCCAGTTCTCCAGCGCATGGGCGAGAATCCGCAGGCGAAACCGCTCGGCATGATCCGACGTGCGGGTTTCCGCACGAACGTAGCGAAGGCGTGCATCCTTGATGCGGCGCAGGTTCTCGTAGGGTAGCCATACCGAGCGGCCATCGGAGTCGAGTTGAACGAGAACCTGCTCTCGGCCGCCCAGTTGACGCTTGCCGACGACCCTGCCCGGGCCGAGCGGGTCTCGCGTCGTCGTCAGTGGGATATCCTGGACCGCCCAATGGAGTTGTATGCCGCATTCCAACATCGCCAGCGGCACCCATTCGCGGCTTCCATTGCCCCAATCGATCCTCAATTCCCACTCATCGCGCGTCGACCTGCGGTCGTGCACGAAGCCAAGCGGGGTCTTGCTACCGCGACGGCGAACCCAGCATCCTTCGACCGGTACAAGCATCTCAGCGGGCACGCCGGCGCTCCCGATCCTGTGGGTCACGGATCAGCCCTTTGATCGATCCTGGGCGCTCATCGAATGGGGTCAGCACCCTGAATCCGGCCCGGACCGCATCGTCCTCATGCGACACGTGCTGGTACCAGTCCCAGCGGTCGCCCGTTTCCCGGTAATCGTTGTGTCGGTGCTCAAGCCATAGCCCGCGATCGAGCGACCCGGCATCCAGTCCGGCAACCCTTACGTCGATATAGGCAGGAAACGACAGGTAGCCGGCTTCGCCAGCTCCGAGAACCTTCCATTCTTCGAACCATTCATCGGCGATCATCGCCTCCGGCGGAAAGTCGGCGCGCGCCAGGCATAGGCGCCGCGCAAGCGCCCAGGTGAGGGCGATCCGACCATGGGGAAGCGGAGCGATTTCGCCTCCATAACCGTATCGCCCGACCCACCATTCCGGCCGCTCCAGCCACGCGCGCCGTACCTCGACCATCATGCGAAGCAGGTCCATCGTCAGACCTTCGGCGGCGGCCCGATCGATCGCACGATAAGTCGCAGCATGGCGAAGATGCAGGAATAAGTCGGTAAGCCAGTCCAGCGCCCAATCCTGCTCCTGCCGCGTGCTGACCTCGATCAAGGAGACGATCGATGCCGCCTTCCGCCTTGCGCTCCGTGTGGCGGTGTCGGCGTCTTCCGCCGGCACGACCTCCCATGGCCGCTGGCGGGCGGTCCGGTCGAAATCATAGATGCCGAAATCCGGATCGAGCTCCTGGTGCGGATCGACGGCCGATTTGTCGATCGTATCGAAATTCCGGTCGAAGGTCGCTTCGGGCAGCTCGTTCTGGTAGTCGATTTCATCGAAGGACTGATCGAGCAGTCCATCGTCATCCGGCCCGTCCGGCTCGACGTCATGTTCCGCTGACGCGATCGGATCACGGTCGCCACGGCTGGAGCGGACGTTCTCCATGCCAGCAAGCGGATCGTCGGCGGCTTCACCTTCCAGAACCGCCTGAACCAGTTCAGTCTCCGCGGCCTCGAGTTCGCTCCATGCATCGATGTCCGGGACCGGGACCGGGGTCGATTCGAATGGCAGATCAAGCGGCAGGTCCGCCTTGCCGGCCACTTCGGACGCATTGTTTTCGATGCGCGCAGTTGGTTCAGGGAATGCCGCCGGCGCGGGAGCGGGTTCGATCGTTCCCGATTGTCGGCCGACAGGCGTCGCGGGTACGTCGGCTGGTTGAATCTCGACAACATGGGCATCGAACGTTGTATGCGCCGTCGGCGAGCTGTCCCATGGATCTTCGGCGTGCTCGTCATCGACCGACAAATCGTGGTGATCTTCCACATTCCATATCTCGTCGACGGCCGAACGAGACCTTGCTTCCAGTCTCTGGTACTCGACATCGCGCGGACCGCCCGGCCCTTCCGGCGTGGCCAGCGGTTCCCCGACCCGATGTGAGTCCCGGTCAGGCATGTTGGTCCCGCCTACCCCACTTTGAACACCTTCATCACCTCGTCCCCCAGGTGATTGATCACCTTGACCGCGATGCGGCCCAACTTCGGCTTGGGGAAGGGGCGGGATGTGTCGCTGCGGAGCGTGGCCCAGGCGTCGGCGTCGATCTCGGCCTTGAGCGTGGTCTTTAGCGCACCGTAGGGGTCGTTGGCGCCGAGGAAATAGGCGTGGCGGACGAAGAAACTTTCCTCGTTGTAGTCGGTGTCGACGAACCAGCAGGCAATCTCGTCCGTGCTGCTCGACTCGACCTTGCCGAGCTGCGGCTTGAACACGTCGACGCCGTTGACCTTGACGCGCAGGCGGCCGTCCTTCTCGGCGATGAGGTCGATGTCGGGCTCGCCGAAGACGACGAACAGGTTGCCCTTGCCTGTGTTCTTCAGGTCCTCGGCCATGTGCAGGTCGGCGTTCATGCGCGCCTTGAGCACGGGGATGCGGCCGAGCTTGTTGAATTCGGTCGTGCGCGCCTCGTAGTTGAAGGCGCAGGCGATCAGCACGTCGAACCCGGCATCGCCCGCCTCGCGCGCCGCCTGCACGAGGTCGGCGCGCTGCACCGTGCCGAACTCCGGCCCGATGAAAACGGCGGCGCGCTTCTCGGCCTCGCCCTCCATGTAGCGCCCTTCGGCGCAGACCAGGTCGCCCGGCCACGGCACGAGTGCCGTGAAGGCGATGCGGTCCTCCTTGTGCGCCTGCTGCACGCCGGCGGCCTTCAGGTTCTCCAGGATCATCTCGGGGAAGGTCTTCTTTGCCCCGTACTCGTCGCGCTCGTCGTTCATCGCGTCGATCAGCTCGTCGTTCTCGTCCACGCCCAGCACTCGGTGCGGCGACAGGCTCTCGACCGTGAACGGCCCTGCCACGCGGACCTTTCGCTTGTCCTCGTAGGGCTTGTCGTAGAGGAACTCGTACTCGGCCTTGGCCGCGATCGAGGCGTCGATTTCCTTCTGCCGCGCAATGCGCCCCTGCCACCATTCGGCATGGAGCTTCCGCGTCGCTTCCGGCCAGGACGCGTCGGCCTTACGCGGGATCTCCCATTCCTGCCAGGGCTGTTTGGCGGCGACATTCAACTTTTCACGGAGCGGCTCCAGCTTCGCCTGCCACTTCTCCCAGATCACGTCGATCTCGGCGTTGTTGGCGATCGACTTCAACGTGATGTGCGGCACGCGCTCGTAGACGAAGCCATGCCGGATGTTGCCCGTGACCGGCTGCGACGACGGCGCGGTGCGGGTGACCTCGGCTTCCTTGACCTGCCCCTCGCGCGAGTCGGCCAGCAGGTAGTAGGGATACCGCGCGCCCATGATACGGGCGCGCGCCAGCGCCAATGCCACGCGCGACGTGTCGATCGTGATCCAACGCCGGCCCCACTGTTCGGCGATGTAGGCTGTCGTGCCGGAACCGCAGGTCGGGTCGAGCACGAGGTCGCCAGGGTCGGTGGCCATTAGCATGCAACGCTCAACGACCTTCGTTGCAGTCTGAACCACATAGATTTTGCCAATTGCGCCGCCCACGTCGCTCCAATGCGCGCCAAGGGCAACTACTGGATAGTCATCCCAAAAGTACCGAAGCCTTATCTGGCCCTGTTGACGCAGAATTCGTCCTGCTCTTGCTACTCGATCAAGTTCCGCGTTTGTTACGCCCCAATGTCTATTGTCCCCCGGGTAGAAGGTCTTCCCCTCGTATTCAAACTTGACGGTTGTGGTTTCGCGGAACCCATCGGAAGTCAGCGGATATGCACTGAAATCAGACCGCTCAATTGTACATAGTTTCGTGGTTTCCCTATCAGGTTTACCTTCTCGCTCCTGGAAAGGTTGGCGAAATTTTGCCAATTCCCTGTTTCGCGCGAACCAGATAACGTAGTCGGTGTTTGACTGAATAAATTGCCCTGTAACTGTTCCTGTCTTCTGCGCCGTGACCACGGTAACGAAATTCTGCTCACCGAATACCTCTTCCATCAACGAACGGAGCCGGTGAACGTTCTCGTCCCCAATCTGCACAAAGATCGACCCCGACTCACTGAGCAGATCCCTCGCTACCGACAACCGATCCCGCAGATACGTCAGATAGCTGTGAATCCCGTCCCGCCACGTATCGCGGAACGCCTTCACCTGCTCCGGCTCGCGCGTGATGTGGGCGGCGTTGCCGTCCTTCACGTCGCGGCTGGTCGTGCTCCACTGGAAATTGCTGTTGAACCTGATCCCGTAGGGCGGGTCGAAATAGATGCACTGCACCTTGCCGCGCAGGCCCTCGCGCTCGGCGAGGCTGGCCATGACCTGGAGCGAGTCGCCCAGGATCATGCGGTTCGACCAGTTGAGGTCGTGGCGGTAGAACTCGGTGCGGTCGACGCCCTTGGGGATGCCGTTGAAGTCGGCGAACAGGTCGGGCGCGGCCTCTCCCGACTCGGTCGCGCTTTCGCGCGACTGGCGCAGCAGGTCGTCGATCAGCGCCTTGGGATGCACCTTCTCCTGGATGTAGAGCGGCGGCGCGTGGACGACGAGGTCGCTCCAGTCGCGCTCGTCCTTGCCGCGCCAGACGAGCTGCGGGTCGAGGTCGCAGTTGCGCCGCTCGTAGACGACGCGGACGGGATGCTCCTGCTCCTGCTGGATGACCGACTGGTATTCGGCGGTCGGGATGTTCTTCCGCCTGTCCGCGTCGTGCGTCAGCGTCTCGATGGTCTTTTTCGCCGGCTGTCTTGCAGGAGATTTCGGGGCCATCGCGCTATGTCTCTACTAGCCAATCGCAGGGTTTCAAGCCGAGAAGCAGGTCGGCGACTGCCTGGATTGCACCATGTTCGTTCGCCCGGCGAAGGTGCAGGTGGAACCGCTCGCGCTTCTCTGCGTCGCTGGAGCAATGCCAGCCGTCCAGGATCAGCGGCAGAGGCGGCTCCCAGCCAGCGCCACGCCTGCGACGATCGGGAAGCAGTTCGTAGAGCCGATGCCAATGTTTCGGCTGCGGACAGACTCGTCCATTCCTCGACACCTCGCGAAGAAGGTCATCGAATGCGATCATGCGACAGCATCCGGCAGGACGGACGGAATCTCGCGCAATGCAACAGATTCGATCATCTTGCCGAACTCGGATTGCACCTTGGCCGCAAAATCCGACTCGATCCGGAACACCTCGGTGAACTCGGCGAAGGCCCAGCGGCCGTAGCTGCCGAGCTGGTTCACGCCGGGGATCCAGTAGGCCTCCATCGTCGTCTTCTTCTCCTTCGCGCCCTCGCCGCGATACCCCTTGATCTCGACGACGAGGTGCAAGAGGTCGTCGGGACCATGCCCGTCGTCGACCAGCACGATGAAGTCCGGCAGGTATTTGCGCGTCTCCGAGCCGTAGCGGTACGGCACTTCCAGGCCGAGATTGTGGTTCTTCACATAGGCATGCACGCGGGGGTGCGATTCGGCGACGCGGCAGAACTCGGCTTCCCAGTCACTGTCGAGCACGATCCAATTGATGTGGCTCTTGATCGGCGGGCCACTCGTGTCCCAACGGTCAGTCTTCGACGTATTGAATCGCACATGGCGGGTCGAGCCGGTGGGATTGTAGGGATCGAGCAGCGCCTTGATCGGCTTGCCGCCGGCATGGGCCAGGGTGATCGCGGCCGTGATGCGGTTGCAGGCCATGTCGGCCAGTTCCTGGTACATCAGCACGCCGGGATAGGTCCCGCCCGTGCACACCAGGCACGTGTCCAGCCATTGCTTGGTGATGCGCTTGAGCTGGCCGAACAGGTGCAGCTTCGGCTCTTCGCCCGGATCGCGCCACTTCGTATAGAGCAGGCGCTGCGTCAGGTTGTAGAGCACGGTCGACGGCCGCAGCTTGTCGAGATGCTCCAGGTCCAGGTTGACGGCTTCGCCGATGATCCCGGCATTGCGCGTGATCGAGGGGCCGACCAGCGCGGGGTTGATCTCCAGGAGCGAATCGTCGGTGAACGCCGCCGTCAGCCGCTCCTCGGGCAGCTCGACGCGGTAGCCCTCGACGCGCGGGAAGCGGATTTCGAGTTGATCGCGCTCGGGCCGGACGGCGCGGACCTGCACGGTCTCGCGCGGCGGCTGCGGCGGGGCTATGACCGGCTTGGCGGTGAAGTCGAACGGGATGCCGAACACGTCGGCATACTCGGTGCCGAACAGGCCATCGTCGTTCAGGTCGTAGGACTGGCGCCGCAGGGCGCGCCCGATGACCTGCTCGCACAGGAGCTGCGTGCCGAATGCGCGGATGCCTAGGACGTGGGTGACCGTGTTCGCGTCCCAACCCTCGGTCAGCATCGAAACCGAGACGACGCAGCGGATCGCGCCGCCCAGGGTGCCGGGCTTGCCTACCGTGTTCATCACCTCGCGCAGCAGCTCCTGGTCCGTGATGTTGTCTGCAGCGCGGGCATCGCCGGTGCGCTCGACGATCTCGCGCCGGAAGCGCACCAGCTCGTCGGCGGCCATGGCACGGAAATTCGGATCCAGCGCGTCGCCGGCCTCGAGCTGCTCGCTGTCGATCAGCAGCGTGTTCGGACGCGGTAGCGCGTTGCCGGTGACCTCGTCGAAATTGCGGAACAGGGCTAGGCGGCCGTTCTCCAGCGTGCTCGATCCGTCCTCGTTCTGCCGCTGGAAACCGGACACGTAGTCGTAGACCAGCTTCGAGATCGCCGTATTCTGGCAGACGATGATGAAGCAGGGCGGCACCTTGACGCCCTGCTTCTGCCATAGCTCGAACGTCTCCTCGTAGTGGCCATAGAGCGCCTGCAGCGCAGTCTGCAGCCGCGTGGGCAGCTTCAACGGGTCGAGGCCTTCGGCCTTGCCGCGACCCTTCTTGGGCATGTCCTTGCGGATGTTCTCCCACAGGTTCCGGAACACCGGCATCTCGTCGCCGGGGATGTTTTGCGCCACCGGCACGCGCGGCAGCTTGACGATGCCGCACTCAATCGCGTCCATCAGCGAGAAGTCGCTCATGGTCCAGGGGAACAGCGTGCCCTCGGCATAGCCCGAGCCGCGCAGGAAGAATGGCGTGGCCGACAGGTCGAACACGCGGCCGACTCCGAGCTTGCGGTCGACCGTTTCCAGGCCCGAAACCCAGAGCCGCGCCGTCTCGTTGTTCTTCTCCGCCTCCTTGCGCTCGTCGCCCTTGAGGTCCTCCTCGTCGTCGTCCTTGGGACGGACGCGATAGCAGTGATGCGCCTCGTCGTTCAGCACCAGGATGTTCTTGAGGCCCATGAGATCGGGCATGACGCGCTGGAGCATCTGGCCTTCGGACTCCAGCGTCTTCAGCTCCTCGCCGCGGCCTTGCAGCAGCGACCGGCCGCCCTTCGACAGCTCCATTCGCTCGCGCAGCTTGAAGGCGTGGTAGTTGGTGATGACGATCTTGGCGCGGTTGATCTCCTCCAGCAGGTCGTTCGGCACCAGCTCGCGGTCCTTGTAGTAGCTGTCGGGATCGTTCGGCTGCAGCACGCGCAGCCGGTCCTTGATGGTCAGGCCCGGCGTGACGACCAGGAAGCCGCGGGTGAAGCGGCTGCTGCCCGGGCGGCGCACGGCGTTAATGGTCTGCCAGGCGATCAGCATGGCCATGACCGTGGTCTTGCCGGCGCCGGTGGCGAGCTTGAGGGCGAGGCGCGGCAGCTCGGAATTGGCATCCTTGTTCGCGTTCTTCAGGTGCTCGAGCAGGCGCTGGCCGGCCTTGTGCTGCGGCGCCACC